>JAGMCN010000017.1 GCA_023129235.1 Caldifarciminota bacterium | reverse complement strand
TTTGTTCATCTGCATGTCCACACAGACTACAGTCTCCTTGACGGAATGTGCAAGATAAGTAAACTTGCGGAGCTTGCTAAAGAATATGAGCTTCCAGCACTTGCAATTACAGACCATGGAAATATATTTGGTGCCATTGAATTTTATCGCACTATGGAATCAGCTGGAATAAAACCAATTATAGGAGAAGAAGCTTATATTGCTCCTGGGGCTCTCACTGAAAGAGCAACTGTAGAAGGCGTTTCTTCGTTTCATCTGACCCTCCTTGTAAAAAATGAAGAAGGATACAAAAATCTTATGTATCTTTCAAGTATTGCTTACCTAGAGGGTTTCTATTATAAACCCCGAATTGATAAGGAAGTCTTGAAAAAACACGCAGGTGGACTTATTGGGTTGTCTGGTTGCTTGAAGGGAGAAATCCCTTACTGGATTAGGAAAGGAGACCTGAAGCGAGCAAAAAAGTTAGCAGAAGAATATCAGGAAATCTTTGGCGAAGGGAATTTTTACCTTGAGCTTATGAGACTTGGGTTACAGGGTAATGACTTCGTAGATGCTGAACTTATAAAGTTATCAGATGAACTTGACATTCCTTTGGTTGCCACAAATGATTGCCATTATCTTTCACAAGAAGATATAGAAGCTCATGATATTCTGTTATGTCTCCAAACTCGTCGGGATTTGGACGATGAAAAAAGATTGAAATTTGAATCTAAAGAGCTTTATTTTAAACCCCCTGATGAGATGATTGCTCTCTTTTCAGACCACCCTGAAGCCATAGAAAACACTATCCGTATAGCTGAACGATGTAATTTGAGTTTGGAATTAGACCCAACGCGAATAAAGATTCCGAAGTTTCCTATTCCTGAAGGATATACCTCAGCTGATGAATATTTAGAGAATCTTGCTGCTGATGGACTTAAACTTAAGTATCCAGAACCTACTGCAGAGATATTAGAGAGATTCAAATACGAAATTGATACTGTGAAACGCACAGGTTATTCTGCTTACTTCCTTATAGTTAAAGATATAATAGACTCGGCGAGAAAGAAAGATATTCCAGTTGGCCCTGGAAGAGGGAGTACAGCAGGTAGTCTTGTATGTTACTGTCTCGGGATAACAAGAATTGATCCTTTGCGTCATGGCCTTATATTTGAACGTTTTTTAAACCCTGAGAGAGTCTCACCACCTGATATAGATATAGACTTTTGTGATAAACGGAGAGACGAGGTGATAGAATATATCAAGAAACAATATGGTGAAGAATCAGTTTGTCAGATTATTACTTTCGGGACAATGGCAGCAAGAGCTGCGATTAGAGATGTTGCGAGAGTTCTTAAAGTTCCATATCCAGTAGCTGATAGACTGGCAAAAGCTATTCCCTTTGGCGTTGGTTCTTCAATTGAAGAAGCAACTGAATTACCCGAGTTTAAAGAGGCCGTGAATGCTTATCCAGAACTGGGAAAAGTTGTAGAAATTGCAAAAAGGGTTGAAGGTATATCACGGCATGCATCAACTCATGCAGCTGGAGTAGCAATTGCTCCAGGCAAACTTATTGATTTTGTCCCATTATTCAAGTCCAGCGAAGGTGCTGTTTTAACACAATATTCAATGAAATCCCTTGAACTCATAGGAATTCCCAAAATAGATATTCTTGGCTTACGTACTCTTGCAGTTATCGATAATACTTTAAAGAAACTTGACATAAAAGAAATACCAGAGGGTGATGCACGAGCTTTTAATTTACTTAAGAAAGGAACTACTGTTGGAGTGTTTCAACTTGAATCAGAAGGAATGAGAGATATACTGCGTAAGCTACGGCCAGAATCTTTTAAAGACATAATGGCGATTCTTGCTCTTTATAGACCAGGACCTCTTGGTGGGTTGACAAAAGATAGCTTTATCCGTCGGAGGCATGGAGAGGAAAAAATAACTTATCTCCATCCTTTACTTGAGCCCATTTTAAAAGAAACCTATGGCGTAATACTTTATCAAGATCAGGTAATGCAAATAGCTTCTCGGGTTTCTGGATTCAGTCTTGGAGAAGCTGATATTTTGAGAAGAGCTATGGGCAAGAAGATTCGTGTTCTGTTGAATGAGAAGCGCAAATCGTTTATTGATGGAGCTATTAAGAATAAAGTATCTGAAAAGATAGCCAACGAGATATTTGAATTGATGATTCCTTTTGCAGGATATGGGTTCAACAAATCCCATTCTGCAGGGTATGCTATGCTTTCTTATCAGACAGCCTGGCTTAAAGCAAACCACACTATAGAATTTATGGCAAGCACATTAACCAGTGAATCCGGAGATACAGACCGCATAAAATTACTTATAGATGAATGTCGGAGACTTAAGATTCCTATTTTGCCGCCGGATATAAATTCCTCTGAAGTTGATTTTATTACAGAAGACAAGAGTATAAGATATGGACTTTCTGCTATAAAGAGTCTTGGCAAGAAAGCTGCTTCAGAATGCCTTGAAAAAAGACCTTTTAAATCATTCAGTGATTTTCTCTCAAGGACTACACTTAACCACAAAGCTTGTGAAAGTCTCATAAAAGTAGGAGCTTTTGACCAATTTGACTCAAAACGCAAGAGACTTTTGCGACAGTTAAACGAGAAAGACTCTTCTCAACTCGGACTATTTAAAGGTAAAGAACCAACGCAGGAAGAGGAGGAAGTAGGACCTGCAGAATTACTTTCCTGGGAAAGAGAAACTTTCGGGTTTTATTTCTCAAGCCATCCACTTGAGAGATACGAAGATGAACTCAGAGCTTTCACTAATGCATCGGTAGAAGAAATAAGTGGCAAATCACCTAACGAAGAAACTGTGATTGGTGGAATAGTGGTGAGAAAGAAATACTTAAGAGACAAAGACATCACATTTCTCAAGGTTGAAGACCTTAGCGGGAGTGTAGATGTTGTCCTATTTAGTGATGTAATTAAACCTGAGAAAATTGAGCTTGAAGAAGGAGTTCTGGTAAAAGGTAGAATATCGCATAGAAACGAAGAAAATTCTATCAGAGCTTTGAAAATCACTTCACTTTCTACTGTGAGAAAAGATTTAGTTAAGTGGGTTGACATTCAGATAAGGATTTTAGGGTTAGAACAGGACATTTTGAAAGAACTGCATAAAATATTAGAGGATGATGCAGGAGACTGCACAGTATTTTTGCATCTTTTGAGTGAGAATCACGACAAAATAGTATTAAGAACCAAACTTAAGGTAAATCCCAAGCGAGCACTTTTCTCGAAGGTTAAAAAGTTATTTGGAGAACACTCTATTAAACTTGGTGGAGCACCACTTTAGTGAGAAAAACTCTAAATTCTAAATTCTAAACAAATTCAAATGACCAAGAGTGTGTCTAAAAATTCAAAAAATCATCACGAAGGCAAGGAAAGACGAAATCACGAAAAATTTAAAAACATTTGCACACAGATTTCACAGATTGAAAGGATAGACACAGAGAAATAACTGCATCAGTGAAAATCTATTCTATTTCCCGTCAAGTCGGGACAAGTGTGAATATCTGCGTGCTAATAATTTAGGAGTTAGGATTTAAAAAAGGAGGAGGTAAAGATGGCAGGGTTAGTTGAATGTATACCGAATTTCTCTGATGGGAGAAATACAGAAGTTATAGATAAAATAGTGGCTGAAATTACAAAAGTCTCAGGAGTAAAACTCACTGACCGTCAAATGAATGCAGACCACAATCGTGCAGTAATTACATTTGTGGGTGAGCCGGAAGCGTGTAAACAGGCGGCGTTTAATGCCTGCAAGAAAGCCAAAGAGCTTATAGATTTGCGTAAGCATAAGGGAGAGCATCCGCGTATGGGAGCAACTGATGTAATCCCGTTTGTTCCAATATCGGACATCTCAATGAAAGAGTGTGTGGAACTTGCTCGTTCGCTTGCTCAAGAGATTGCAGAGAAGTTAAATATTCCGACTTATTTATACGAGGAAGCAGCAACTCGTCCTGAGCGTCAGAATCTTGCAGTCATTAGGAAAGGGGAGTTTGAGGGATTAAGAGAAATAGTAAAAACTGACCCATCGCGTGCACCAGATTTTGGGCCCTCTGAATTGCACGAATCAGCAGGAGCAACAGTTGTTGGAGCAAGGGAATATCTAATTGCATATAATGTGGACCTTGGGACTAACAATCTTAATGTAGCAAAAAAGATAGCTCGTGCACTTAGAGGAAAACACGGAGGGTTCACTTATGCGAAAGCACTCGGATTCGAGATAAGTGAACGGAATATCGTGCAAGTATCTATAAATATGACGAATTACAAAATGACTCCACTGTTTCGGGCATTCGAGTTTGTAAAGCGAGAAGCAGAGAGATATGGGGTACCAGTCATTGGGTCAGAGATAGTTGGGGTAACTCCTTTGCAGGCATTGATTGATACAGCTGATTGGTATTTACAGCTTGAGGATTTTTCATCTGACCAGATACTTGAAAAGAAAGTCTGGGGCGAAGAGGTGCGACCTCAGGAAGAGACCTTGCCAAGGAAGTTTATAACCGAGCTTGCCAGTAAATCACCTACTCCGGGAGGAGGAAGTGCATCTGCATTATCCGGGGCACTTGGTGCGGCTCTTGTGTGTATGGTTTGTGAGCTTACAATTGGAAAAGAGAAGTATAAAGAAGTGGAAGATGCGATGAAGCGAACTTTGGATGAGGCAAGTGGACTTAAAGAGAAGTTCCTTGCACTTGTTGAAGAGGATGAAGATGCGTTTAATCGTGTTATGGCAGGTTATAAATTGCCAAAGGAAACCGATGAAGAAAAGCAAAAGCGGAGACAGGAGATTCAGGTAGCTTTGAAAGGAGCAACCGAAGTGCCGCTTGAAGTAATTCGGCAGTCAAAGAAGATGCTTGAACTTGCAGTTGTTTGTGCAGAGAAAGGGAATGTAAATTCTGTGTCTGATGCAGGAGTAGCGGCAATTCAGGCGCAAGCAGCGTCTCAAGGAGCATTGTATAATGTTCTTATAAACCTGGGTAGTATAAAAGATGAGGAGTTCAAAGCTCAGGTGCAGAAGGAAAGCGATGAGCTTATGCGAGAAATAAAGACCCTCACCGAGAAGGTAGAAAAGACGGTAAAGAGCAAACTGTAAATCTTGGAACCGCAGAGGGCACAGAGAATTAAAAGATTCAAGATTTAAAGATTGCAGATTCTCTTCCATCATAAGATTTTTTATCACGAAAGTCAAGAAATTTAGAAACCACGAAAGTTTTTACTTTTTTATTGTCAACAGATTTCGTCCTTCCATGTTTTCGTAATAGTTTTTCAGAAATATTTTAATATTTGAGACTGTAATTTAGTTCTCTGTATTCTCTGTGGTTAAAAAAAGATTCCACTTGACTTTTTGGTAAAATGTAGTAAATTATATAAAATGAGATATTTTATTGGGGTGGGAATATTGCTCGTAGGATTTAGCCAGACTTCTCCTGTTTATGGGGCTTCCTATGAGGAATTTCCTATTTCTATTGCCACAGGAGACCAATTAAATCCTGATGTAGTCTGGGACGGCACAAACTTCTGGGTAGTCTGGACTGATGAGGATACTCTTATGCTTGCTCTCTCCGAAATCTGCAAAGCAAGAGTTGCTCCTAATGGACAAGTAGAGACTCATACCCTTTGTGGTTATGGTATCCTTCCCTTTATTGCAACTGGAGATACTGAATTCTGTGTTGCATGGAACAAGCCATGGCGACACTGGGATCCTGACGATGCCAGTGATATTGAGTTCAAGGTATATAATACAAATACTGGATATTTTATATGGGGAGAAGAAATAGAGGGATATAGTTATTTTGATAGAGAGTTATTTTATTATATAGGAATACCTGTATTTGGGGAAAATCACTTTTTCCTGTTTGCAGAATATGGCTTCTGCGTTGGATTTTGTTGCCATGCCTGTTGCGGAATATTCGGATTAGAAAAAGATAGTGTTGTTGATATTGCAAATGTTCCAACATTTCAGTCAGGGGCAATAACAGGAATCTGGGACGGCGAGAAGTTTCTTGCAGTTTGGACTGGTAATCCCTGCGATACATTCGTGGATGGAGTGGCAGGGAATTTTATTGAGGATAGTTTAGCATGGCAAGAGATTGATACGCTTGCATTTAAAATACGAGGTGATAAAGAGTTTCCGCCGGGAATGTTCAGTGACATCATTAGGGGATGTTACTCGCCAAGAAGTAAAGAACTTGCGTGGAGTGGCAGTCGTTATTTGCTTATTTCAGAGACAGGAGAATGGAGAGATTCTAAAATCTGGTTTGATGTGCTTTCAGATAGTGGGACACCAATAAACTCATTTCCTACAATAATAGATAATGGGGATTCTGTTAGGCAGATATATCCTACCTGCGTATGTAAGGATGGAAAGTTTTTTGCAGTGTGGCAGGCTTCAAAAAGTGGATGGGACCGCTTATATGGGATTGAGATAGATACACTTGGAGAAATTGGTTCATCTTCTTATTTGCCGGGTGTGTCAAATAAGATTCAGCCCTCTATTACGAGTGGAGGAGATAAACTTCTTCTTGTCTGGGCAGACGATAGAAACGGAGACTTTGATATATACGGAATGTTTATGGATTCCATTGTAGGTGTGGAGGAAAAGGGAAAGTTAAGAGTCGAGAGTTTAGAGTTAAGAGTTTATCCAAATCCATTTACTCGAAGGACAGAAATCAGATGTCAGATACCAGATGCCAGATGTCAGGTATCTTTGAAGATTTATGACTTGGCAGGGCGATTGGTCAAGTCTTTCCCAATTAACAATTTACGGGTAACGAGTAACGAAATAATCTGGGATAGCAAAAATGATAAGGGTAATCGGGTATCTCCGGGAGTATATTTCTGCATCTTATCAAACGAGAAGCACCGTAAAACCACAAAACTTATATTAATGCGGTAACCCCAAGAAAAATTAAACCACAAAGAGCACAGAGAATTAAGAGATTACAGATTACAAGATTAAAGGTTTAAGGGTTTAAGAGTTGAAGAGTTTAAGGGTTTAAGAGTTGGAGGGTTGGAGGGTTGAAGGGTTGAAGAGTTGAAGGGTTGAAGAGTTGAAGGGGAAGGTCCTATTTCTTGGCTCTCTTATCTCAATATTGTGAGCTTCTTCGTCTTCCTGAACTTACCTGCCTCTAATCTAATGAAGTAGATGCCTGTGGGCGTATCGTGAGACGCCCTTACATTAACTTTGTGATAACCTTTTTCCTGAGTCCCAGAATAAAGCGTCTTAACTAACCTACCTGATATGTCATAAAGCCCTAAAGTTATAGATGCCTTTTCTGGCAACCCATATTTAATCACAGCATTTCCAAACGAAGGATTCGGATATATCTCTAAACTAATGCCTATTGCCTTATGCCTATTGCCTGTCTCTTCCTCCACTCCTGTCTCAGAAACCCTTATAAGATAGACATCACATTCGCCAGCACCAAAAGAATTTGTAGATCCTGCGATTATAAAGCCCCCATCTGCACATTGTTGAACAGAATAGCCCCAATTATAGTTAGTTCCGCCATAAGTTTTAGTCCATAGAGTATCACCATCTGCATCTGTCCTTATAAGATAGACATCACCGCCAGCACCAAAAGACTCTGTCCGTCCTGCAATTATAAAGCCCTCTTCATCACACTCCTGAACAGAATAGCCAAAATCATCGTTAGTTCCGCCATAAGTTTTTGTCCATAGGGTATCCCCATCTGAATTAGTCCTTATAAGATAGACATCCCGCTTGCCAGCACCAAAAGACATTGTCCCTCCTGCGATTATAAAACCACTATCTGCACACTCCTGAACAGACCCGCCAGCATCATAGCCAGTTCCGCCATAAGTTCTTGTCCACAGAGTATCACCATTTGCATCTGTCCTTATAAGATAGACATCATAAGAGCCAGCACCAAAAGTTGACCTTCCTGCGATTATAAACCCTCCGGATGCCTGTCCCGATTTTGTCGGGGCACACTCTTGAACAGAATAGCCACAATTACCACCATAAGTTTTAGTCCACAGCGTATCACCATCTGCATCCGTCCTTATAAGATAGACACCATCAGAGCAGCCAGCAAAGGACCCTCCTGCAATTATAAAGCCGCTATCTGCACACTCTTGAACAGAATAGCCACAATTACCACCATAAGTTCCGCCATAAGTTTTAGTCCACAATGTATCTCCATCAGCATTTGTCCTTATAAGATAGACATCACCAGAGATAGCACCAAAAGACTCTGTCTTTCCTGCGATTATAAAGTCCCCATTTGCACACTCCTGAACAGAATGACCATAATCCTCGTTAGTTCCGCCGTAAGTTTTAGTCCACAATGTATCTCCATCTGCCTTAGTCCTTATAAGATAGACATCACCTCCGCCAGCACCAAAAGAAGATGTCCCTCCTGTGATTATAAAGCCCCCCGATGCACACTCCTGAACAGAAGAGCCCTCATCCCATTCAGTTCCACCATAAGTTTTAGTCCATAGGGTATCAGGTGCATCAGCAATTGCAGGCAAGGACACGATAAATTGTGTCCCTACGAAAGCCCATACTCTCAACAAATTACGCATCTTTCTTTCTCACAAAAATACAGATACTCTCAAGAAAGTCAAGGAAAAAAGATTTCACCACAAAGACACAAAGACACGAAGAACACAGAGAAAAGAAAATTATAACAAGAGTTTAAGAGTTTAAGAGTTTAAGGGTTTAAGGGTTTAAAATCTTTCCAGTCTAATTCTATGAACTGCGCTGGGCATAGAAGTAAGTCCATTTTCCGCTATTGTCCTCATCTGGAGCTTTACTGCACCGGGAGTAGCCTGAGTTAATTTAACATCCCTCGTTTTCCCCTTTATTCTACCCCTGACAGTTTCTATGGTAATTTCCTTAGGTGTAGTAGAAACCACAGATGTAAGAGCGAGATAGGGTCTGCACCCTTTAGAAGCTTTCATCATCCATATCTGTGAGATACATTTTTCAGGATACTCGTAAGGCAACCAAATCTTGAACCGAATCTTTCCATCAGTGGAGATTTTTGTCTTTACCTCTCCGAGATTCGTGTTTGTGGTAGGAGGTTTATTCTTAGAGAGAGGAGGGACTCTGCGTTCTTGAAGGTCGCAAACATATAATAACATATTTATCCCATTATATGCGGCTATCCCCGTGACATATTGTGGTTTATTATTTTCAATTAACCCACCGGACGCCCGGACGGTAGATGGATTCATCCTATGCCTGAACATCTTAGCATATTGCTCCCATAAGCATTGTTCAGTATCAGTGAGGTAGTTCCAATTCTTTCCAAAATAAGCTAAGAACCTTTCTCTGCCTTGGGGTATTGGGGTTTCTCATCTTAGTAGGTGCCTGCCTCACATAGTGTCTGCCATTGAGAACAAAAAACACCTTGTCCCCCACCCTCCCCTTTATGGATTGAATCAAGCCACTCAAAAGTACTCTCGCCATAACACACCCCCTATATTTAAAATTCTAAATCCGAAGCACTAAATTCTAAACAAAATCCAAAATCCAAATTACCTTGAAACCACAGATGGACACTGAGATTTTAAGTTTTATCACTAATATTATACTGCGAAATGATAATTTGTCAAGGAAAAAATGACAAAAAAACCATAAAAAGTTTATTGAGGATTGCGGATTACAAAAAAGATTAACCACAAAGACACAAAGTCTCAAAGAAATACAAATCAGAGATTGAAGATTACAAATTGCTTTGGTATTTTTGGACGCAGATTAACACTAAAAAACAGGATAATTCAAAATTAAAATCAATAAAAAGTTTGTTGAGGATTATAAATTGCAGATTACAGAAAAGATTAACCACAAAGACACAAAGGCACAAAGAAATACAAATTAGAGATTAAAGATTGTAGATTACAGATTACAAGATTAAGGGTTTAAGAGTTTAAGAGTTTAAGGGTTGAAAGGTTTAAGGGTTGAAGGGTTTAAGAGTTTAAGAGTTTAAGGGTTTAAGGGTTTAAGGGTTTAAGAGTTTAAGAGTTGAAGGGTTTAAGAGTTGAAGAGTTGAAGAGTTGAAGAGTTTAAGGGTTGAAGGTTGAGGTCCTATTTCTTGGCTCTCTTATCTTAATATTGTGAGCTTCTTCGTCTTCCTGAACTTGCCTGCCTCTAATCTAATGAAGTAGATGCCTGTGGGCGTATCGTGGGACGCCCCTACATTGATTGTATGATAGCCCTTTTCCTGAGTCCCAGAATAAATCGTCTTGACCAGTCTTCCTGATATATCATAAATCGTGATTCGTGTTCGTGGTTCGTGTCCGGACACGGAAAACGGACACGTATAATGGATAACTGCCTTCCCAAAACACGGATTCGGATATACCTCTAAACTAATGCCTATTGCCTTATGCCTATTGCCTGTCTCTTCCTCCACTCCTGTCTCAGAAGTCCTTATAAGATAGACATCAGTATAGCCAGCACCAAACACTGTCTCTCCTGCAATTATAAAGCCCCCGCTTGCACACTCCTGAACAGAATAGCCATAATCAGAACCTCCTCCACCATAAGTTTTTATCCATAAAGTATCTCCATCTGCATTAGTCCTTATAAGATAGACATCATCAAAACGAGACCATGTTGTTCCTGCGATTATAAATCCCCCTTCTGCACACTCCTGAACAGAATAGCCCCAATCACCACTACTTCCACCATAAGTTTTTGTCCACAAGGTATCACCATCAGTATCTGTCCTTATAAGATAGACATCCCAAGAGCCAGCACCAAAAGACCTTGTCGTTCCTGCAATTATAAAGCCCCCGTTTGCACACTCTTGAACAGACTCGCCATAATCATAGTCAGTTCCACCATAAGTTTGTGTCCACAAAGTGTCTCCATCTGCATTAGTCCTTATAAGATAGACATCCCAAGAGCCAGCACCAAAAGACTTTGTCTCTCCTGCAATTATAAAGCCCCCGTTTGCACACTCTTGAACAGACTCGCCCCAATCAGAGTCAGTTCCACCATAAGTTTTAGTCCATAGAGTATCACCATCTGCATTTGTCCTTACAAGATAGATATCACAATCGCCAGCACCAAAAGACCATGTCCCTCCTGCGATTATAAATCCCCCACCTGTGCACTCCTGAACAGAATAGCCAAAATCACCGTTAGTTCCGCCATAAGTTTTAGTCCATAGGGTATCACCATCTGCGTCCGTCCTTATAAGATAGACATCTGCCCAGCCAGCACCAAAAGACCATGTCACTCCAGCAATTATAAAGCCACCAGATGCACACTCCTGAACAGAATAGCCCCAATCATGGTTAGTTCCGCCATAAGTTTTCGTCCACAGTGTATCACCATCTGCATCTGTCCTTATAAGATAGACATCACTGGAGTCAACACCAAAAGACTGTGTATATCCTGCAATTATAAAGCCACCTTCTGCACACTCTTGAACAGACTTGCCCCAATCATAGCCAGTTCCTCCATAAGTTTTAGTCCACAGTGTATCAGGTCCCTCGGCAATTACAGGCAAGGACACAATAAATTGTGTCCCTACAATTATTCCAATTAAACCAAATACTCTCTTCATCTTTCCTCCTTTCTCATAAAAATACAGATACTCTCAAGAAAGTCAAGGAAAAAAGATTTGCCGCAGAGGACGCAGAGAAAAAACTTGAACCACGAATTATACGAATTGAGCGAATTGAAAATAAATAATTAACCACAAAGACTCAAAGGCACAAAGAAATACAAAGAACACAAAGATTGCAGATTGCAAATTAGAGATTATAAAAAATAAGGAACCACAGATTCACACAGATTGACACAGATAAAGATTTCTTAACCGCAGAGACGCAAAGAACGCAGAGAGACAGAGACTTGAGATAGAGATTGGGGATTAGAGATTAGAGATTTAAGATTACAAAAGGGTTAAGGGTTTAAGGGTTGAAGGGGAAGGTCCTATTTCTTGACTCTCTTACCTCAATATTGTGAGCTTCTTCGTTGCCTTGAACTTCCCTGTCTCAAGAGAGCAAAAGTAAATGCCTGTCGTAACTTTCTTGCCAGATTCATCTTTTCCATCCCAAGTTACAGAAAGTTGAGAGTTAAGAGTTGAAAGTTTAGAGTCAAAAAGAGTCTTAACCAATTGTCCTGTCAAATCATAAATTTTAAGAGTTAAGAGTTGTCCGAAGGATCCTGTGGAAGAGTTAAGAGTTGAGAGTTTTTTGTCTTTAAACTCTGAACTCCGAACTTCAAACTCTATACTGGTTTTCTCAGTAAATGGATTTGGAGTAATCTGCAGGAGATTTAAATTCTTCTTCTGTGCATCTTCTTCTATGGACAAAGGGGCAGAGAACTCAATATAACTCGCTTGTTTCTGCGGAGAGCCGTGATCGCACGCCCACATCCGGTCCTCGGTTCCATAATTCTTGTCGGGACCAGCTTCATTAATACGGGCGTCATCACAAGAATAAAGAGTCTGTGATTGATAAACAAGTGTA
>JAGMCN010000169.1 GCA_023129235.1 Caldifarciminota bacterium | reverse complement strand
CATTGTTCAGGTTCCTTTTCATAGGTCAATTCCTTACAAAGCCACGCACCGCCGCCGTCTTGACAAACAGAGTGTTCAGCCTTTAGTATGGCTATATCGTCAGTCTCTGCCTCTACATTAGTCACTATAATCACTACATATTGTCCCATTTTCTACTTCCTTCCCGCTTTAGGTGCGATTCTCTTCTTGAAGGTCTCTATCACGGTTAGAGCCTCTTCCTTGGTCGTTACTACCTCTATTTGGTCTCCCACCATCTCATAGTGCTTTAAATGCTTAATGAACTCCCTAGCGCCGGTTATTCCCTGTGTTAGCTCTTCGTGTCTGTCCTTTTTTACTTTATTCCTTGCTTTAAGGTGTCTTTTCTTTATAGTCACCTGTGCAGTCTCTGCTCGCCCATCTACCATCATCTGTCCCGTCTTGGGCATTCCAAACGCCTTTAATGCTTCTAATGCTTCATAGGGTGTTTTAATTAATCCTGTTAGCCAATGCCCTAACTCTAAAAGGGTTATTCCCTCTTTCTCACTTGGCGAGTACTGGATTCGCTTTCTCACCAACAACAACACGCCCGATTGCTTATCGGACACCTCAGCTTCCTTCGCTGAGGATTTATCCTTTACTTCTTCTCTTGTTTCTACCATTTTTCTTTTTCCTCTATTTTTAGAGCGTTAAATGAATACCTACTCGCTTTAAGCTCCTCGTTCTGTGCCATACGTCCATAACGTTCTCTGTTCCCTTAATAGGTATTTCTAATAGTACGAATATACTGTAAGGGTGCTTATCATAGGGATTTTGTCCTAATATGTGCAAATCAGTTTTTGTTTCCTTTAAAGGACTAGGATAACAGACTAAAAGCGAATCTGTCCGGTGTCTGTATAAATAAATCCATTCCGAATATGTCCATTCTTGGAAATCCTCATTTGACGCTATAGAAAGTCTCATATCCTCCCATCGTGTCGATACATCTCGCATTGCACACAATAGCCCTTCTACACTGTCTTCTCGTAAAATAGACAGTAAAGATTCTCCCATATTCTCAGGCATTCCGTCACTGTTCTCTGTTACATAAATAATGTCCTTAGGATCTTCTAATAGAATACCAAAGCTTCCATGTGTTCCCATTTTTCTTTTTCTCCATTATAGAGCGTGAAATAATAAAATAATCACGCTTATAGTTTTTATTCCTTTTCTCCCCTTCAGTCCCACCAAGCCTGATACCACCCGTCTTCTTCTCCGTATTCATCAGCACCCACATTACCAAAGAGATAAATCAATTTAGGGTCGAATACAGCTATCTTTACCTCTAAGGTGTCCTGTAAGAAGCGCATATCTGAAACATAGGGCAATAGCAGCATTATTTGGTCTATCCTTATTCCTCGCGTGGTTGAATTCTCTTCTATCTGTAAATACACCTTTAAAAAGAGTTTCCACTTATCTTTTAAGTCTGTTGGACATATGGTCTTCACTGCTCCCTTTAATCTCTTTTCCTGTTCCAGATATTCAGGGAAATCTTCATCTAAGAAATCGCAGCAGTCAGATATGACATTTAAGGTCTTATCACTAACATAATCGAAAAAATCACTCCCTGCTTCCTTCGCTAGCTTTTCTAATGGTATCCAAACGTCAAACTCTGGAGATAATACATTATGTTCTTCCTTTTCCATTTTTATCACCTCTCAATCCGCTACAAGCGCCTTTAAGTATTCAGGATCATTTAATACATCCACAAGGTCAATATCTGTACTTCCACAGTTAGGACATCCTGAATAACTCGCTCGCTGTGCTGCTTTCGTTGTTTTAAACTTCCTACCACACTCCTGACACTGAAACATCGTTATTTATCCTGTTCAGGAAAAAAGACTATTTGTGCGCCTATCTTTTGCATCTTACCCTTTTGTACGGTTCCTGTTTTAATATCTGTAACATCTAACAATCCCCTTTTAAAATCCCCCTTCTGACAAGCTGCATCTGCCACTTCCTCCGCGTTTCTGCGATTCTCTGAAGTAATTAACTGTGTATAGGTCGCCGTTATGTTCATAGCGACTAGATAAGTTCCCTTTTCCGCGTTCCTTACCTCTGCATCCTTCTTTATTATCTCATTTGCTTTTTTGTTTTCTTCTGACATTTTACTGTTTCCCTACCTCAGTTCTAACTCTTTGTAGACATGATAACCCTACCTCAGTTGCTCTTATCATGCCACCGGTTGGTAATATATTACCTTTTCGCACCTGTTCAGTTAGAACCCCAACAGCGCCTAAATATTCTTCTATTATCTCACCTATTATTTTATCTATTTTTTCAATCATTTACTATCTCCCTTTTGAATTTAGCCTTCATCATAACTTGGTTTATATAATAAAGACTATCTCGCTCTTCTTTTTGCGTTTTACGGTATCATAACCCGCCTCTCTACACGAGAATAAA
>JAGMCN010000168.1 GCA_023129235.1 Caldifarciminota bacterium | reverse complement strand
GCCCTATGGTGCCCGGACTTTCCTCTCCTCTGCAATGTACAGAAGAGCAATCACCCAGTCTACTTAAGCCCGGGAGTCATTGTTTCAATGAACTCTAATATTTCATCTATTTCTTGCTGAACAAGTTCTTTATCCTCATTTGTAGATTTTATTAGCTCTGATAGTTTTTTCAAATCTTCTCTCTTGAGTTTATTCTTCTTAAATGCAAGGATGAAACTGTCAAAGTCATTATGAATTCTTGATGAATATTCTGGAGAAGCTTTCTCAATGAAACTTCTCTCAAGCATCCTTGTTGATTTTTCAAATGCCATATTGAGAATTCTTGGTGTACTCCAAAGAATAATACCGAGAGCAATAACAAGAAGTGTTGTAGCAAATATCCAAGTTTTTTTCTTCATACTTTCAATTTACACGATTAGTCTTGAAAGTCAAGAAAAATATTGACGAAGTTGCAATCGCAGGATATAAAGATTTGATATGAAAGTTGGACTTGCACTTGGAGGAGGAAGCTCGCATGGACTTGCACATATTGGTGTGCTTGAAGTGTTTGAGGAAGAAAGAATACCGATTCATTTTATTGCAGGGACATCAATTGGAGCAGTGATTGGCGGATATTATGCTTTATATAAAGATGCTAAAAAACTAAAAGAGATTGCAAAAGAGATATTAGAATCTCCGGAACTTAAAAATATGGGCTTTAATTTATTTGGAAATGCTGAACTTCCAAAGCCATTTCGTGATGTTGTGCACTTTGTAAAAGAAAAGTATATATATGCGAAGAGTCTTTTGAAACCTTATATAGTTAAAGAAGATAAGTTAAACCAAATTTTAGAAAAGCTGTTTGGAGATGCTCTTATTTCTGAGACTAAGATACCGTTTACGGCAGTAGCAATTGATTTAGTAGAAGGAAAAGATAGAATTATAAGGGAAGGGCGGATTAGAGATGTGGTGCGAGCATCTGCTTCAATTCCTGGGGTTTTTCCATCGGTTGAGAGTTCTTTGGGGATATTGGTGGATGGTGGGGCTACATCGATACTTCCAACTTCAGCGGTAAAGGAGATGGGAGCGGATTTTGTAATTTGTTCATCATTTATGGGGGAAATTAGTGAGCTTGGGGAGTTGCGAACAGCATTTCAAATAAATTTAAGAGTAGATGAGATTGTGAAGCACCGATTAAATTCATTGAATATTAGAAATGCTGATATAATAATAACTCCAGATGTTAATGAAATTCATTGGTCTGACTTTTCAAAAGCAGATTTCTTGATAGAGAGAGGAAGAGAAGCAGCTCTTAAAAGTTTGCCAAGAATAAAGAAAGAATTGAGATTATTCGGCAGGTTAAGAAGGTGGTTAAGCGGTAAATGAATTCCTAAAGGATTCATACTTGCCGAATCTTTAATTTGTTTTTTCACAGAAGATAGAAATTTAAGAGAAAATTTTATGTCAGAATTAGTTTGTATTCAGACTTACAATAGCAGGGAATCTGCTGAACTTGCTAAGGGTGCTCTTGAGGCTAATGGTATTACAGCAATTATATTTGCAGATGATTGTGGAGGCATATATCCTCAGTTTCAATTAATCAAAGGAGTGAAATTGATGGTGAACGAGGAGGATGCAGAGAAAGCACAAAAGATTTTAGAAGGTCCGGACGAGTAATGTTCAAATATTAACCGCGGATGAACGCAGATAGACGCAGATTACAAGATTTGAAAATTAGAAGATTGAGAAAAATCTGCAATCTTTGAATCTTAAATATTTCAATTCTCAATGAAAGTTTCTACTGATTTATTTATTATGGGGATTATATTAGGATGGGGACCTTGTCTTGCTTTTTGTAGCCCAGTAATTGCATCTTATATTGCGGGAACACAAAAAGGATGGATGAGAGGGCTATTGAGTGTGTTGGTTTTCTCATTCACGCGGGTAGTAGTATGTATAATTCTTGCAAATATAGCATTTTTGGTAGGGCATATGGTGATTAGAAACTATTATGAGACTGGAGTCGGTCGGTTTATATATCTTGGTGTAGGAGTTGTTATTATAATATTAGGGACTCTGCTTATTTTTAATAAAAATCCTCATTACGGATTTTGCAAGAGATTTATAAAAAATCCTCTCCAAAACAATTTAAAGGGAATGATTCTTTTGGGACTCATTATAGGATTTACTCCCTGTATTCCGTTGTTTGGAGTTCTTGCGTATATTGCATTTGAATCGAAAAGTTTGATGGAGGCAAGTTTTTATGGAGGATGTTTTGGGGGAGGGACATTCCTTACTCCGCTTATTCCGATAGGAGTTTTGGCTGGAGGGGTTCCAGGTTTAATATCTCAGAAACATAGGATTTTTGATATTTTCACGAGAATATGCGGAGGGATTTTAGTTTACTTTGGGATAAAACTAATCACTTGACAAAAGATAAGTTTCATTGTATTTGTTGAAAGTGAAGTATTATTACTCAATATCTGATGTAGCAAAGCTCATAGATGTAAAGCCCCATGTTCTCAGGTATTGGGAGGAAGAATTTAAGGAGCTTCATCCAAAGAAGACAAAAGGCGGCAGGAGAGCATATACTAAAAAAGAAATAGACTTAATTTCTTCAATTAAGAAATTACTTTATGAAGAGCAATATAGTATTGAGGGAGCAAGGAAAAAGTTAAAAAATAATGGTGGAGTTTCTTCAAATGAGGAGATACATCCAAAAGTAGATGTGGGAGAGGCAGACAAAAATATTCTGCAAGAGATTAAACAAGGATTAAAAGAGATACTTGATATATGCAGTATTTTTAAGTGATGGTTACAATATTTGAGTAAAAACAGAATTATGGAAGTTGTGAATAAAGAAAAATACACTTCTATAAGTGACTTGGGAAGGTCTGTGAATGATTTGAGGAGTTTTATAAACGAGAGGTCTGCAGACGAGTTGCAGAGGTCTCCGAACGACTCGGGAACAGTACCGAATGACTTGGGAACATTACCGAATGACTCGGGAGCATTACCGAACGACTCGGGAGCATTACCGAACGACTTGGGAGCATTACCGAACGACTTGGGAACAGTACCGAATGACTCGGGAACATTACCGAATGACTTGGGAACATTACCGAATGACTTGGGAACAGTACCGAACGACTTGGGAACAGTACCGAACGACTTGGGAACAGTACCGAACGACTTGCAGAGGTCTGCAACAAATTAGAGATAGGAAGGATGTGGGAGAAAAGTCAATCCCCACAGGACAAGTTTTAGAGGATGACTTTATAAAAAAAGGGGATGAAAAAGAGGAGGTTCTGGTTCGCAGAATCTTGAGACATGTTAAATTGTAACCACATCTTAGAGCCAGGACACTTGATATATTAAAATGAATCGGGGAGTGGCGCAGCTTGGTTAGCGCACCAGCATGGGGGGCTGGGGGTCGCTGGTTCGAATCCAGTCTCCCCGATGTGAAAGTTTAAAACGCAAAGTGAAAAATTAAAGATATGACTTTTGAAGATTTGGCTCGTCTTTACGAGAAAAAGAAAAAGGAATTTGGAATTGAGGCTTACAAACATATTTCTGAACTGTTGAGAGAAGCTAAAGAAATACATTATAAGGATTGGCTTAGAAATCCCACACAAAACAGAGACCACGAACAATCTTGGCGTGCTTTTAAGGGAAAGAATCTTGAGAAGTTGGTACAACATATTATTACTGCTGAAGTTGAGGCACTTGGATTGAAAGTTATTAATGGCAATAAGTTAGAAAGGTCAACCAAATTACCAAAGGAATTAAGTCAAATCAAAAGAAATTTAGCTATTGATTATGGAGACTTTGGATTGCATTTACCTGATGTAGATATAATTATTTATGACCCTAAAAACTGTGAAGTCCTATCTGTTATCTCAAGCAAAGTTACTTTGAGGGAACGAATTGCTCAAACAGGTTATTGGAAGCTTAAACTTTTGCAAGATGAAGCGACAAAACATATTAGAGTTTATTTTATCACACCTGACGAAGATGGAACATTAACACACAAGGAACCTGTTAAAAAAGGTAGGGCAATTGTAGAAATAGATTTAGATGGGAGCTATGTCTTAACTGAAGAAAAAATCGAAGAAAGTGACAAGGTCAAATTATTTGAACATTTTATAGAAGATTTAAAAAAATTATTAGCAAAGGGATAAATGACAAAACAGCAAATAGATAGAGAATATAAAAAACTTAACTATGAAATTTTTGTTAATAGACCTGCTATTGCCCCATATCCACCTGAAGTAGTTAAACGAAGAGAGCTGTTACTTTTTGCACAAGTTCATCTGGGAAATATTTTGGGAGCAAAAATGGAAAAAGATAAAGTAGAAGAAGCTTTACAGGAATTTTATTATTGGGTTACGATTAGAGAATATTATAATTGGGGTGAAAATGGAAGAAAAAACTTATAAGTGTGAACTTTGTGGTAAACCGATTAATCGCAAGGGCAGATGTCTACAGTGCAATCTTAAGCTAAAGCGTGAAAAAAAACAGGAATCACAAAAAGAAGTACAACCAACGGAGAAAGTGAAAAAGCAAGACCAAGAACTTATTTTAGAATCTACAACACTATGGGATTTTCCGAAACAAAGTTATGGCAAGAAACCTAAGGGTAATAATAAATTTCAAGGCGTAACCCCTGCTTTTATCATCTGGAACATGGTTCAGAGGTACACAAAGCCTGGAGATTTGGTTGTTGACCCTATGGCTGGAAGCGGGACTACAATAGATGTTTGTGAAGAGGAAGGGAGGGAAGTAATAGGGTACGATGTTAATCCTCAACACCCAAAAGTGATAAAAAATGATTCTCGAAAAATGCCTTTACAAGACAATTCCGTTGATATGGTTTTTATAGATTCACCCTACGGAGATAATGTTAGTTATTCTGATGATTCAAGAGATATAGGGAAAATTTCTGCCGAGGATGAAAAATTTTATGGAGAATTAGAAAAAGTAGCAGTAGAAATAAAGAGAATTTTAAAGCCTGGTAAAGTTTTAGGTTGGCTAATGGGAGACCAATGGGTTAAAAGGAAATTTACTCCTGCTGGGTTTAAGATTTACCAAATGCTTGAAAAACATTTTGATCCTATAGACCTTATCTGTGTAGTGAGGCGTGGTCAAAGTTCAAATACAGGAATTTGGCATTATAGAGCCAGAAAATTTAATTTCTTTTTACGAGGTTTTAAGTACCTCCTATTATTTAGAAAGCAAGATGAGAGTATAGACAAAAAAAAGAGAGTCAAGAAAGTACAGTGGAAGAAATATAAATAATGGCGATTATTTATTGGGGGTTTATTTTTTTATCGCATGTAATGCCGCCAAAGTTAGCTGTGTTTATTACGGAGAGGATAGCAGATTTTGGGTATTTTACATTTCGCAGGAAAAAAGGAAAGATAGTAACCTCAAATTTAAAAAGAGTTTACGAAAATATTAGTTTCCCAGAAGCAAAAAAGTTATCGTTGGAAATTTACAGAAATTTTGCAAAGTTTATTTATGAGTTTTTGATACTTCCAAGACTTAACAAGGAAAATTTGTCGGATTGGCTTGAAGTTGAGCATCGGGAATATCTGGATACTGCCCTAAAAGAGGGAAAAGGTGTGTTGGTTCTCTCAGCACATCTTGGCAATTGGGAATTGGGAGCAGGAATGCTTGGGGTTTTAGGTTATTCTCCGACAGTAATTGCATTTCCACAGGTGTCAAGATATGTAAAGAATTTCTTTACAGGCAGGCGTGAGACAGTTGGGATGAAAGTTGTTTATGTGGAGCAAAGATTATTTCCGGCGGTGGTTGCCCTGAAGAGAGGTAAAGTGGTAGCTACCCTTGGAGATAGGGCATATTCAGGACCTACGCATGAAGTTGAGTTTTTTGGGAAGCCATTTCCTTTTCCCGAAGGGATTTTTGAGCTTGCAAGGCGAACACAGTCGAGTATTGTCCCAGCATTTTGTGTAAGGGAAGATGGGAAATATCGGGTTTATCTTGAACCGCCTCTTAAAGGTGGAGTGGAAGAATGGGCAAGAGTGTTGGAAAAGTATGTAAAAAAATATACAAGTCAATGGTTTTTGTTTGACCCATTATGATAA
>JAGMCN010000167.1 GCA_023129235.1 Caldifarciminota bacterium | reverse complement strand
GATATTTATAAGCAATTGTCCATCTCGGGCTCTTTGTTGTTTCTCCAAGACGCCTCTGCTGGTCAAAAGAATTCACCTTTATTGCCATTCCATCAACTTCATACGGCAATTCCCATCGCTTGGGTTCCCAGGAGTCACAAAAGTCCATAACCTCTTCTATAGATTTGCATAGCTTTATGTCGGAGTTTACTTTTAGCCCGATTTTACTTAGATATTTTAGGGTAGTATAGTGGTCTTTATAACCTTCTGGAACAGAGGGGATTGAATGCACAATCATATCAAGTCCTCGCTCTGCCACAATTTGTGGGTCAAGATGCTTTATAGTTCCAGCAGCGGCGTTTCTTGGATTCGCAAACAAAGACTCGCCTCGTGTTTCTCTTTCTTTATTTATACGGTCAAAGCTCTTCTTTGGCATCACTACCTCACCTCGCACCTCAATATCCCGTAGGGGCGAGTCGGTGACTCGCCCTATCAGTAATCTCAAAGGCACAGATTTTATAGTTCTTATATTATTTGTTATTTCGTCTCCTCCGAGTCCATTTCCTCTGGTACTGGCTTGTATGAGTTTCCCATCCCGATACACAAGAGATACTGCAAAGCCATCAATTTTGGGCTCTGCGGTATATTCCGGCTTGACCCCAAGTTCTTTTTGCATCCTGCGGTCAAATTCAAATACCTCCTTCCGAGAGTATGTGTTCTCCAAGCTAAGCATAGGAATTTCGTGATTTACCTGCTTAAATCCTCCTGTGAGCTCCTCTCCCACTCTTTGTGTTGGAGAATCAGGAGTTATAAGCTCCGGATGCTCCTTCTCAAGTTTCTCGAGTTCCTTAACCAGCATATCATACTCATAGTCTGAAATCACGGGGTCTGCGAGCACATAATATCTGTAATTATGATAATTTATTTGCTTTCTCAACCCCTCTACCAATTTAAAGTTATCTGTGTTCATCTGTGGTTTATTATATGGGCAACGGACTATTTGATTTTGGTGGAGGCGGCGGGAATTGAACCCGCGTCCAGAAGCAACACTGTAAAGGCATCTACATACTTGTCCTTGTTTTTAATCTCGCTCTTCAAACTCCACAAGGCAGGATTTTGCAAAGCCAGACTACTTAAGATTTCATCTTCTTCCCCAACAGTCAAAAGAAAGAAGACTATCCCATATTACGGCGTCCTTCCAAATCCTATGAGCAAAGTTTAGAGGACGGAGCTACCTTAAGCAGCTCTTGCAACAAAAGCGTTGTCAGTTGTAAGTTGCTTAGTTTTGACGAGGTCCAAGCTCCTCGGTATGCAACCTTTACCAAATTACTCCTGTCGAACCCTGTCGCCCCCATCTTTGTTTAATATATTCCAGATTTCTAAAATGTCAAGTAGAAAACCTCATTATGGCTTTTTAAGGGTTTTCAGAAAAAATAATTGACTTCTGATAGAATTATTATAGCATAAAGAAAACTCTATTATGAAAGTTGTTTTGGCTGGTATTAATGTTCCCGTAAAGATTCTTGAGAATTTACCGGAAGAGGAAAAGAAAAAAGCGACCCCAGAGGTAATATCTGCAGCTTATGCCAGAATAAGTAGAAGCGAGAAAGATGTTGATGAATTAATTGATGAGTCCATAGAAAATATTTCTAAGGCAAGAAAATCAAACGAGGCAATTATTTATGGTATGGGACACCACTCTGTTGCCGACCATACCATTTTTAATTTAAATATAAAAGGCGTTTCACGACTCCTCGTAGAATCAATAGAAAAAAGAAGATTAGCAGGATATACCGAGAAGTCTCAAAGGTATGTTACATTAGATGGTGATTATATCAAGCCAAAGGAGTTTAGTCTAAGGGATTTAGCGAAATTTGATGAACTTGTAAAATTTCAAAATGATTTTTATTTCAAAGCTAATCCTAAACTTATTGAATTCTTAAAGAGGAAATTTCCTAAGAGAAACTTGAGAGAATTAGAAGGCAGTGCAAAAGAAGATGCGAGATATAGTTTGTGCTTAGCAACTGAAGCCCAGCTTGGATGTTCTTATACGGGGCAGACAACAGAGCTAGCAATAAGAGAATTAAAATATGGCAGGTTACAAGAGGAGAGAGAATTTGCCAGGTTGTTGTATGATACGATAGTAGAAAAAGCCCCATCTATAATTCAGCTTACTGACCCAGAATTATTTAAGCAACACAATCCGGGGCAGGAATTAAAAGATGACAATTTTAAATATACCGAGAAAAACACAAGAGACTTGGTTGAAAAAAGCTTTAATCAATATAAGAATTTAGGAAGTAACAATTCAGGAGAAGATGTGACTCTTGTAAACCATAATAATCCGGACAGACAAATCATTGCGGCTTTGTTGCATACATATTCAAAAAAGCCAATAAATGATTGTTATGTTCTGGCAGATAAATTGATTGATGAGGGACAAGCTAAAGATTTTGTTAAAGGGTCTTTGAAACACATCAGCGAGTTTGATAAAGTTCCACGAGCATTTGAGACTGGCTTCTTAGTTTATGAAGTTATTGTGAGTAGTAGCTGTTTTGCACAGTTGAAAAGGCATAGAATGAATACTCTATTAAGTCAAGACTATGACCCTGAACTTGGATATATGATTCCACCAAATATTGAAGAAGTCGGATTGTCGCAAGAGCTAACGGATGTTTGCAATGGGTCTGCCAATTTATATAATGATTTCAAGAAAAAATATGGAAAAGCCGCTGAATATTGTTTAACAAATGCACACGGGAGAAGAGTTGTTGTTGCAACAAATGTAAGGCAGTTATATCACATTTCAAGAATAAGAGAGGATGAAACTGCACAATGGGAGATTAGAGACAAAACAAGCAATATGTCAGAATTGGCAAGGAAAGTGGCTCCTATTACAACTATGCTTCTTGGTGGTAAACATAGATTTAAAAACATTTATTCTCGGGTAATGGAGAAGTAACTCGTTATCAGCAGGGAGTTCAAGCAAAGGGATATTAGTCAACCGCTGTTGAATCTTTGTTTCTTCGTTTGAATAAAAGTGGAAAGAGCATCCCGGTTGTCTTCCGATAAATTTTATATTCCTCGCCAAAGACTTCTATAAGTAGATTTTCCTCTAATTTTGCTTGCATATACAACAAAGGCAGCAAAATCACAATGAGTATCAAGAAAAAGAAGTTCTGGGAAAGTAAAAATAGCCCAAGGTATGCTAAAGTTCTTGATGCGTAAAGGGGGTGTCTAACATAACGATATAATCCAGTTTTAACGATTTGATGCCCGTCCTTTAAGCGAGACCATCGTGCCGCACTAAATTCACCCAATGATAGAATTCCCCACCAAGCCAAGATTATCCATAGAGTTAATAATGCCATTCCTACTAATTGGAGGATGGAGTTAAGTTGGTAGGATAAGGGTACAAGGAAGTTTTCGTCTCTAATAAAAAAAAATGCGAACACAAAGATAGAAAATATAAATATGCGGTCAAACACTGCGGTTATAAGTGTCAACAATCTGGGCGTTCTTGGCATTTCGGAGCTTGGATTTCGGCGTCTGCTCACTTTTGTATATACTATCATAAGAATTAGGAATGCACTGATTAGGAGGATTAAGAAAACTTTCACAAAAAGAGGATTCAACATCTTAAATACTTTAAATTAAATTTTTAGCAAGTCAAGAATTTTATTAATATTTTTTTCTTTTATCTCCCTTAAAATCAATCATTGCTTTCTTATAATCGGATATACAGTAGACAAGAATTGATACACTTCGTTTGAATTCCTGCAAAAATACCTTGCACTTGAGCTCTCTCTACGACCGACTACTACGGATATCTCTTCCTTTTCCAAAACCTTAAAAGCATCTTCATCGGTGAGGTCATCCCCAATATAAATTCTCAAGGTTTTCCTGGTAATGCCAAGCAACTCAGAGACTTTTGATATAGCTTTCCCTTTATTCCAGTCAATAAGGGGTCTTATCTCATAAACTTTTTTCCCTCTGCCAATACAAAACATCTTACTATAAGGACTTACTATCTTAGATACCATCTTTCTTATCTCTTCTGCGGATTTTTCAGTAACCAACCGATAATGAATGCTCACGATTAATCCTTTGTCTTCTATTAGAACCCCGGGAATCTCTTTGGCAAAACCCTTCATATCGGAGAGAATCTTTTTTATCATAGGTCTAATTTGAGTAGTTGCTGGGTGAACCCAGTATTCCTCTCCACATTCTATCTCAAGCCCGTGATTCCCTATATATATAATCCCCTTAACATCAATCAAATCTTTAATTTCTTTAAACGACCTGCCTGTGACTATGGCTAAATAAATTTTTGGAAGGCTCGAGAGCTTCTTTATCAGCTTTCTTGTGGGAGCAGGGAAAACCGCCAATTCAGGTCGAGATTTAATTGGAACAAGGGTCCCATCGTAATCTAAAAACAAGAAAACTTTCTCTGCAGACTGAACTTTTTTTTCTACCTCTTTTATTTCTTCAAAGAGGTATTTCATTTATTAAGACAAGTAACGCCTCGTCCGGGGTGCTTGGCGGAGAGAAGAACACAAAGTAAATGTCGCAAATAATGAGGAGGTAAAAAGTTAGCCCTTACTCTGTCGTAGGCTTGTTCTCCTAAAAGAGTAGCAAGTTTTGGATTTGATAGCAGCTGGCGAGTCCAAAAAGCCGCTCCTTCTACAGTATTGACCAAAAACCCAGTTGCCTCATCAACTATCTGATAGCGGATACCACCGGTGTCACCTCCAATAACGGCTTGCTTCTTCCACATTGCTTCTGTAACTACCAAACCAAAACCTTCGCGAATTGACTTTTGCAATACAACAGAAGCACTTCTCTGAAAAGCATTTACCACAAGGTCATTTGGGTCAGGATTTGCAATAACTTTAACCCCTGGAATTTTATTTGCTTCTTGGACAAACTCTTCATAGACTCTCTTCCCTGGTGGGTCATCTGGAGCAAAATTCCCTATATATACAAAAGGAACATTGAAAGATTTTTGTACTATTTTAAATGCTTGCAAAGCTCCTAATGGGTCCTTCAGTTTATCAAACCGACTAACTTGCAAGATAAATCGCTCATCTGTTGAGAACCCGTATTTCTTTAAAAACTTGTAAATCTCAGACTCTCTCAAATCTCGGTTTTTGTCAGAAAACGGGTCAATAAAAGGAGGCATTACATATTGAGGAATATCTAAATCAGCTTTTGTAAATTGTGGGATATGAAAAATCGCACCATCAACAAGGTCAACAAGCGGAGATAGAAACCTCCACACCCTCGTATCTGCTTCTGAAATGTCAATATGACAGCACCATATCCATTTGCTCTTTTCTCTTTGACGAAATTCCGAAAGCCCCAAAGGTTGAGGGTCATGAAGAATTACAAAATCCGCATTTTTATCAATCTTTTCCTGATTAACTACTTGCATCTTTTTATATATCTGAAACATCTTTTGAGTAATCCGTGTTCTCGCACCATGAAGGGCAACATGAAAAGATTTTGTTAGGTCAAAAAATTCTTCAGTTCCCTCAATTACATCCCATTCTACTTCTAATCCTATTTCGTTCATAAGAGGAACAAGCTGATTTAGTATTTCTGCAACTCCACCTCCTGTTTTGGTTGAGTTAATATGCTGAATCCGAGCTCCTTTTAATTGTTGTGCCAAAAGCTTGATTTCCTCTATCGTTGCTTCACCTACTAAGGGAATATAGTCTTCTAATTTAACTTTTTTCACGATATGCCTTTAATATATCTATAGTCTTATCTCTTAAAGTCTCAAGGTCATATAGATAAGGATTCAACTTATCCAATTTTTGAGCCGCTTCTTTTGCTCCATAAGTCTCAAGCCATTCAGAAAAATCGTTGTGATATTTCCCCTTTCGTCTATACCGTGCTTCAATAAAGTGATGTAACATAGCTCCTCGCCCAAGTCTCCGCAATCCATTGATAAAATCATTCAAGTTCTCCACTTCTACTTGAGCTGGGATAACAAAACTTCTTAACTCCATAAAGTAAAGTTCTCGCACTTTTGGGACGCGAGGAAAAACCTGAATCTCCCCAATATAACTTTCTACATATCGGATAAGTTTTTCTCTGGCACCTCTTATAGAATCAAATTGCAATGGGTCAACCGAAGCTAATTTCTCTGCTAATGGCTTCTCTTCTAATGTATTATGAACCCAACGAGCAAAGTCATTCATTACATAATGAAGAGTAAGTCTTTGACGATGAAACAGGGCATGATGCAGATGATAAAAAATAGATGAACCAGGAACATCTCGTAGTCCTTCTAAAAGGGAACCTAACGAATCTGCTGTAAATCCTGTCCACCTAACTACCCCAATTTCTGTGAAAAACTGGAACTTATCTTTCATATGATGAAATTAAACGGGCTAATTTTAGAAAAGTCAAGCTTTATTTTTCTTTTTTTGGCTAAAGACTACACAATGTCTGCCCAAAACTGCTTTTCTTGTCATACCTCATCTCGACAGAATTCAACATTTCAGTTTTTTCGTGCCTCAGTGGTAATTTTTTATCTTTTTATACAATTAAGACTTGACTTCTTGAGGAAATATTATAAATATCAACCTGTGAATTACAAAGAGACCATACAACTTCCGCACACTGATTTCCCTATGCGTGCAAATCTCCCTGAAAAAGAATCAGAAATTCTGCAATATTGGGCTCAGGCTCAGATATACAAATGCATTCAAGAATCAAGAAAAGATAGCGAGCCATACATTTTTCATGAC
The DNA here is from genome assembly GCA_023129235.1 of Caldifarciminota bacterium. Classification (GTDB taxonomy): domain Bacteria; phylum Hydrothermota; class UBA3073; order JACQXS01; family JACQXS01; genus JAGMCN01. Next base: position 1,481 of record JAGMCN010000167.1, on the reverse strand, counting down.
GGTCCTCCTTATGCAAATGGCCATATTCATATGGGCACAGCTTTTAACCGCATCCTTAAAGATATAATTGTAAAATACAAGACTATGGCAGGTTATAAAGTTCCTTTTATTCCTGGCTGGGACTGTCATGGAATGCCTATAGAGCGTGAAGTGATTAAAGAATTAAGAGAAAAAGGGCAAAACTTATCTAATGAAGAATTAAGAGAATCCTGCAAAAAATTTGCTCAAAAGTTTGTGGACATTCAAAAAGAAGAGTTTACGAGACTTGGAGTATTTGGAGAATGGGATAATCCATATATCACGATGGATCCTGAATACGAGGCAAAAGTTATTGATATATTTAGAGTGTTAGTAGAAAACGGATATGTTTATAGAGATAAGCGTCCAGTTCATTGGTGCACGAGTTGCAAGACAGCTCTTGCAGAAGCTGAGCTTGAGTATAAAGAAATTGGCTCGCCTTCTATATATGTTAAATTTAAAACACAGGACCCCAAAGGGTCTATCTTGATATGGACTACTACTCCTTGGACGCTTCCGGCTAATGTTGCTGTAGCACTCAATCCAAAGCTCCAGTATGACTTTGTAAAAGTCGGAAGCGAGACCCTAATCATTGCCAGCGATTTAAAAGATGCAGTCCTTGAGAAACTCGGGATGAAAGATTACGAGATAGAAAAAAGTGTTGTTGGCGAAGAACTTGAGGGAATGACCTACTTACATCCTTTATTTGATAAAGAGTGCAAAGTCATTTTATCAACTTTTGTGAGCAAAGAATCCGGGACCGGATGTGTGCATATTGCTCCGGGACACGGATATGAAGATTATCAGGTAGGTCTCTTATATAAACTCCCTGTGATTTCACCTGTAGATGAGTCTGGTTGTTTTACTGACGAGGTTTCTGAATTTAAGGGAAAGTATGTTTTTGATGCAGATAAACACATAATAGAAGCTCTCAAGAAGAAAGGAACACTTGTTCATAATGAAGAGTTTTCTCACTCATATCCACATTGCTGGAGATGCAAGAATCCACTTATATTTAGGGCTACACCTCAATGGTTCTTGCGGATTGACCATAAAAACTTACGAGAACGATGTGTTAATGAGATTGAAAACGTTCATTGGATTCCCGGATGGAGCAAGGAGCGTATTTTGCATAATATAATGGACCGCCCAGACTGGTGTCTTTCCAGGCAGAGAAGGTGGGGAATCCCAATTCCTGTATTATATTGTAAAAACTGTGGCACCCCAGTTCTTGATACAAAAGTTATAGAACAAGCAAGGGACATCATTAAAAAGGAAGGTTCTATTGGATGGTTCACTCACCCTGTCAAAGATTTTATCAAAGATTCGTGCCGAGAGTGTGGCAACAAGGAATTTGTAAAAGAAAAAGATATTTTTGATGTATGGTTTGATTCAGGGGCAAGCTGGACAGTGATAAAATCGCAGGGTTTATTTCCAGCTGACCTCTATTGTGAAGGGGTAGA
>JAGMCN010000166.1 GCA_023129235.1 Caldifarciminota bacterium | reverse complement strand
CCCGTAGCTATTACAATATGCCTCAACTTACTATTTAAAAGGAACTATCCACGCATCCATATATCCCTTGTCTCGCATACAATCTCTCATTGCGATTGCCTTCTGGATATCTTCATAGGGTCCAAATCTGACTTTCCAGTAGGGAATAATGTTTTCAATAAAAATAAGCTCCCCGTATTCACCTTTTAGCGAATCGTAAACATTATCAGCATACTCCTTCGCCTCGAAAGCACCTATCTGAACTTTATATGTTCCGTGCCTTATCACTGCAGACGGCATATCCTCTGCCACTCTCAAAGTCTCTACTACTGTTTCAACAGTTTTAACATAAACAGTCTCTACTTCAGCTGGAACCTCTGTGATTATTAGTGTGTCAGCAAGCATTTCCTCTGGTCTCTTTACTCCTCTTTGGGTACATGAAAGTCCCAAAACAAGGAAAGGGATTAAGAAAATTGGTTTATACATTTTACCTCCTCCTTTCATATTTGCCTCTAATACATCTTTACCATTTCAGTAGGATTGCCCGGCTCAAACTTCAAAATCATCAAACTTCTTCTTGGGTCTCTTGCTTGAGTAAAATCTATATTTCCTGTTGCTCCCAAGTAACTTACTTTCTTAATGTTATTCTTAAATTCATCTCTTGTGACTCCGCCTGCCTGTTCAAAACACTTCTTGACTACCATCAATGCGTCATATCCCAGAGCAGAAAAAGTCTGTGGGTCTTCCTCAAACTCGGTTCTATATCTATGCAAGAGTTCCTGAACTTCAGAACCTCCATAGTTGTAAAAGAAGTGCGTTGAGTAATAATTTATTCCCTTTCTATCACCGATAATTTTGGAAAGTTCAGGTGAGTCCCAACCGTCTCCACCGATAAATGGTTGTGTAAACCCCATATCTCTTGCCTGTCTGATTATAAGTCCTGCTTCAGGATAGAAAGCAGGAACAAATATACCATCAGGGTCTTGTTTTCCTATAACTTTAAGTTGTTCGTCAAAAAGTGTATCGCCTACACCAAATGTGGCTTTAAACGAGACCTTACCTCCTTGTGCTTTGAATTCGTTTTCAAAGCTTTCACACAAACCTGTAGAATATGGGTCATGAGGATTTATAATAATGCAGACAGACCTCATTTTTAATTCTTCACTGATAAACTTCGCAAGCGTTATTCCTTGAAACGGGTCAGTGAATGCTATCCTCCATACCCACTCTCTTTCTCGAGTAGCCTCAATCCCTGTAGCAGTGGGAGCTATGACCGGAAGGTTTTCATTGTCTACATATTCTCCAACCCACATTGCATTTCTTGTAGTAAGAGGTCCTATCACAGCTATTACTGCCTCTTGGTTGAATTTTTCTATCGCAGACAGGGAAGTTTCCTTTTCACCCCTATTATCTTCTACAATAAGCTCCACTTTTCTACCTTTAATGCCTCCCTTTTCGTTTATGACCTTAGCGGCAAGCTTAATCCCATTCAAACACATCTTCCCATAAGAAGAGAGTTCTTGAGAAAGCGGAACCACCACACCTATTTTCACAGGCTTTTTAGCACATCCGAAAAGTAAAAAACCTAAAACAATAAAATAAACTTTACGCATTTTACCTCCTTTCCATAAACTTATACAGGATTTCTATTTGTCAAGAAAAAAATGGTTCTTCGCTATTTTTCGACTCTTAGCCATTAAGTGTAATAATTCCTTCCCACATGAGATATTTCCTTCACCTAACCTTCTATTTACTACTTGCAGTAACGTTAGCTCAATTCGTATATGCTGTATTAAATGCCGGCAGGACATTCTTTATCTTTATAAATCACTACACCATTTTCTTTTGCCCAATTTTCTGAAAAACCCACATGAGAAATATCATTTTTGCTTTTATCTAACTGTCTTTCTGTTGCTTCTAATAAAACATTCGGTTCAATTTCATAAACTGTCTTTATCTTTAGCGGATTACTTTTGTAAAAAATAGCAAAGTAAATTTTCTTGTTTCTTTTGATACGGAGCAATGATTTTTTTCGTTTATCTAGTGGTTCTTTAAACACCCTATCTAATTGTCCTGTACCACCTTCATAAAAACAAAGGTATTCATATTTTATCTCAGGATTGCTTTTATCACAAGCATCCGCATCTCTTTTTGATATTATTAGCTCATGACTAAGCATTTCAGCAATAATCATTTCCTTTACTAAACCTGGCTGTAAGATGTTAGCAATACCTATTTTCAATGCCAAATCCTGTGCCTTCCTCACTAACATTATAATTTGTGATATTATTTTCTCTTTCATTAGTGAAATAGCATAGATTCGTGCTTCATTTTTATTTCTTCTATACGCCTTTTACAAATTTGTACGAGTTCTGGGTTTAACTCAAATCCAATAAAGTTTCGTTTGAGTTCTTCGCAAATCACCAGTGTTGTTCCTGTTCCTGCAAATGGATCTAAAACTAAGTCTCCTTCATTTGAACTTGCTTTTATGAATCTTTCAATCAGTTTCTTTGGCTTCTGTATCGTGTAGAGAAAATCTCGGGCTAATAATTCTTTTGATTTATAAGTTAGTTGTTTAATATCTCCCCACACATCACCGGGATTTTTACCTTTTTCATTAAATTTCGTTTTTCCGAATTTACCATTTGCAACTGATGGAACATTCTCACATCTTTTTCTGTGTTCCAACTCCACCAATTGGGGCACTCGTATATCATCCAAATTAAAAGTCTTTGCTTTTCCTTTGGTAAAATAAGCGATAATGTCATAATTGTTTGTATAGTTAGTTCTGCCTTGGGCTAATCTGCTTGGTTGATACCAGACAATTTTTGCATTCAATGTTAGAAAAGGTCTGTAATCAATAAAGTCAACGCAGTCTGATTTGCCAAATAGGTATAATGCTCCACCTTTTTTTAATTTTTTTGAGAAGACTTGAATGACTTTTAGATTAAATTCTTGAATATTGGCAATTCTATCCCATCTGTTTTTTGTTACACCATAAGGTCCGTCACATACAATTAAATCAATGCTTTCATCATCAATTTTATGGATTAACTCAAAGCAATTGCCTTCAAAAATATTGTCTAAATCTAACATAATTACTTCAGATTTTCACGAAATTTTAGAGGGCACCTTGTTCTGACTCTCTTTTGCACAATGTCAAGAAAAAATGGTTACCCTACACTTTTTCCTTACTCTTTTTGCACTAAAAACTAACTATTGTTTTTAAGAGCGGGAGACGAGACTCGAACCCGCGACCCTCACCTTGGCAAGGTGATGCTCTACCAACTGAGCTACTCCCGCACTATCCCAAAATATGATACGAAATTTATTTCTTATAAATTTAATGATAGCATTTGCAGTCTCTATTGCCTCTATGAAATCTTGCATTTTCTCTACAGAGTCTTTACTAACTGACCTTCTATGACACAATACCTCTCATTTTGTAAGTGCCGACTGTGGTGATATATAATTTAAGTCAAATCTGTAGGTCTCTGGCTCCAAACCAAGTGCGACTGCCAGAGCTTGAGTAAAATATACCACGGGCATCTCTTTGAAATTAGGATACTTTTTCTTTATATCCTTTTGCCTTCTATCCAGATTAAATTCACACAAAGGACAACTCGTTATTATTATATCGGCTCCCATACTCTGAGCATTACTTATTATGCTATACCCTTTATCCACCACAATACCTACCTCGTTTACAGTCTGATACGCACCACAGCATTCATTCTTATAAGGAAAGTCAACGGGCTCTGCCCCAATAGCACGAATTAAATCTTCCAGAATAGATGGGTTCTCAGGATCATCAATTCCTACCTCATCAGGCCTTAAAAGCAAACACCCATAATAAGGAGCAATTTTCAAACCTTCAAGTGGCTTCTTCACGGCTTCTTTTACTTTCTCAAACCCTACTTCATCTCTCAAAACCTCAAGCCCGTGCAAGACTTCAACATCTCCTTCATACTTTACTTCCTCTCTATCCATAAAATTAGCTATCTTTTCTCTATCCTCATCGCTATTTTTTATTCTAAGAGCCGAACGTTTCAAGGTATTATAACACATACTGCAAAATGTAACTACCTTATTTTCTCCTTCCTCTTTCACTCTGATAAGATTTCTTATAGGAGCAAGATGATGCATAAGGTCATCAGAAGTGAGTGAATAAACAGTCCCACAGCAGTTCCATCTTTTGAGTTCTTTAAGCTCAATGCCTAACTTCTTAAAAGAAGCCAGAGCAGAATCTTCAAAGTTCTTTGCCTGGGTCTTTAAAGTGCAACCCGGATAATATGCTAATTTCATTTTAAATTTTTAATACTCAGGAGAAAAGGAGAATCGGAAGAACTGGTGAAAAAGAATATAATTTCTCTATTTCCTGCTTTCTCCATTTCTCCTTGTATTTATATCATGCTGTAGATTTACGAAAACTGCTTACCAATGCTATTTGAGGCAATTCTACTATCTCCTCTTTTGACAACTTAAGGGGTTCAACATAATCGATGTTCTGACGCAATTGGATTTGCCTCATTGCTTCCATGATTTTGGCTAAATCAACTCCCTTGGGACAACGGACAAAACAAGTAAAACACGATGCGCAAACCCAAATAGTCTTAGAATTCAGGACTTCTTCTTTCATCCCAAGCTGTGCTAATCTAATGACCTGGTTAGGCAGAAGGTCCATAAACGGAGCTGATGGACAACCACCAGAACATCTGCCACACTGATAACAAGC
>JAGMCN010000165.1 GCA_023129235.1 Caldifarciminota bacterium | reverse complement strand
AAAGAAGAGGAAGATCTATGACAACAAAAGAAATTGTTAAAAAACACGGAAATAAAAGGGAGAACTTATTGCAGATCCTGCACGACATTCAAAATCAAAATCCAGCCAACTATATTTGTAAAGAGGATATCTATGAATTAAGCAAGGAAATGAAAATACCTGTATCTGAGATTAAGGGAACAGCTTCTTTCTACACCATGTTTAGCTTTACGCCGCGTGGTAAATATGTAATCAGGGTTTGTGAAAGTCCTCCATGTCACATTTTAGGCGCGCAAACCATTTTCGAAGCGATAGAGTCAGAATTAAGTGTTAAGGCTGGAGAAACAACTGATGACGGACTTTTTACATTAGAGGGGACAAGTTGTCTTGGAGTTTGCGGAGTTGCTCCTGCTATGATGATCAATGATGAAGTATATGGAAATTTAAACGAAGAAAAAATATATAAAATATTGGGGCAAATTCAAGAAAAGGAAAGGAAATAATTTATGAATAGAATTGTTCTTGAGAACTGCGGGAAGATTAATCCTGAAGATATTGAAGAATACATTGGAGCAGACGGATATGAAGCATTAGGTATAGCTCTGGAGAAAAAAACACCGGAAGATATTATTAAGATAGTAAAGGATTCCGGGCTTGTAGGAAGAGGAGGGGCAGGATTTCCAACAGGTTTGAAATGGTCCTTTGCTAAATCAGCAAAAAAAAGCCCAAAATATATTATCTGTAACGCTGATGAAGGAGAGCCCGGCACTTTTAAGGATCGGTTAATTATGGAAGGAGATCCTCATAGGGTTCTGGAAGGTATGGCAATTTGCGGGTACACAATAGGCGCTAATACGGCTTATATCTACATTCGCGGAGAATACCGGCTTTCTATTCAAAGATTAACAAAAGCCATAAAAGATGCTGAGAAATTAGGGCTCTTAGGTAAGAATATTTTCGGCACGAATTTTGATTTTAATGTAAAGATTAAGATTGGAGCAGGTTCTTATGTTTGCGGAGAAGAAACAGCTCTTCTTAACTCAATGGAAGGATTAAGAGGCGAGCCAAGACTCAAGCCGCCTTTCCCTGCTGAATCAGGATTTTTGTCCAAGCCGACAAACGTAAACAATGTAGAAACCTTTGCTAATATTGCTCCTATTATATTAAATGGAGCTGACTGGTTTAGGAAATTTGGAACTGAAAGCACTCCGGGAACTAAAGTCTATACCATATTGGGACATGTGAAACGTCCGGGCTTAATCGAAGTTCCTATGGGAATCTCTCTTAGAGAGATTATTTATGATTATGCAGGAGGCATGTCTTCCGGAAAATTTAAAATGGCTCAAGTAGGAGGAACAGCCGGCGACATTATCCCATCAGCTCTTTTGGATGTACCGCTTGAGTATCAATCACTCCAGAAACTTGGACATAATCTGGGCTCTGGTGCAATATTGATTATGAATGAGACAGTTTCAATTGCGGATTTTTTGACTTGCTGCATGAAATTCTTTGCTCATGAATCGTGCGGAAAATGTTCCATATGCAGGATTGGTACAAGGCAAATATATGAAGCTTTTAAACGATTGGGAAAGAAGGATGCCTATTTTGATGAGCTTAAAACTATAAAAGAACTCGCTGATGAGCTTAAACTTACAGCTTTTTGTCCTATGGGACAGTCTGTTGCTTCACCTGTTCTTTCTGCTCTGAAGTATTTTGGAAAGGAACTTGCTCAAGGAGTAAATCCTGATAAAAAGCATGAACCTGTAACTAGAGAAAACCATAACATAGTATTAAACTATTCTTAGAAATGAATAAGGAGACAAGAGAGATGAGTGTAAATATTACAGTAAACAACACCAAACTAAAGGTGGTGGAAGATACGACAATTTTGGATGCTGCTGAAAAAATTGGGATAAAGATACCTACTTTATGTTATCTGGAGGATCTTCAAAACCCTGGATCATGCAGGATATGTGTTGTAGAAGTAGAAGGAGTTAAAGCGCTTCAACCCTCATGCGTAACAAAAGTTTCTGAAGGTATGAAGATATACACCAATACTAAGAAAGTACGGGATGCCAGAAAGATAATATTGGAGCTGCTTTTAAGCGGCCATCCATGGGAATGCAATACCTGCGATCGTAATCAGAACTGCGAACTTCAGAAGCTGGCAGATGAATATGGTATTAAGGAGGTCAGATTCCAGTCTGTAAGAGAGAAAATGCCTCTGGATGAAAGCACGCCCGGTATTATCAGAGATCCTAATAAATGCATTCTTTGCAGAAGATGTGTCAGCGTATGCCAGGAAGTTCAGGGAGTAGATGCATTGGCTCCGAGAGCGCGCGGATTCGATACGATTATTGCTCCCGGGCAGTTTGATACGCTTGATGAGGCTGTTTGTGTTCAATGCGGGCAATGCGCTGCGGTTTGTCCTGTTGGAGCAATAAGTGAAAAGGATGATATTGGGGAAGTGTGGAAAGCTCTTGATGATCCAGGCAAATTTGTGGTGGTCAGTACAGCTCCTGCGATTAGAGCTGCTCTCGGAGAATGTTTTGATCTTAAGCCTGGCACTTTAGTAAAAGGCAGGATGACATCTGCATTACGCAGATTTGGATTTGATAAAGTATTTGACACTTGTTTTAGCGCTGACTTAACAATTATGGAAGAGGGGACAGAGCTTCTTACAAGACTAAAAAAACTCATAGTTAATGGAGATAAAAATGCAGCTTTGCCAATGACTACTTCATGCTGTCCTGCATGGATAAATTATATGGAGTATTTTTATCCGGAGCTGATTTCAAATGTATCCACTTGCAAATCTCCACAGCAGATGTTGG
>JAGMCN010000164.1 GCA_023129235.1 Caldifarciminota bacterium | reverse complement strand
TTAAAGATAAAGGAGTTTATTTATAAAATGTTAGGCAAAGGAAAATATAAGTTTGATTCCTTTATTGTTGCTGGATTAGATGGTTCTTTAGAGCCAGCCAGGCACCGGCTAAAGCCACAAGAAATACTAGAGATTGAGGCTAAAGACCCAGATATGATAAAGCAGAGAGAAGAACAGGCAAGGTATAGCCACGGTTTATGGCGCTCTTCAGAATATCTTTATCACTGTAATGCTTGGATGAGGGGCTATTTTATAAATCCATATGGATTGCTGCAATTTTGTCACCTAAGTAATGAGTATTCCACTGATTTAACGGAAGGGTCTTTTAAAAGAGGATTCTATGAGGAGTTCCCCAAACTTTTAAATGAAAAACATAAATCAGATTCTAAATGCATAACCTGTGAATATAAAGACTCCTGCTATCATTGCCCGGCCAGGGCATATTTGGAGACAGGAGATGAAGAGGCACCAGTTGATTATTTTTGTAAACTGGCCCGAATACAGGTTGAACGGCCAGAGCTGCTAAAGGCTGAAGCGTAGATAAAAAATATGAAAGAAGCAACCTCTAAAGAAAATCAGAAGGTTTCCTTATATTCTACTATGGGAGCAAGTATGTTCCCCTTTATTTGCTGGAATGAATATATTGTAGTAAAAGATGTCCTTCCTCAAAAGATAGAGATTGGAGATATAGTCTTATTTTCTTCAAATAATAATTCGAAAGTAGCCCATAGAGTAGTGAAGAAGGGGTTTGTAAATGGATCTTTAATATTTCAGACCAAAGGAGACCGTAATAATTTTTTAGATGAACCCATAGAGACTAATAGAATTATTGGAAAAGTGATTGTTCTAAGACGTAAAAACAAGGTATTTGGCTTGCCTTCAAAAGGGAGGGAGCTTATCGGATATAAGATGAGTTGTTTTTCCATTTCTATTTGGCATATCTTTAAAAGAATAGCAGTTAAAACTTTTTCCCTGCTTCAATCTAATAAAATCTTAAGCAGAGGGGATAGATGACCATAAGCGTAGCTACAAAAAAGGAAAAGAAAGAATTTTTCAAAACGATAATCAAACGGGCAGAAAAGAAACGAAACCCATTCAGCATTATGTTTGAGTTAACCTACAGGTGTAATTTTCGCTGCCCCCATTGCTATATCCAAGGCAGCCATAAAGATAAAAAAGAGCTGAATACCAAAAAGATTTTTTCTATTCTGGACCAATTGAAAGATATGGAGGTTTACAATATTGGCTTTACTGGCGGAGAGCCTTTGATAAGAGAGGATATATTTGATATCCTGAGTTATGGTAATAGATGTGGTTTTAAGTTTGATATTTTGAGCAATGGCTATTTGATTGATGAAAGAATAGCGGATAGATTAGGAGAGGTCAATGTAAATAAGGTAGATATAACCTTCAATGCCATAACCCCTCAAGTCTTTGACCAGATTACACAAATTAAAGGCTCTTTTAAAAGAGTAAAAAAAGCCATTGATATATTAAAAGAAAAAGGGATTCAGACAGCAATAAAATCAACCTGTATGCAAATAAATAAGGATGAGATTACTGAAGTTAGCAGGTTTGCCAGAAATTTAGGGATTCTTTATACAATTGATGGGGAAATTCTGCCCTGTCGCAATGGCTGCGCAACCTGGGTCAATAGATATTCTATAGATAGTAGAGAATATGAGGACTTAAGAAGAAAGGTTTATCCTGAGATGTTCAGGGACGAAGGAAAAAGGGTAAAGACAAAATCAAGACGCAGAAGAGACCGTATGTTTTATTGTGGCGTGGGAATAACCTCTTTTTCAATTGACCCCTACGGCAAAATGAATTTTTGCCTGGAGATAGATTATCCCCGATGCAACATATTATCCGAAGGCGTCAAGACCTGTTGGGAGAAGCTCAAGAAAGAGGTAGATAGGTTAAATAAGACAAAAGATTTTGTCTGCAGGGATTGTGATTTGTTAAAAGACTGCGGCTGGTGTCCGGGGAGAAGTTTTATAGAGACGGGCAGTTTCAACAACTGCAGTGAGTATTTTAGGAAAAGAGCGTTGGAGAGGTCAAAGGAGGAAAGATATGGATGAGAAGAGGGTCTTAAAGAAAAGTCCCCAGGTGGTAAGCAGGAAAATTGAAGGGGAGGTAATTCTTATACCCTTATATAAGTCATCGGATGATTTAAGTTATATTTACACCCTTAATGAGACTGCTGTTAACGCCTGGGAATTAATCGATGGTAAAAAGAGATTAGGCCAGATTAAAGAGGAACTAATGAAGACATATAATATAAGCGATGAAAAACTGGCTAAACAATTGGATGGGTTGATTAAGGACCTAAAGTCAATAAAGGCGATTGTGTAGCAGGCTACAGGCTGCAAGCTGCAGGCTTGAGTCTTGAAGCTTGATTCCTGAAGCCTGATTCCTGTATCTTGAAGCATGAAGCCTGAAGGAGGAGTGCATTATGGCAAAAAGAAAGAAGAAATGGAAAGACTTTGAGATTACCAGGGTGAAACTAAACCCCGAGCAGGCGGTATTATCCTGTTGTTGTCAGCCGGCGAAAGGACGCGAATACTCGCGGTATTACCAATGTTTCTATTCGCCGTGCGGCTCCAAGCGCGACGCAGCGATGCTTTCGTCGTAGTCTTAAGCCCTTTTTGATTTGGGAATTTGTTGATTTGCTTCTTTGGAATTTGGACAATCTTGCCCTTGACATCGAAGATGGCAAGGGTGCCTACGATGTCGGGTTTCTAAGTCTGCCTGCCGCAGGCAGGGATTCCCGATCCTGGCGAAAAGGAAAAAGGGCTGGATAGAATATGCCAGATATGCCGATTCATATAATTTGAGAAAGAAGTTGTTTAAAAATATCGTTTTTAGGCAGTAGCTTTTTATGTCCTAATCTATTTTTTCCTTCCCATTTCCACCTTAATCTGCTAAAATTTAAATTATGGCCATTAAAAAAGAAGAATCAGACAAATTCTATCAGAAGATGACCCGCTTGGCCTACAGACGGAGATTTCCTCTTAAGGCTATGTTTGAGCTTACCTATAGATGTAATTTTCGCTGTATCCACTGTTATGTAGTTCCTGATAAAAACAAGAAAGAATTAACTACAGAACAGGTAAAAGGGGTTCTGAATCAATTAAAAGATGATGGATGTTTCCATATCGGTTTTACTGGCGGAGAGCCATTGGTAAGAGAAGATATCTTTGAGATTCTAAGTTATGCAAAAAGAAATGGCTTTAGAATCAGCCTTTTGACCAATGGTTTCTTAGTAGATAAGAGAGCGGCCGTTAGAATCGCCTCTTTGGGAACTGCCTTAAACCGCGTAGATATCTCTATTCTGGGAGCAACTAAGAGGACTTTTGAAAGAATAACTCAAAAAGAGGGAGGTTTCGAGCGGGTTTTACGCTCAATTAAATTCCTTAAAGATGAAGGCGTTGATGTTCAAATTAAAGCAACCCTTATGAAAACAAATAAGGATGAATTTTTAAAGATAAAAGAGTTAGCAGAAAAGTTTAATACTATGTTTCGTTATAGCCCCACAATTAATCCAAAGACCAATGGGGATAAGAGCCCTTTAAGGTATCAGATAGGGCCCGAAGAACTTTACAGGTTAAAGCAGGCAATTGCTTCAGGAGAGAAAGTAATAAATGAGGGTAAATTAGAAGGATGGAATCCTGAAAAAATGGGGAGAAAGAATTTATTTGGATGCGGCGCAGGGAGTCATGAGGTTTCAATCTCTCCCTATGGGGAGATGAACCTCTGTTTAGCAATCCACTATCCAGAATACAATATTTTAGAGGGTTCTTTCAAAGAGGGCTGGGAAAGGATAAAGGAATTTGTTAAAGAATTTAGACCTTCTAAGGGTTATCTTTGTAGGGATTGCGTGCTGGCTCCGTTCTGCTCCTGGTGTCCAGCAAGGGCATGGTTATTGTCAGGCAATCTGATAAGGTGCAGTGAGCCGGACAGGGCCGCAGCCCTGGTTGAGGCAAAACATTCTCCTATATGGAAAAAAATCGCACCAATATGGGAGGAACAGAAGAACCAAAGAACCGAAGAACCTGAGAATTATGCCTATAAACAAAAAAGAGTATAAGGATTTTTCCTGGGAGCTTCATAAAAAGGCTAAACACAAGCCAATTGTTGCCCAGATGGAGCTTACCTTCAGATGCCCTCTCCATTGTGAGCACTGCTATACTGATTGTTATAATAATAAAGAAGTAGAAAAGTACGAACTTTCTACAAAACAAGTAAAAGAAATTTTAGATAAGTGTAAAGCCGATGGTGTGGTCTGGTTCTGTTTTACCGGAGGAGATCCTTTAATAAGAGAAGATTTTACTGAGGTTTATTCTTATGCCAAAGAGTTAGGTTTTATAACCACTGTATTTACTTCACTTGTACTTTTAAATGAAAAGGTACTTAAGACCTTCAAAAAATACCCTCCATTTAATATAGAGACGACTTTAAATGCAGCCACTCCTGGAAAATATAAAGAGATTACTGAAACTCGTCTTTTTAAAAAGCACATAGAAGTTATAAAGAAATTACTAAAAAATAATTTGCCGGTTAGGGTAAAGACCCAGGTTACCAAGCAGAATGTAGGCCAGATAGACAAGATAAAAAGACTGGTAGAATCTCTGGGACTAAGTTTTAGACCATCAACTATGATACATGCCCGCTTAAACCAGGATACCCATCCCTGCAACTTCCGCCTTGA
>JAGMCN010000163.1 GCA_023129235.1 Caldifarciminota bacterium | reverse complement strand
TTATAAGGACGGATGCAGATGGTGACACTTTGTGGACTAAAACTTATGGTGGAACTCATGATGATGTGGGCTATTCTGTTCAGGAGTGTGCAGGAGGGGGATTTATAATTGCAGGAGAGACAAGGTCTTTTGGTGCTGGCGAGTATGATGTCTATCTTATAAGAACAGATGAGAATGGTGATACTCTCTGGACTAAAACTTATGGTGGAACTTCCCGTGATCGTGGCTATTCTGTAGAGGAGTGTGCATCGGGGGGCTTTATAATCACAGGATATACATATTCTTTTGGTGCTGGCAATTGTGATGTCTATCTTATAAGGACGGACACAGATGGAGATACTTTATGGACAGGAATTTATGGCGGAACTGACTATGATTGGGGCTGTTCTGTTCAAGAGTGTGCAAATGGGGGCTTTATAATTGCAGGACAGACAGAGTCTTTTGGTGCTGGCTATTCTGCTGTCTGGCTTATAAGGATTTCTGAGACAGGAGTAGAAGAGCAAAAAGAGTTAAGAGTTGAGAGTTTAGAGTTAAGAGTTTTCCCGAATCCGTGTATGGGGAAGGCTTTGATTAAGTATGGGATGCCAGAAAAGGCGGACATAAGTTTGGAACTTTATGATATAACAGGAAGACTGGTTAAGACGCTTTACTCTGGGACTCAGGAAAAAGGTTATCATACAATCAATGTAGGGGCGGTTCGTGATACACCCTTACCCAGAGGCATTTACTTCATTAAACTTGAGACAAATAATTACAAGGCAACAAAGAAGCTTACAATAATTCGTTAATCGTAGCGCCGCCGTTTAATTAAACCCCCTTACTATCTGCGTTCATCTGTAGTTCAAGTTTTCCCTTGACTTTCTTGAGAGTAACTGTATTCTTGTGAGGAAATAAGTATTTGTCGGGAATGAATAGGTATTTATCGGGGATGAATAAGTATTTATCGGGAACAAACAGGTGTTTCGCGAGAGGAAACAGGACATAATTATGAAAGAGATGCTGAAACGAGTTCAGTATGACAATACAAATATAAACGGAGGTATTTTTCTTCAAGTTCGTGCATAGTGAGTTCTATGCGGTGATTCTTAAAGACATAATCTCTGCCAAGCTTTCCCATTTCCTGAGCTTTTTCAGGGTTCTTTAGTAAGAATTTCAAGCTATTGCAAAGTCCCTCTATATCGTGCTCATTGGAGAGAAGAGCACTCTTTTGTGGAATAGTTATATTTGGTATATCTGCGTGGGTGGTTGAAACGACTGGTATATTTAGTGCCTGAGCTTCAAGTATGGTAGTGGGAGCGCCCCCTTCTGTTTCTCCATCAGGAGCTGTATGTGATGGGTGCAAGAATATAGTGGCTTTCCTTAGTTCCTCAATATATTCATCGTAAGGCAGAGACCCCAAAAGTTTTGTATATGAGTCCATTTTATTCTGGGAGATAAACTCTTTTGCTTGTGGCAAGAGGGGTCCGTCTCCTATAAGAGTGAAAGTGAAGTCAGTAAGTTCTTCCCTTAATAGGTTTATGGATTTTAGTGCATCTATAATTCCCTTTTTTGGTGCAAAGTGTCCAGCAAATGTGATATTAGGGGTTAGGGGTTGGGGATTAGGGTTTAGTTTTGAGAAATCTATGCCTATTTTTTGAATAGCGATTTTTGGGGGAGGACAACCGAGGCGAATAAGAGATTCTTTCATAAATGGTCCTTCTGCGAGGATGAGGTCTGCGAGTTTAAATAACTTGCGATACCTTTTTATCCATACTTTTCTGCGAGTTGGCAAAGAGATGTCGTATCCGTAGAATGTTACCACGAGAGGAATGGAAGTTATTTTCCTTAAAGGGAGTATGAAGCAACCCCAGGGTCCATAATGTGCGTGAATGACAGATGGTTTCGTTTGAAGAATAATCTTTCTTAATGATAAGAGCATTGCGAGTCTGTAGGGTAAGAAGAAACTCATTCCCGGTCTTGGGAGAGATATTCCGAGCTTGTAGATATTGCTCTTGGGAGAATGGAGGAGGTGTTTTAAGGTGAGGGCTGTTATGACTGGTTTAAACTTTTGGTGATTCCGTAGAGTATTATACAAAAAAGTTCCTATGGACTCAAAGAAGCAATAAGTGAAATGAAGAACTTTGACTTTGACTTTCATCGGGTAAGTGTTTTAAGGGTTTTAAATAATGGGGACTTTTTGTAATAGAACGGATAATGTTTTTCTTTGGCACCCCATTCTTGTTTAAATTTAGCAAGCCCTGGAGTAGGGGAGCCACGAAGGTCATAATATTTATAGTTATTATTGCAACCCCATTTTATTGCGTCCCATATAAGTGCATCGTTTGGGCGGTATTGTAATGCGTGGGTATAAGAGCCACCGTCCCAATAAGTGATAGTATCTTTGTATATAAAATTTATTATATTAGCAATGGGCTGGTTATCTTGGATTGCAATAGTCCATCTTAGGAATTTTCCCATTATGTTGAAGATATTGAGATAGAACTTTAGTGGGAATCTCGAAGCTTTTTTATTATGTCTTTTGGCAGTGTCCTCAAGCATTTTATAGCATTCTCGGACCTGGGATTCACTTTCAACAAGGGAGATTTTTACATCTTTTTGTTGCGACTGACGGACAAACTGCCTTCTTGTTGAACTTATAGATTGGTTCCATAGAGCTTGAGAATCTTTTGCAAGGGACAATATATGGGTTACAGAATCAAGTTTTTTGAACCCAAGTGATTCTAACCCTTTAGCTTCCTCGTGGAAATCAGAGAATGAGAGCATACCCCAATTTCCGTGTGCGAGTTTGGCAAATGCAGATTGCAGATTGCAGGATGAGGAGAGCTGAGAGTTTAATAATATTGCACCGTAATCGCTGTAAGGCATAGAGTAATAGCTTTTAAATCCAAATTTTTTGATTTCTATAAATGGGATTGCAGATTGGAATCCATTAATTTTTGTCACAAGGAAAAGTGGATGAGCATCTTCGTATGACAGGTTCCAGACATTAGTCCATTCCAGAGTATTAAAGACGAATGCATTCTTTGAATTAAGAAGAGAGTTCCATTCCGCAGGGTCTATATCGTAGAGACCAAGTATTTTTACTTGTTCAGAGGATTCTTTAAACATTTTACAGATTATATTGACTTTTTTAGGAGTGTCAAGTTACAAATGTGAGGGATAAAGCAGATAAGGATAGTTGCTATGTAAAACTATCGGGTAGGTTTTATAAATTTTGTGTTAGAAATTTATTGACATATTTATTTTTTATGATATCCTAATTTCAGGGGTTTGAGAGATGACATTTAAGAATATCTTCAGCAGGTTTGTTGGACATAATATAGGAATTGACCTTGGCACTGCTACTACGCTAATATATGTGGAGGGGAAAGGAATAGTTTTAAATGAGCCCACTGTGGTTTCTGTTAATACGAAGACAAAAGAAACTATAGCAGTAGGAGAAGAAGCAAAAAAGATGTTAGGAAGGACTCCTGAGGCGATAAAAGCTATAAGACCCATAAAAGATGGAGTTATTGGGGATTTTGAGGTAACTGAGGAGCTTTTAAAATATTTTATTAGAAAGGTTCAGGCGAGAGGATTATTTGCAAGACCGAGAGTAGTTGTGGCAGTTCCAAGTGGGATTACGGATGTAGAGCGTCGTGCAGTAAGGGATTCTGTCTCTCATTCTGGAGCAAGTGATGTATGGCTTATTGCGGAACCAATGGCAGCTGCGATAGGAGTTGGGTTACCAATTGAATCACCATCAGGGAATATGGTGATAGATATAGGAGGAGGGACAACAGAGATTGCTGTAATAGCTCTTTCTGATATTGTGTGTAATACGAGTGTGCGGATAGCAGGAGATGAAATGAACCTTGCTATTGTTGAGTATTTAAAAAAGAGCTATAAATTATTAATAGGAGAGACTACAGGTGAGGAAATAAAGATACAAATAGGGAGTGCAGGAATTTTAAAAAGCGAGAAATCAATAGAAGTAAAAGGTCGGGATTCTGTAGGTGGACTCCCAAAGTCTATTAAAATAAATTCTAAAGAGATAAGAGATGCATTAAAGAATACTGTAAACAATATAATTGCAGCAGTGAAAAGTGCTCTTGAGAAAACTCCACCTGAGCTGTCATCGGATATTATAGATAAGGGAATAACATTGGCAGGTGGGGGAGCTCTTCTTCAGGGGTTAGATTCACTGATATCTAAGGAAACAGGGCTCAAAGTAGAAACTGCAGAAAATCCAAGAGAATGTGTAATTCGTGGCGCCGCAAAGGTTCTTGAGAAGTTTGAGGAATATCAGAGTATTCTTGATCGTGGAGTATAAATGTGGAAAGTGACAGACCGATGGTTTTTTGGGCTTATTATCTTATGTATAATCTTAATTGGTATTGGAAGTACTGAGTTTGGTGAAAAGACACAAATCCGGTTGGGAAGTATATTCTCTCCACTTAATAGTTGGGTTTCCTTTATTTTTAATGAATTTAAGATAAGGCACGAAAATAAGGTTCTTAGAGCAAAAGTTTCGGAGCTTGCATTAAATAATCAGATTCTTCGGAGTTCACAATACGAGAATGAGAAACTTTTTGACCTACTTGAATTTAAAGCTCGGACAGAGTATGAACTAATTGCATCACGAATAGTGAGTAGAGACCCTAATCCGATTTCCGGTACTTGTTTAATTGATAAAGGGTTAGCAGATGAAGTGAGGAAAGATTTTCCTGTCATAACTTGTGATGGGGTATATGGAAAGGTGACTGAGGTTACAAGGGAGAATGCTATAGTGCAGACTATATCTGATTTTAATTTCAGGGTAGCATGTATGAACCTCCGAAATGGAATTCAGGGTATTATGCGATGGGAAGGTGGCAAGGGATGTATTTTAGGCCAAGTGCGAGTTAATTCTGATATACAAATAGGAGATTCTATAGTGACGAGTGGGTTAGGGAGTATATTTCCTAAGGGAGTAGCTGTTGGTAAAGTCCGTGAGATAAATGTGGACAAGACAAAACTTTTCTATGAGGTAACTTTAGAACCTACCTGCAAGTTAGGAGAAATAGAGTATGTGTTTATTGTGAAGAAAAAACCTGAGAGATTAGAAAAAAGTACGGTTTATAAAACTCCGGGGTGGGAAATTTATCAGAAAATAGAGGAAGAAAAAATTGTTCAGTCTCCTTTGAAAAAATCAGAGAAGGTAAAAATGTCATCCATACCAAAGGAGGAGAGAGAGGAATTTCCTATTGAATTTGAGGTAAAGGAACCTACTATTCGACTTCAGCCTCAATAAATGGAAATTCCAAAAGTAAATGGTGAAATTATGGATTCTGGCAGGAATTTTTTGTGTGATTCAAATAAGTGTGCTTCGAGGTGTAGCTATTGCACAAATTACACCAGATATTGTTCTGGTGGTTGTAGTCTATACTGCTTTGTTTCATGAAAAAGCGGGTATGTGGCTTGGATTTGCAACAGGGATATTTATAGATTTATACAGTTCGTCTCTTGGGTATAATGCACTTATGGGTACTATAATTGGATATGGAGTTGGTAAATTGAGTGGCAGGGTGTACAAAGAAATTCCTCTTTTATGGCTCATCTTGCTTTTTGTCAGCTCGTTAGTACACGATGTTGTGATTTTTGCAAGCGCACAGGAGCTCTCTTATCGCTTTTTTGGGAGATATATATTCTTCGGAGCTTTATATACTACAGCTATTGGTTTAATTATATTTTATATTTTAAGAAAGTTTGATGTTCGTAGGATTCGGTGAAAATGATTTCGGATTATAGATTTGGACAAATTGTGATTGATGGAATTACATATACACAGGATGTCATTATATATCCCAATAGAGTTGATTCAAATTGGTGGAGAGCTCAAGGACATCTCTTGCAAGAAAGTGATTTGTCGGAGGTTTTAAATGAAACTCCCGAATGCTTAGTGATAGGAACTGGAGCTTATGGACTGATGAAGATTCCAAGTCACCTAATTAAAGAACTTACAGCTGACAATATAAAAGTTATAGCAAAGCCCACGGCTGAAGCTTGTTGCCAATATAATGAGTTGAATCAAAAATACAAGATGATAGCCGTTTTACATCTTACTTGTTAGACAGAGATAGAGATTTGAGACAGAGTTTTTTCTCTGTCTCTATCTCGAGACTCGACTTTTATTAGACTTATGGATAAAGAGAAAATAGAACCGCAAACTGTAAAAGGAATGCACGATAGAATGCCAGAAGAGATGAAAAGGCGAGAAAAAGTTATTGGTATTATAAAAGAGATTTTCGAGAGATACGGCTTCCTGCCTATTGAGACCCCTGCTATTGAATACTGGGATGTGTTGTCTGGCAAGAA
>JAGMCN010000162.1 GCA_023129235.1 Caldifarciminota bacterium | reverse complement strand
TCTCCGCTACTTACTGCTACGACATTGGTTCCATAAGGAGCTCTTATGTCAATTCCCTCATTTATAAGTTTTGTTCCAAGTTCAGGATCTACAACGGTTCCAAATCGGCTAACAACTTTCCCTTGAACAGGCCATATTACACTCCCGAATTCACGGGCAGGATATTTTCTGACTCCTGCAATGAGTGCTGCCAATTCGGTACGTGATTTTTCCAATTCTGCGATAAGATTAGCTTTCTTTTTGCTTTCTTTGCGGACATTTTTGAGAATTTGCCGTTTCTTCCTCCGCTGAGAAAATACTGCTTTTTGTTCTTTTTCCGCTTTCTTTTTCACACCCAATAACTTGGAAAGTCCTTGTTGTTCTTCTTCCTCTTTTGTGGTGAGATTTGTTCTTAATCTCAAGAGTTCGTCGTGCCGATTTGTATCCTCTTTTAAAATTTCTTCCATATAAAACACAGTTCGTGTTCTCGCAGGATTTGTTAGAGAAAGTTGATTAGAAATCCCATATTGGTACATAAGTGTTAGCTTCTCTCCAATAAGATTTTTGTATTCTTCAAGCCGAGAGATTAATTCTTCTCTTCGTAGGTCCAAAGTTTTAATTAAATTTTTGAATATCTTCTCTTTGGTTTTTAATTTCTTGATTTTTTTCTTTGATGATGAGATTTGACGGTCTATCTTGCCTAATTTACTAAGCACACCCTTTTCTTTTCGGTCAAGTTCCTTTTTCTCTTTTTTCCTGACTTTAAGTTCCTTTTCCACTTTCTGGAGTTCAGACTTATAATCTTCTGCTCCCCCAGATTCTGTGAACAAGAACAGGAATGGAATAAGAAAAAATAACTTTCGCATAAATAAACACTATCAAAGTTTCCAATAAATGTCAAGCATCTAATTTTTTTCTTGACAACAAGAGGTAGTGTGCTATTACAAACGGCAGACAGGAGGGGTTATGCGTATAAAGATAAAAGAAGAAGAATGTACGGGGTGTGGAGTATGTGAATCTATGTGTCCCGATGTTTTTAAAGTAGGAGACGATGAGAAAGCAAAGGTTCTCACTCCTGAGGGATGCAATGATTGTGATTGTCAGGAAGTAGCTGAATCATGCCCAGCAGAAGCAATCATCATAGAGGAGTAAATATATATTGCAAAAAGGCCGGCTCCTTCTTGGGCGTCGGCTTTTTTGTTTTTAAAAGATGTATGATATCTGCATAATAGGAAGTGGTTCCGCCGGCTATGTAGCTGGGATTCGTGGAGCACAACTTGGAAAAAAAGTTTGTGTTGTAGAACGTAGCGAGATTGGAGGGGTCTGTCTTAATCTGGGATGTATTCCAACAAAGGCAATCCTCGCATCAGTTGAGATTCTTCAAAGTGTAAAGAATGCAAAGAAATTTGGAATAAAAGTTGGGTCTCCGGAACCCTCTTTCCAAGAAATAATGAAAAGAAAAGATATAATAGTAAAGAGATTGACCTCTGGTGTTAGGTTTTTGCTCAAGCAAAATGGAATAGAAGTCATAACTGGAGAAGCAAGCATAAAAGGACCAGGATGTTTAAAAGTTGAGGAGAAAGAAATTAGAGCAAAATCTATAATAATTTGCACGGGCTCCTCTCCATTTCTCCCATTTAAGATTGATAGAGAGTATATCTTAACTTCTGATGAGGCACTGAATCTTGAGCATCTTCCAAAGAGCATCTTAATCATAGGTGCTGGGGCAATAGGAGTTGAATTTGCAACTAT
>JAGMCN010000161.1 GCA_023129235.1 Caldifarciminota bacterium | reverse complement strand
CTAAAATTATCAATATCCCAACTTGCTCCATAATCACTTGACCGATTATAATATATCTCATAATTGCCATTTCTAATATCATTCCAAGCTATATGAACAAAACTATCAAAAACACAAATAGAAGGACAATGAGAATTTTGTGTTGTTAATTGTTGATGAGGACCAAAAGTAGCTCCATAATCTATTGACTGAACATAATAAAGCTCACCGGGGTTTGTTCCATCTCTATGTTCCCATACTATATGAACAAAAGAATCTTGTACTGCTATTGTCCATGCATTATTCCGGGAACCATAGTCAGAATAGCTTGGATAATTAGTTATCCTTTTATCTGGATTCTCCCACTGCCCATACAAACTGCAAGCTCCCAACACCATCAAAAATCCCCATCTTTTCATCTTATCTCCTTTTATTTCTTATCCTTATTCTTTTTTGCTTTCTGATTTTGAAACACGAAGGGTGATTATTCCTCCCTCACTATCTGCGATATATATATACTCCCCAGCTACTTTAATATCCCGAGCATACCCTGGTGTATCATATTTCCCAATTTCTACTGGATGACCTGGCTTACTCACATCAACTACTACAACTCCTGCATTCCCGTCTGCTACATATGCATAAGAATCAACCATTGTAATTCCTGTTGCACATCCATTTGTAGAGAAGTGCCCTATTTCAAAAGGTGCATCTGGATTTGAAACATCTATTATCCTCAACCCACAATCTCCATCTGCAAGATAACAATAACCGTTTGCGAGAGCCAAACTCCATACATATCCATGCGTATCGTGCTGCCCAATCTTTCTCGGACTCGTTGGTTGCCTCACATCTATTATCAAAAGTCCTGCCTCTGCTCCCGCCAGATAACAATAACCGCCAACGCATTCCACATCCCAGACATACCCAACGCTCTCAAATCGCCCTATCTCCTTTGGAGAACTCGGTTTGCTAATATCCATTATTGAAAGCCCTCCCGAATAATTTGCCACATAAGCATAATCCCCACAAGCACTAATACCACGCGCATACTGCGGAGTCTTATACTTTGAACACAATTCAGGAGAACTCGGGTTACTAACATCTATTACCCAGAATCCACCAACATCATCTGCCACACAGGCATAAAATTCAACTTTCTCCGCCCCGCGAGAAGACTCCTCTTGCATTGTAGGAACTTGATTTGTCAAGCTCTCTGTGGACATTTTACTCAAAGAAACATCCCATACCGCCCCATCCGTATCATAACACCCTATTTCTAAAGGAGATTGAGGATTCTCAACATCTATTATGCGAAGCCCATCTTCATATTGAGCCGCATAAAGATAATTCCCATCTAACGCTAATGCGTAACTCTGTCCAGCCGCATCAAACCATCCTACTTCCTGAGGACTGTCAGCTTGAGAAATATCAAAAAAACTAAGTCCCGCTCTTAAATTACATACACATACTAAAAAGCCATCTACTGCAATTGCTTGAGTATATTCATAAGGACCTGCTTTATCAAGCACACGAACCTCACGAGGATTCAAAACATTTGATATATCCAAAACTCTAAGTCTATAATCTAAATCAGCTAAATATACATACTTTTGACTTTTTATTGCTATATCCACAATCCTTCCTTTCTTGTAGGAACTCACGACCTGAGGATTTTCAGGATTAGAGACATTAACCACCCATAATCCCTCGTTTCTTGCCGCCACAAGAGCATACGAATGTCCACTATCCGCCGACTCTACACTGCGAACTGCGGATATTACAGCTATTTTTATCGCCATACCGGGAATTCTACAACTCCCAACTTCATAAGCGTGCTCAGGCTCAGATATATCTATTATCCTCAATCCTCCACCATAATCCGCTATATATGCATATTTTTGATTCTGAATTGTTATTCCGTGAGCCGCACCTGGAGTTTTTACTCCTATTACCTCTCTTGGATGCGACGGATAGGAAATATCTATAACCCGCATCCCATACCCACAATCCACAACATAGGCATACTTCCCATCTATAGCCACATCCATAAAATAATTTTTCACTTTTAACTTTTCACTTTTAACCTTGAAATATCCTACTTCCCGAGGTTCTTTTGGATCAAATATATCTATTATTCTCAAACCCTGACTACCATCCGCTATATAAGCATAATTCCCGGAAACATATATACCTTCTGCCTCTCCCGGAGTTGCACATTTCCCCACAGATTTGGGTTTTGCATAATCTGATATATCAATAACCTCAATTCCCCTACCGGTTGCACAATAAACAAACTTTCCTACAATATGTGCATCTTTAAAAATCCCTGATGCCCCCATAGAACTCACCCATTCCATATTATAGGCAGAGGGTTCAGTCGCACTGTCACAAAGTTTTACACCACAAACTGATATAAGAAAAAATCCTATTAGAAGTTTCATCCCCATTGTAATATAATATCTCAAAATCCCATTTTGTCAATGTTTTTTTTAAATAAACCACAGAGAACACAAAGATACACAATTTATCAAAAAATCATAATAATTTTTCTCTCTGTGAACTCATTTTTATAAGCTCTGTGGACTCTGTGGTTTCTCTCTAATTGTGTGAAAATCTATGGCTTTAGGATTGTTCCTCTCCGCAGGATTCTTCTACAAGTTCCTTTATCGCTTCTGGGAGTAACTCCATCACATCAGATGCTAAAACTCCGTATTCCGTGAGCTCTTCTCGTGCAAGCTCTCCTGCCCTCCCATGTAACCAAATACCAAGCATAGATGCATCCAAAGTAGTAAGCCCTTGTGCCAAAAGTCCACCTATCACGCCAGTTAATACATCACCACTTCCACCCTTGGCAAGAGCAGAATTATACATAGGATTTAAATAACTTCCATTCTCCGAAGCTACTATAGTAGGTACTCCTTTAAGAACCAATGTTACTTTAAACTCTCTTGCAAACCGACCTGCCACTTCAATCCTTGATTTTTGAATATCTTGGATAGATAATCCTGTGAGCTTTGCGAGTTCACCCGGATGAGGCGTAATTATTGTATCTGCTTTAATCTTCTTTAATATATCAGGAGTTAAGTTATTTAATCCATCAGCGTCAATTACAAGGGGTAAATTTATCTTTGGGATTAATTCTTGAACCAGAGCACGCGTTTCAGGATTTGTTGAGAGACCAGGTCCCATAACCAGAACAGTAGCTTTGTTGACTTCATCCATTATTTTCTCCATAGCACCTAATCCAAGTGTTCCATCCTTAGTTTCAGACAATGGAACAGTTATCACCTCAGTTGCTTTGGCTTCAAGTATTGGATTAAGAGACTCTGGAATCCCAAGTCTTACAAGTCCTGCCCCAATTTTTAGTGCGGAAAGCCCTGTAAGAGCCGCCGCTCCTGTCATTCCACGAGAACCTGCAATCGCAAATACCTTGCCAAATGTCCCTTTATTTGAATTATCACTCCTTTGAGGAAGTAGATTGCAAACCTCATTAGGTTCAAGCAATCCTAATTTAATATGCTTCCATAAATGAGGTGGCACCCCTATATCAATAACATCTACGGTTCCTGCGTAATCTTTGCCGGGATACAAGAATAATCCTCTTTTTGGCAAACACATCGTTCCCGTAAAATCTGCATATACACAAGCTCCTTCTACTTCTCCTGTCTCTGCATTTAAGCCAGATGGAACATCTACTGCAAGAACTGGAATGTCACTGTCATTTATAATATTTATTACATCTGAAGGTATTCCTTTTGCTTTTCCCTTAAATCCTGTCCCAAATATCGCATCAACTAAAAATCCAATCTCATTATGAATGTGTTTTTTCAATGTAGCTATATCTTTCTTACTTGTTATTTCTGTAATTTTATATCCTGATTTTAATAGAATATTTAAATTTATTCTTGCATCTCCTTTTATTTCCTGAACTTTCCCAAGCAAAAAAATCTCTACCTCTGCCCCGCTATTCAATAAGTGCCTTGCAAGAACAAATCCATCTCCTCCATTATTCCCTTTGCCGCAAACTATTCCGACTCTTAACTCATTTAGATTTTCAAATTCTTCTTGTCCGTCAGAAGAATCCTGCGGACAGGATTCTTCCTGAATTATCTCAAATAGACCGAGTCCTGCATTTTCCATAAGCAC
>JAGMCN010000160.1 GCA_023129235.1 Caldifarciminota bacterium | reverse complement strand
ACTACTATCATTTCAAGTATTCTATCCAGCCGAAAAGTGCGACGCTTCTCTCTTAAAAGACAATGTGATATTAGGTATGTATAATCCTGATAAGGAACTATGTCAACTGGCTTAATGGTCCGAATAGTCTCATTACCTTGAGCCGATATATATCTAATTCTAAGTTTCTTCTTGGTCATTAGACATTCTTCTATCTCAGGTGGCAATATTATTTCCCCATAAGTCGGAAAAGTAATTGAACCACCATTTAGTTCCAGAAGGTCATAAAGTGTAACGACTTTCCTTTTCTGCTTAAAATCGTTTAAAAATATATGGAAAATTTCCTTTGTTATTCTTGCATCTCCAAGTGCCCGATGTGATTCAGAAGCATCTATACCAAAATAGGAAGCAATATTTGTTAAAGTATTTGAAGTAAACTGATAATATGCACGAGCCAAGATAAGAGTGTCAATCACAGGATTCTTTGGAAAAGGGATTTTTGAATTATATAGATGCACACCAAGAAAATTTAAATCAAAAGGTGCTTTATGTGCAACAATCACTGTTCCTTCTATAAATTCCAATACTCTCTTCACAATTGCTTCAAATGAAGGTGCATTATGGAGCATCTTATCTGTAATTCCATTGATTTCACTCGCTCCGGGAGAAATAGGCATACGAGGGTTTATTAAGCTACTATAAGAGTCTATAATTTTATTATTTTTAGTTTTCAAGAGTCCAACCTCGCAAATACGGTCTCCATATTGTGGATGTAACCCTGTAGTCTCTAAATCAAGAAAACAAAAAACAACATTTTGTAGGGGTTCAAAATTTTGAACCCTTACATTCATTTGTGTAATCTGTGGCTCCTTTTTATTTACAATGCTCTCTTATAAATATTTTCTATATCTTCTCGCTTTACTTCTTTTGGGGTTACCCCTAAATTCCTCCTTCCCCACACATCCTTAATAAACCTCGGTATGTCATTTTGTGTTATTCCATAATCTGACAATTTGGTGGAGATTCCTAAATTATTTATAAATTCATTTATATCACCAAATATTTGGGTAATGGACGATATTTTTTCTTGTAGGGGTTCAAAACTTTGACCCCCTACATCCCTACCCAAAAATTCAAATGCCCACGGAAGCATTGCTCCATTTGCCCTTCCATGAGGCACTCCATAAAATGTAGTAAGAGGATATCCAAGTGCATGCAAAATTATCGTTCGTGTCCGTGATATTACAAGTCCCCCAAGCATTGATGCATAAAGCATACGAGACCTTGCTTCAAGATTCCTTCCATCCTGAGCTACTTTTGGCAACTCCTTTTTTATTATCCTGATTGCCTCAACTGCAACATTGTCCGACTCTGGTGTTGCAAGAGTTGAAAGATATCCTTCTATTGAATGAGTTAGTGCGTCCACACCTGTATTTACAGTAATCTCAGGAGGCATTGACAAAGTAAGCGTTGGGTCCAAAACAGCTACCTTAGGGAAAAGTCCTGTATTTGAATATCCTTTTTTATGAGAACCCATCGTTATCACCGCGTGTTGTGTAACTTCAGACCCTGTCCCAGCAGTAGTTGGAATCGCAATAATAGGAAGCGGAGAATAGGCATCTTTATCCCCACCGAGATAATTCTCCATCACACCATCATTTGTGGCAAGTAAAGCGATGCACTTTGCCGCATCCATTGGACTGCCACCACCAAGCCCAATTATGAGTCCGACTTTCTCTTCCCGAGCTATACGAGTTCCTTTATTAACAGTCTCAATTCCAGGATTTTCCTCTACTTCATCAAATATAAATAAAGTTTTCTCTTTAAGCGAAGCTTTGAGCAAATCAAGTGCTCCACTTTTTTTAGATGAACTCCTTCCAGTAACTACAAGAATCTTCTCTACAGGAGGCACGAAATTAGCTACTTCCTGAAGCTTCTCTTCTCCAAATACTATTCTTGTGGGTGAAAAATATTCAAATTTTTTCATTATATATGGAATTCTATAACATCTCCATCCTCAAGTTTATGTTCTTTTCCTGCGCGTTGTCCTTTAAATTTATTGCTCCAAATTCTCGCATAATTGAGTCCACCAGCAAAATCTTTATGAATTTCACGAGCCGCATTTATGACTGTGCTACCACCGGGCAAAACAACAGGTTCCCCAAAATCAGGTTGTTTCCCGGGCTCCTTCGTATAAACCCGAATAATGTCCAAAGAGCTATAAATTTTGTTCTTCAATTCCTCAAGTCCTCTTGGCTCCTCAGCAGAAACTCCAACCACAGAGTTTCCCTCTAATTTTTCTTTTAAATACTTGAAGTTCTTTTCCCCATCCGGCAAATCAAGTTTATTTCCTACCACCATTACTTTTCTGGCTCTTACCCTTAATTCTTCCAGCTTTTCTATACTCGGATTTATATCACTATTTAAATCTATTACAAGTAATAAAAGGTCAGCCGAATATATAAGATTACCCATCCACCTTTTTGTAAACTCATGCGTCAAAGCAGGAAGGTCTACAAGCTGTATCTGGACATTCTCAAATTGCATCATCCCAATTACAGGACTCCCAGTAGTAAATGGATATGGTGCAACTTCTGGACTCGCATTGGTAAGAATTGAAAGGAGTTTAGATTTGCCTACATTAGGCAGTCCAAGAAGCAAAACCTGAGCTACCCCCTCTTTCTTTATAGAATAACTATATATCCGAGCACCCCGTTTCTTCTGCATCTCTTTATTTAGTCTGGCTATCTTTGTGCGTAGATCCGCTCGCAATCTGTCAGTTCCTTTATGATGCGGCATTATTCCAATCATTTCTTGAATGGCATTAATCTTTTCTTGCGGAGTTCCTGCTAACCTGAGCCTTTTCTCAGCCCCAAAATACTGTGGTGGTAAATTAGCTGGCATTATTTCTTCTCAATAAATGCATAAGCATCGTGATTATGAATTGACTCATAGCTCTCTACCTCAACTGAATACCAGATTATATTTTTCTCTCTATTTAATTTGTTAGCAACATTCCGAACCACATCTTCAACAAAAACAGGATGGTCATACGCATATTGAGTCACAAACTGCTCATCCTCTCGCTTCAAAAGAGAATAAAGTGAACCAGAAGCACAGTTTTCAACAATTTTCACAATATCCTCTATCCAGAAGAATTTATGAAATCTTATAAATACTAATATCTTCCCACGCTGATTATGTGCTCCTTTTTCCACAAGCTCCTTAGAACAGGGACAAAGTGTTGCTATCGGGACTCCTACTCCGAGTGTAAAGCGGAACTTACTTTGCTCCGTGAGTGAGCACATAAATTTGCATTCATATTGCATTAAGCTACGGGCATGAGAACGAGGAGCTTCTTTTTCAATGAAATAAGGGAACTCAAACTCTATGTGTGCAGATTCGGCATCAAACTTTTCTGTTATATCAAGAAGCATGGCTTTCATATTTTTCATAGCAATTGTGTTCTTGTGCTTATTTAGAATCTCAACAAACCTGCTCATATGAGTCCCACGAAACTTATGAGGCAAGGAGACATACATATTGATATTTGCTACTGTATGCTGTTCTGTTTCACGCTTATCAAAAACTCTTATTGGATATCTAAGGTTCTTAATTCCTACCTTGTCTATTTCAATCCCTTTTATTTTTGGAATTTGATTTTGCGGGTCATTCATTTTTCAGCATTTAGCATTCTCATAAGGCACGAGGTCATTAATCTCTGCTAATTCAAAGGCATTTTGCCTCCGTTTACAGCTTTCGCATTCACCACAAGCTCGCTCATTATTTTTATAGCAAGACCACGTTAGGCGAAAAGGAACATTAAGTTTTGCTCCAAGCTTCACAACTTCATATTTTTGCATATCAATTATTGGAGCAAAAACCTCTATGTGAGTATCTGGCTTTGTTCCCAATTTAATAAGTTCATTAAATGTCTGTATAAATTCAGGACTGGTATCAGGATATCCCGGAGCATCTTGAGCTACTACTCCGATAAATATTTTTTTAGCACCAATTACCTCAGCCCAGCTAACCCCAGCACCAAGCAAATTTGCATTTCTGAATGGAACATAAGTCGTGGGGGCAGACCCGTGTGTCTGCTCAACTGGAACCTCCATTCCTAAATCAGTCAGACTTGAGCCTCCGATTTCGTGTAACCACTTAAAATCACAAACAAGTCTCTGCTTCACTCTATAAAAATCTGCAATTTTGTTAAACGAATCAAGTTCCTTTTGTTCTGTTCGTTGCCCATAGTTTATATGCAAAAAAACAAGTTCATAATCTTTGTTTGCTATACCTGCTGTTACGCACGAATCAACTCCCCCAGAAACCAAAACCACCGCCAATTCTTTCATCTTATCTCAAAATATCCAACTGGCTCCCAACATATATCTAAAAGTAGAGGTTGCAGAGCTCACAGTTGAAAATTCTTCTATGTCTTTTTTGCGGTTATCAAAAATACTTGCAAAATCTATTTCAATATGCTTATACCTATACCCAAAACCCATTGTAGGAATATTTCGTTTCACATAATGATAGCTTTCTTCAAAATAATTATAATATGAAGGCACAGTAGTTATTATTAGCCCCGTTCGGAGTGAAAGACAAGGAACCGGAGTAATTTCTCCACCTAAATTTAATGTGCGTTTAAACTGATAATCAATTCTATTGCATTCAACTTTTTCTTCTAAAAGATGCGAAATTTGAATGCCAAGCAAAGTTTTACTATTTGGAGAGAAACTTACTCCTAAACTCAGATTTTCAGGAAGCTCTTGAGCTATATTCTCACTACCCCCATCAACATAAATCCAGTATTCAATTTTTGAACCAAGAGCATTATAAAAAGTGGAGAATATTTTAATCTGTGGAATAGGGTTAAATAAAACTCCTATATCACAAGAAATGGCTTGGTCAGGGTCAAATATTTTTTCTGCTACTTTCTCCCAATCAGAGTCAGCCCGAAGATACTTAATATTTGCTCCAATTGAAAATGAGGGTAAGATTTGTTTCCCTGCACCTAATAATAAAGAAGTCTCATAACCTAAATCTTTCCACTTACGTTTTTCATCTTCTGTCGCATACGCAAGAGTGATTTCAGTTTTCCTATCCCCTCTCTGCCAATGATTGAACCCTATGCACAAATTTGGTTGTGTATAAGAAATCAAATATCCAATATGGGAAAGATAAAAATCACAAGGGCCAAATGGATATGGAACCTGCATTGAAAAATCTTGATAAGACGCACTTGAAGTTATCGTTTTTTGTTTAATCTCTGTCAACATCGCAGGATTTCGAGATAAAATGCCCCCCATCCCCATTGACCTTACACTTTGAAAAACAAAAGGTTCTTCTGCGAATACTATAGAAAATTTAGCTAATAATAAACAGACCAAAAATAGAACCAAACTTCTCATCGGACTCCTATATATTTATGCAACTGCACTTGTAATCGGACGGGCAAATTATCTTTTAACATCCACTCGGCGATTAACTTTGGTAGAGACTCCGTCAAAGGCGAAGTCCCTGTAACCGGTGAGAATAAAACTTCTACACGCTCAAGCAATCCATATTTCTTAATTACATCTTTTACCCAATCGTAGTCTCTTTTATCAGATAAAACAAATTTAATCTCGTCAGCAGGTCTTAAACTCTCAAGATTATCCCAACACATTTTATCCGACATACCTGAGTCAGGGCACTTTATATCTATTATCCTGATTGCCCGAGAATCCAATTTATCAGCAGGAATAGAACCATTTGTATCAACTAATACCTTATATCCTTTATCTAACAGTTTTTTGCTTAACTCATAAACTTCCTCTTGCAACAAAGGTTCACCACCCGTAATTTCTACCAGTAGTAGCGATTCATAAACTGCTCCTACAGTATTGATAATCTCATCTATAGACATTTCATTTCCGTTTTCGTATGCATACTTCGTGTCACACCAAGAGCAACGCAGATTACAGCCTGATAGTCTCACAAAAACACAAGGATACCCCTGCCAGCTTGATTCCCCTTGAATTGACTTAAATATCTCATTCACCTTCATAATAAATTACTGAATTAGTATCTGATTCCCAGACCTGAACTTCTTTGAGTTTTGAGTCTTGAGTTTTGAGTTTTGAGTTTAAGCTATCCCATATATATTTTGCGATATTCTCTGCGGTTGGATTAACTTCCTTAAATTCAGGAAACTCATTCAAGTTGCGATGGTCAAGTTTCTTAATTACATCCCGGAGCATCTGTTTCAATTCCCTAAAATCCATCCCAAAACCCAAATCTTTAAGTTCTGAGGTCTGAATTGCTATCTTAACCCTAAAATTATGCCCATGAACTTCGCGACACTCTCCCGGATAACCTCTTAATTGATGAGCCGCCGAGAAATGAGCTTCAGTTGATATAATCCACATAAAAAATCAAAATGCAAAATTAAATCCTCTAAACATATTCCAGCATTTTATCAAGTGCTATTCTTGCTCTTTCTACTATATGGTCAGGGAGTTCTATTTTGTATTTCTCTTCACGCAAGGCAAAAAGCACATCTTTTAATGTAGTTATTTTCATATTCCTACACATCCTGGCACTACCAGCTGTATAAAATGTCTTTTGGGGATTCTCTTTTTGCAATCTATATACAATTCCTTCCTCAGTCCCTATTATAATTTTATCTACATTAGACTCACGAGCAAATTTTACCATTCCTCCTGTGCTTGTCACTTTATCTGCTAAATCTATCACTTCCCGTTGGCACTCAGGGTGAACTATAAGTTTTGCATCTGGATGCAAATCCTTTGTTTGTTTGACGACATCTGATTTCATTCCATCATGCACATAGCAGAAGCCGTTCCAGGGAATAATTTCTTTGTCTGTGAATCTCTGGACATAGTTTGCAAGATTGCGGTCAGGGACAAAAATTATCTGCTTGGCAGAAACATTCTGGACTACCTTGACCGCATTGGCACTTGTGCAACAAACATCGCTTTCTGCTTTTACATCTGCATTTGTATTTACATATGACACAACACAAGCATCTGGATACTTTGACTTAAATCCCATCAGCTCTTCTCTGGTTGCCATATTAGCAAGCTCACAGCCAGCATCTTCTCTTGGCAAGAGGACAAGTTTCTCTGGGCTAAGGATTTTTGCTGACTCTGCCATAAATCGCACTCCGCAAAAGACTATAACTTTAGCATCTGATTCTGCTGCTATTTTGGAAAGTCCCAGTGAATCACCCAGATAATCTGCAATATCCTGAATCTCGGGTCTTTGGTAGTTATGCACAAGTATAATAGCTTCTTTTTCTTGCTTTAATCTCTGGATTTCAGATATAATTTCTTCTCTCTTCATTTTTTCCAGAATGGGGAAAGTGCGCGGAGACGCTCAATAATCTGAGGAAATACTTTAAGAACATACTCTATCTCTTCTTTGGTATTGTGCTTTCCGAGACTGATTCTCAAAGAGCTATGCGCAAGGTCGGCAGGGATTCCAATAGCAGTTAGCACATGCGAGGGTTCAGCAGTCCCTGCTGCACAAGCAGAACCTGATGACGCACAAATTCCGTGAGCATCTAAATCCATAAGCATTGATTCACCCTCCACATATTTTACACAGATTGATAAAGTGCTTGCAAGTCTTTGCTCCGGATGCCCATTAAGAACTACTTCTGGAATTTTGCTCTTTATTCCATCCCAAAGTCTGTCTCTTAGCTCTTTGATTTTATCTTCCTCTCCCATTTCTTGTTGAGCGATTTCACAAGCTTTACCAAGTCCTACAATTCCTGGAACATTTTCTGTTCCTGCTCTTCGGTCTCGCTCATGATGCCCACCGTGAATAAGAGGGTCAAGAAGAGTTCCTTTTTTTATATAAAGAGCACCTACTCCTTTGGGACCATAAAACTTATGTCCAGAAAGAGAGAGTAAACCTACACCAAGCTCCTGGACTTGGGTGGGAAGCTTACCTACAGTTTGAACTGCATCCGTATGAAAATAAATATTGTGAGAGTGAGCAAGTTCTGCAATTTCCTTGATTGGCTGAATTGTTCCAATTTCATTGTTAGCATGCATAACGGTTATCAAAACAGTGTGGTCAGTTATAGAGTTCTTGAGTTCGTTTAAATCAACAACTCCATATTTGTCCACCCCAAGATAGGTTACTTCAAATCCTTGAGATTCAAGCCATATACAAGGAACGAGAACTGCATGATGTTCTATTTTTGATGTGATTATATGATTTTTCCTGCTTTTATTTGCAAAGGCAATTCCCTTAATTGCAAAGTTGTTTGCCTCTGTTCCTCCTGCGGTGAAAGCAATTTCACAGGGTTCTGCTCCCAGCAAGGAAGCTACTTTATCTCTTGCTTGTTCTACTGCCTTGCGACAATCACGAGCGGATTTATACAAACTTGATGGGTTATAATAAGAGACATTAAAATAGGGGAGCATTTCCTCCAAAACTCTTGGGTCAGTTGGAGTGGTGGCATTATGGTCAAGATAAATGAGTTTGTCCATTTTTAAGATTATAAAACATTCTCTTGGCTTGTCAACATTTTTTGGCTCAAGTCCACAGGATTCTGTGAAAAGTTTTCGTTTGACTTTAATAGCATCAATGATATAAATGAAATGAGTTTTTTAAAACCACAGAGAACACAAAGAAATATAAAAAATTGAATACCCTGTGTTTTCTTTGTGACCTTTGTGCTCTCTGTGGTTTAGCATATTTAATAAAGTGAAAGTGATTTTTGGGATAGGAAATCCGGGAGAAGAATATAAATTAACTCGTCATAATGTGGGATATGAGATAATAGATAGATTCGTCTCAATGAATAATATAAAGATGAAACTAAAGAAAAATTGGCTTGCAGGAAAGGGGAAGAAACCCTCATCTCTGATTATAAAACCACTTTCCTTTGTAAATGAGTGTGGGAGAGTAGCAAAGGATGTGATTTCAACTTATGAAGTTGAGCTTTCTGATTTTCTTGTAGTAGTTGATGACTTTGCACTACCTCTTGGAACTCTGCGAATGAGACTCAAAGGGTCAAGCGGAGGGCATAAGGGACTTAAATCTATAATTTATCACTTAGAGTCTGAGGAATTTCCGAGACTCAGGATTGGAATAGGTCCAAGAGTAGGAGAATCTGCTGATTTTGTGTTATCAAAGTTCAAGAAGAGTGAACTTGAAATTTTAGATAATTTTGATGTAATAGAGCAAGCAATTCAGGGAATTCAGGTATTTCTGGCGGATGGAATAACTCGTGCAATGGAAGTATGCAATAAAAGTTAAAACGCAAAATATACTACCTTATATTTTTTAGTTGCAATTTTGGATTATTGGTTTAATATAAACTACAGATGAACACAGATAGACACAGAATTGAGTCTCGAGATAGAGATAGAGAAAAATCTATCTCAAATCTCTATCTCTGTCTCTCAAGTAATCTGTGGTTAAAAAAATCTTAAATAAAGGAGGTGTAAGATGGTAGGAGTACCTATAATATTAAGTATTGTGGCATTGGCCGTGGTTGGAGTTCTTGTCTTAATTATGCTGAAGCAATCCGAAGGGACAGAGCGGATGAAAGAACTCTCTCGATTGATTCAAGAAGGAGCACGAACATTCTTGAAAAGAGAATATATTGCGGTTGGAATAGTTGTGGGTGTTATAGCAGTTGGCTTCCTTCTCGCAAGGCAGTGGCAGATTGCGGTTCCTTTTGTCGTAGGTGCGGTTACATCAGCACTTGCGGGTTATATAGCTATGTCAATTGCTACTCGTAGTAATGCAAGAACAGCAGAGGCAGCTCGTCACGGTCTTAAGCAAGCACTCGCTATATCATTCACTGGAGGAGCATCAACCGGGCTTGTAGTTGTAGGAATAGCACTGCTTGGGCTTTGCATAATTTATCTCGCATTTGGAGGTCAGCCACAATATATAAATGGCTATGCAATGGGAGCTTCATTAGTAGCACTGTTTGCAAGAGCAGGTGGCGGTATTTATACAAAAGCCGCAGATATGGGAGCAGACCTTGTAGGTAAAGTTGAGCAAGGCATTCCTGAAGACGACCCACGAAACCCAGCTGTAATCGCAGATAATGTAGGTGATAATGTAGGTGATATTGCAGGACTTGGTTCTGATTTGTTTGAATCTTACATAGAAGCGATAATCGCAGTAGTTACAATAGGTGTGGCTCTTTCAGGAATCCACAGCTCACTTGCACTTTTGCCATTTAAGCTTGCAGCATTGGGAATTGGAGTATCAATAATTGGAGTCCTTACGGTTCGGAGTGTGCGAACCAAAGAGCCACAACAAGCTTTGAACTTGGGAACTTATGTTGGGGCTATTCTTATGGTTGTTGGAACATTTATAACAATAAGACGCGGAGGATTCCCGATTGGGCTATTCTGGGCAATAGTCGCAGGACTCTTAACAGGACTAATAATTGGCTGGGTTAGTGAGTTCTATAGCAGTTCAAAGTTCCGCCCTACGCGTGAACTTGCCAAAGCTTCACAGACAGGACCTGCTATCACAGTAGTCTCAGGAATTGGTCTCGGTATGCAATCAACTCTTATACCTACAGTAATTATCGCAGTAGCAACTATTATATCCTTTAAGTGCGGTGGCTTATACGGAGTGGCACTTGCAGCATTTGGAATGTTGTCAATACTTGGGATAACTTTAGCAGTTGACTCATACGGTCCTGTCGCAGATAACGCAGGTGGTATAACAGAAATGGCAGGTTTAGGCGATGATGTTCGGGAGATTACCGATAAGCTTGATGCCGTTGGAAATACAACTGCGGCTATTGGTAAGGGATTTGCAATCGGAAGTGCTGCATTTGCTTCACTTGGACTCATTACTGCTTACCTTGCTATAGCTGGACAGGAGATATTATTATCGTTCCGTGCGCCTTCTCAAACTGTATGGTTTATTGGAGGATTGCTTGTCGGCGGGATGATTCCTTATCTTTTCTCATCAATGATTGCTGGAGGAGTCTCAAAGGTCGCATTTAAGATTATAGAAGAGGTGAGACGGCAATTTAGAGAAATACCCGGGTTAGCCGAAGGAACTGGCTCGCCTGATTCCTCAAAGTGTGTTGATATAGCCGCGGTTGGAGCACTGAAATCTATGATGTTGCCTGGGATTATTGCAATTGTTGTGCCAATATTAGTGGGTTTTGTATTTGGGACGGTTGCACTTGCTGGAATTCTAATTGGAGCACTTGTAGTGGGCTTGCAACTTGGAATTCAGACAGCAAACTCCGGTGCCGCTCTTGATAACGCAAAGAAGTATATAGAAGAGGGAAATTTCGGTGGCAAGGGCTCAGATGCTCACAAGGCAGCAGTAATAGGAGATACAGTAGGCGACCCGATGAAAGATGCAATGGGACCTTCTATCAATATCTTAATAAAGCTAATGGCAGTAATCTCACTTGTTCTGGCTCCATTGCTTGCAAGATAATAAGAGACAGAGATAGAGATTTGAGATAGATTTTCCCTCTATCTCAAGACTCAATTCTGCTCACAGAGTCTGCGACCTGCATTTGTTATGATATTTTTGTTGACTTTCTTGAGAGTAGCTGTATTTTTATGAGAAAGAAGGTTTATATGGTTTGGAAATACCCGTAATTGTAATTTTGGTTGAGCAACCCAACAACTTATATAAGGAGGAGAAATGTTTACTCTGATGAATTTGGATGACACGACACGAAAATTTATGATTGAGGAAATAGAACTAGCGAATAATACAAGCAATATCTACTTCAGTAAACGATTCAATGAAAGAGGTAAGTCTGAATGGGTCAGTTTACTAACGGAAGCGGCGCGTTTCCACAACGAGCATTGGCTTGCATATCAACTCGAAATGCAAGGCATGATGAAAGGCATCGAAGGCTCCCGCACACCATCCGGTGGATATACAACAAAACATGTTCCCAATACAGCAACAGAGACCATGGCGGAAGGACAGTTCAATCGGTTTTATATTATGGCCTTATGCCGTCGCGCACAGACAGAAGATGGTACTAATTTAGTTGTGTATCGAGCCAAGGAAAGAACTGAGCACAGGTTGGAATCAGATTCCATGATAGGCTCATTGGACATACTTCCATACCAGTTACTCGCTGAACTACGGAGTGTTCAGTCAAGTCTTGGCCATTCGTTGCTGAAACCCAATTCTGGATTGAGTGTCCGGCTCGAGAGATGAAAAGTTCCGGGTAGGAAGAAAATGAAAATTGCTTACACAGGATTAAATCTGCCCGAGGGTAAGATCAAATACGATGACCCGATTATTCTCGCTCTTGCAAACAAGATTTCGCCAAAGAAAGTCACGTCATATTACTTTGATTTCCTGCCAGATGATTATGAAGCCGCTGATATCATAGTCATTGCACGCGACCGAATACTTGACTTGCTCATTCAGGACATCGAGAAACTGGAAAACCGCCGTGAGCGTATTTCCGATACAGATGAGCAAGCTATGCTCGACCGAATTCTTCTCGAGCTGGAGGATGAAGTTCCTTTATGTGATAAGACGCTTGCCGAACAAGACCGTGAGTACTTACAAAAACTCTCGCTTCTGAGTCTTAAACCCACGCTCGTCATTGATGGCAATACAGTTGATGTAAAGGAACTCATACCGCGAGCTATGGAGAAAGCTGGCTTTATGTTCTTCTATACTGCCGCCAAACAAGAAGTCCATGCCTGGCTTATTCGCTGTGGAGACGATGCACAAACCTGCGCAGGTAAAATTCATACTGACCTAGAACGAGGTTTTATCAAAGCAGAGATTGTAACTGTTGATGATATGCTTCAATGCCACGGATTGCAAGATGCTCGCAATCGTGGTCTTAGTCGCCTCGTTGACCGAGACTTCGTTATTCCCGCTAACACCGTCATCGATATACGTTTCAATGTATAAGACGGGAACATAAATAATTCCCCTTTGTGCTCTTTGAGTCTTTGTGACTCTGTGGTCTTAATTCGTGCCTTTTCGTGTTCATACGAATCTTGAGATAATTCGTGGTTAAACATTATTTGTTATGATATTTTCTTGACTTTCTTGAGAGTGGCTATATTTTTGTGAAAAGGAGGAGATATGAAAAAGTTTAAATATTTTGCATTAGGAGGAATCTTTACTGGTTTAGTTGTTTCATATAACGGAGGAACTAATCTTAGCAATACTACGGGAATGTCGTGCACTTCCAATTTTACTGCTCGCTCAGTTGCCACAGATAGCAGAAATCGTGTTCATGTTGTGTGGGGAGATGTGGGCGATACTTTGGAAAGCAAATTATCAAGTCAACCTCACTTTGCAAAATGGGGAGGGTCATTTCGTAAAGCAGGAAAAGATTTTAAGCAAGATCTTAATCTTTATTACAGACGGTCATTAGATGGAGGAACGACCTGGGAGGACACTATAAGACTTGCTGATGCGGTAGGTATGCCATCAATAGCTACAAATGATTTAGACATAGTTCATATTGTGTGGCCGCAGGAAGGAATCTCCTATAAACGTTCAATAGACGGGGGAGTGAATTGGGAAAATGATACTCTGCTTGGTGTTGATAACACATCAATCGGACCTGCTATTGCTACGGTAGGAGAGAATCTGGCACATATAGTGTGGAGAGAAGAAATAGATAGTGCAACCTATAAGTTTCTTTATACTCGGTCAATTGATGGTGGGACAAATTGGAATACTTCAACTCAGATAGTAATAGCAGGTAATGTCCAGATAGATTCAACAACTACGGCTTTACCCTGTCCCTCATTATCAGCTGCAAACAATTTAGTTCACTTAGTATGGCAGAATTCGTATGATGATTCTCTGGGCGAGATATATTATAGGCACTCGGCAGATAGTGGCGGAAGCTGGGAATCTACAAAAAGACTTACTTCGGATACAATGTTTTCATTTTTCCCCACAGTTGCATCATCCGGGAATTTGGTTTATGTAGGTTGGTTAGAAGCAGTATCTACAGATTCTTTTATGCACTATTCTTTTAGACGCTCAACCAATGGAGGTGTGGATTGGGAAAACCCTGTTTGCTTGATTCCATCAGAGCCAATAGATTGGGCTTTGGGAACTCCTCAACTTAACGCAAGAGATGAATTAGTGGCTGTGATATGGAAGAATGCGGTTGAAGAAAGTTTAGGAATATGGTTCAAATACTCAACAGACAGTGGGTTAAATTGGGGAACTGCTAAGTGTGTGAGACTGGATACTGCAGATGTTTATTATCCATCGGCAGCAATTGATGATTCAGGACATCTTCATATAGTGTGGACAGATACACGAGATGGCAACCCGGAAGTTTATTATGCGAAATATTCATTGCTCGGGATAGAGGAGGAAACGAAAAGAACAAGCAACTTAACTTTGTCCGTGAATCCCAATCCATTTAATGCAGGTACACAAATAAGATTTGAAGTGCCAACATCCAGAGCTACAGAGGTAAGTTTAAGAATATACAATATAAGTGGTAAACTTGTTCGGACTTTACTGAAAGGAAAAAGGATTTCAGGAGTTTATACTACGGGTTGGGATGCGAAGGACGACAGAGGCAGAACAATAGAAAACGGAGTTTATTTCTGCAGATTTGCAACAAAGAATCATTCTATTACCAAAAAAGTGATATTGATAAAATAAGAAGCCGAGCTTGGAGGATTGTCCTCCACCTATTATTTGTAGGGACGTTCAATTGAACGCCCCTACGCACACCAAGAAAAAGGTTTGACATTTTAGATTTGCGTGGCAAGAATATGGTGTGAGAATCACTGATGAGAGGTTTGGGAGGTTGCTTCTTGTCCCAGCAATCCTGCTCGTTGGTGTAATTGCCTTTTACCCTATACTGCGGAACGCAATATTAAGTTTCTACAAGGTAGATATTTTATCCGGCATACCCCCAACATTTATCGGGTTTAAGAACTTTTCTACACTCCTACAGGATTCCCGTTTCTTGAAATCACTTGGGAATACTGCCTACTTTACTATTGTATCGGTAGTCATAGAATTTATGCTCGGACTCGGGTTTGCTCTCCTACTTAACAGGACATTTCGGGCGAGGAATCTTGTAAGGGCAACTGTCCTAATCCCCTGGGCTTTACCAACTGCTGTGATGGCAATTGGCTGGAGATGGATTTATAATGATGTTTATGGTGTTCTGAACGATATTTTGCTTAAACTTGGAATAATTTCAACTAAAATTGCCTGGCTGGGCAATCCTAAAACTGCAATGATGTGTGCAATATTTGCAGATGTGTGGAAATCTACACCATTTGTTGCATTAATATTACTTGCCGGATTACAGTCCATACCGAGGGAATTGTATGAAG
This sequence comes from Caldifarciminota bacterium, assembly GCA_023129235.1. Classification (GTDB taxonomy): domain Bacteria; phylum Hydrothermota; class UBA3073; order JACQXS01; family JACQXS01; genus JAGMCN01. The sequence goes on along the minus strand of JAGMCN010000160.1, from coordinate 3,400 downwards.
CATCAGAACTGGACGGTGCCACAGAATGGACTAAATTTAAGCTCATCACTTTCCCGCTACTTTTGCCATCTATAGCATTGGCATTGCTTTTCAGGACACTTCAGGCAATCGGGATATTTGACTTAATGTGGGTGCTGACAGGCGGAGGACCAGCAGGAACTACAGAGACAGTCTCTATCTATGTTTATGATTATGCATACAGGTATTTAAGATTAGGATACGCATCCTCTGCTGTTACACTCACTTTCATGGTAATATTAGTAATTGGAGTATTATGGTTAAGAAGAAAATAAAACTATTCGGGTTTTTTGTTCTTATTGTGATTGTTGTGCTATTCTCTATTAGTCCGTTCCTGTGGCAAATCATTACTTCGCTCAAATCTAATGAGGAGATTTTCTCATTGCCAATCTCTTACTTTCCACACAAAATAAACTTCAGAAGCTACATTGAAATATTTACAGAAAGGCCCTTTGGAAGATATATATTAAACAGTCTTTTCGTAGCGTCTTGTGCTACCTTACTTTGCGTGTTTGTCAGTTCACTTGCCGCATATGCTATAGCAAGAATAAAAATAAAAGGGGGAAATAAGTTCTTGCTTGTCGTGCTTGTAGTAGCATTTTTCCCTCAGATAATATATCTAATCCCACTTTATGAGTTATTCAGGGTGTTGGGATTATTTAATAACCCAATTGCCTTAATATTACCCTATGCGACTATCAATTTGCCTTTTGGGATTTGGGTTCTTACCAGCTTTTTCAAGCAAATTCCAAAGGAGATAGAAGATGCGGCAAAGGTAGATGGATTTTCTCGGGGCAAGGTTCTCTTTCGCATAATTTTACCACTTTCAGCACCTGCTCTGGCTACTACAGCTATACTTGTATTTATCTTGTGCTGGAATGAGTTCCTTTTTGCCCTTACTTTTATGATAAAAGATTTGGCAAGAACTGTGCCGGTAGGGATTGCTATGCTATCAGGAGCAAGTATGTATGAAATCCCTTGGGATAAAATATCTGCTGCGACTGTGATTACCACACTCCCTCTTGTTATAATAACTATACTTTTCCAGCGACGGATTGTTGAGGGACTTACAGCAGGAGCAGTGAAAGGATGAAGAGTTTATTAACCGCAGAGAAATGATTAATAAAATGCCACGAAATCACCAAATCACAAAACTGCACAAAAGAAATTATATTATAGTTTTGGTGAAACTTAGTGCATTAGTGTTTTTGTGGCGAATTAATCTTTGCGACCTCTGCGTCTTTGCGGTAAAATTTAGTTAAAAAATGGCAGAAGTTGTGTGCGAAAACCTTTTAAAAGTATTCGGCAAAAAAGCAATAGCAGTAGATAATGTCTCTTTTAAAGTAAAAGATGGTGAGTTCCTTACACTCCTCGGACCTTCAGGATGTGGCAAGACAACTATATTAAGACTCGTCGCAGGACTGGAAACACCAGATTCAGGCAATATCTTTATAGACGGCAAACTTGTAAATGACATCTCACCGAGCAAGAGAGACATTGCGATGGTATTCCAGAGTTATGCACTTTATCCACATATGAATGTATTTAAGAATATAGGAATACCCTTGAAAATCAGGAAATTGAATAAAGATAAGATTACAGAAAAAGTGCATAGTGCCGTAAACTTGCTTGGAATCAGTGATTTGCTGCAGAGGATGCCAAAAGAATTATCAGGTGGACAGCGTCAGAGAGTTGCTTTGGGCAGAGCAATTGTCAGAGAGCCAAAGGTATTCTTATTAGATGAACCCCTCAGCAATCTTGATGCTCTCTTGCGAGAAAAAACAAGAGGTGAACTTAAAGAACTATTCTCAAGGATTGGAGGCACGGTAGTTTATGTAACGCATGACCAAGTAGAAGCAATGACTATGTCAGACAGAGTAGCAGTGATTAATCAAGGGAAAATCCAGCAAATAGGCACGCCATTAGAAATCTACAACTCGCCAAAGAATATTTTTGTAGCAAACTTTGTCGGAAGCCCAAGAATGAATCTTATCTCAGGTAAAGTTGAAGGAGAATGGTTCAGAGCTGGCAAATTTAGTTTAAAACTTCCAGATACAGTGGTGAGGAAGTTCACCTCTCCACAAGATTCTTCGAACAGCAAGAAGATAACAATAGGCATCCGACCTGAGGATATTTATATTGACAATTCGGATTCATCGTGTTATCCTGCAATAGTGAACCTTGTAGAACCACTTGGAGCACAGACTCTTATCTTTGTCAAATTGGAAGACATAAGCATAAGATTAATCTCCAAATCCGGCGTAAAAGTGGGAGAGAAAATTAACATAAGATTTGACTTAGATAAAATGCATTTCTTTGATACGCAAACTTCCGAGATGATGGATATTTGAATAAAATCAGAAAAACAATTTATGAGTATAGGAAAAAGTAACGATTTGTGGAATATTAGCAATAAGCCATCTACAAAAGCTAAGCTCGCAATATTAAGGAAAGTTTTTGATATGTGGATTACGATATGGAATAAACAAAATTGGGCATCTAAAGAGTGGTATGTTATAGACTTATTTGCAGGAAGAGGTAACTATATTGATAAGGACAAAACAGTAAGTGGTTCACCTCTTATTTTTCTTGAAACAATTAGTGATAAAAAGAATAAATTAAGGAATAATCTTAAAATAAAACTATTCTTTGTTGAAAAAGATAAGCGTAACTTTGAATTCTTAAAGAAAACCATCATTAAATTTATGGAAAATAATTCTCAGATAAGAGATGTAGTTGAAATAAAATGTTTCAATGCCGATTGTAATAAAGTTATGAAGGAAATCGGAGAGGAGATAAAAAACACCAAAAAACATCCACTTTTTATTCTAATTGATCCTTCAGGGCTCCAAATTAAAAAAACAACAATGGAAAAAATTGTAAGATTAAATAACCCTAAAGATATAATATTTAACTATATATTAGAAGGAGTTCGAAGAATAAGTGGAATAGAGAAAAAAGATCGCCGAGGCGAGGATCTTAACATTAAAGAAATAAAAACATTAGAAACTTTAAGGGAATTTATAGGAGATGATGTAAATGTCACCAATGAAAATGGCAGGAAAGTCTTAGACAGGAAAGTCTTAGAAGATTATTCAACTCTTTTTACTTCTCAAGGTTTAAAAGTAGTTGCTTATGATATGAGATATCCTGACAGGAATGATATTTTGTATTATCTTTTATTTGCTTCTAGAAACCTGTTAATTACAGATATTGTTAAAGATATTTATGCCGGGCAGAAAGTAAAAAGTCTCGGACAAACTCTGTTTGGTGGGAAGGAATATTACAAAGGCAATATTATTACAGTTAGTCCAAAATTTCGGGGGATAAGAAGAAAAACACTTCTTTATAAAACGGAGGTAGAATATGGAAACTGGACAAT
>JAGMCN010000016.1 GCA_023129235.1 Caldifarciminota bacterium | reverse complement strand
CGTAATGTTAAACAGGGAATATTTAATACACTCGTTTCTTCCTGCATTCCCCCAGAATCAGTCAAAACAAACTTTGAGTTCTTTAACAAACTTTGAAATTCCATATATCCTAATGGCTTAATCCATCTAATCTTTTTCAGTTTTTCCTTATCACAAAAATAATCCGATAAGCCAAATTTCTTAATCTGTTTTAATGTACCCGGATGAGCTGGGAAAATTATCGGAATCTCCTTAACTATTTCATTTAAAGCTTCTAAAACATTCTTCAGTTTATCCTTAGTAGTAACATTTTCAGCCCTATGGAGAGTCAAAAGAGCATATTCTTTGGAAACAAGACCAAAATCCTTGTATTTCCGAATAGAATCTATTTTTTCTTGATTATCAAACAAGGTATCAATCATTACATCCCCAACCAAGAATATCTTGCTCTCTGGAATACCTTCTCGTTTAAGGTTCAAGTTGCCATCTTCGCAAGTAGTAAAAAGAAAATCAGAAACCACATCAGTAAGTATTCTATTTATTTCTTCTGGCATCATCCTGTCAAACGAACGAAGACCTGCCTCAATATGCGCAAGTTGGATATGTAATTTAGCAGCAACTAAAGCAGCAGCTAATGTAGAATTTACATCTCCCACAACAATCACCAAATCAGGCGGTTCTTTAAGACATACCTTTTCAAACTCAATCATTATTTTTCCGGTCTGCTCACCGTGATTGCCTGACCCTATTCCAAGATAAATATCCGGCTCAGGGATATTCAAATCCTCAAAGAATATTTTAGACATTTCATAATCGTAATGCTGACCCGTATGAATAATAATAGCTTCAAATTCTTCGGGATATTTCTTCAACTCTCTGAAAATAGGAGCAATCTTCATAAAATTAGGTCTTGCTCCACTGACAAGGAAAACTTTTTTCATAATTATACTGTCACCCAGATTTCATCTCCGATGATTTATTGAGAGTATGTTTAATTAGCCGTTTTGCAATACTGTCACGAGCAACTCTTGATTTTGCTCCCAAAATAATTACTATTACTTTCTTTTCCCTCATAAGAGAAGTAGCTACTATATTCCAGCCAGCTTTACGGTAGTATCCTGTTTTTAATCCATCCACCAAATCACATCTTCTCATCAGAGTATTTCGCGAAACTAACTCGAACTCTCCATTCCGGAAAGAATCAATCTTTATAGATGCTAATCTTCTTGCTGTAGGATACTTTATAACCTCAAGTGCAAGAATTGCCATATCTCTGCAAGTTGAAACATTGTAACTTTCTTTATCCTCAGAAGGCGGTAATCCAGTCATATTCCAAAACCGAGTACTCCGAAGTCCCATTTTCTCAGCTCGTTTGTTCATCATCTGCACAAATTTCTCTTTCGACCCACCTATATATTCCCCAATCAAATAAGAAGCATCATTAGCAGAATAAACAAGAGTTGCTTCCAAAAGCTCCCTAAGTGGAAATCTCTCTCCCTCTTTTAAATAAACCTGAGCGCCACCCATCCGACTTGCTTCAGCTGTTACCTCAATAGTATCTCCAAGCCCAAGTTTTCCGCTTTTCACTTTTTCCATTGCTATAAGCACTACCATTAGTTTTGTGAGAGAAGCAATGTGCCAGGTACTTTCAGGCTCTTTTTCCCAGAAAATTTCATGAGTTAAGACATCTAAACCCAGACCAGCTTTTATATCTTCACATAAATCTCCAACCAAAGAATCACACTGGGGGTCTATCTTCAGTCTTAATCTTGGAGAAGAAGCAACACGGCTTGAGCTTACCAAGAATCCTATAACTACTACAAGAATTCCACCAATTATTATCCCTATAGATGAAATTTTAGTTTTCATCTTACACTTTTTATTGTGATGAATAGAATCATTAAAATCCCCTTGTCTTAAAAAGCCAGGGTAGTAAAAAAATCTCAAACAAGAATGGCAACGGGTCTTGATACGACCAAACTGCATACTCCTTTTTCCCCTTTAATGAAGCTATATACTCACATACTTTCATCCTTCCCTTTAAGATTTCATATGCCACAAGGCCTGTATCTGTCAAGATACGAATCCATTTTACATCTTTCTGTAGGGGCACAATATATTGTGCCAGATTCTCTCCCATTAAATCTTTATATAATAAAAATGGAAAGTCAAGTCCTATTCCGGAACCAAAAGTATGCCATCCCCAAGTGCGTGCATTTACTTCCAAAAGTTTATAAGTTTTATCTCTTGGGTCCCACATAAACTCAACTTCCGAAAGTCCATAATAATCAAGTTTGGACAGGAGTTTTGTCCCAAGCATCTCTAATTCAGGTATATCTACTGTTTCAACAAAAGTAGAAGCTCTGCCAAAATCCATTGGATGCTGTCTGATGCGTCTTGCAGAAAGCTTTGCCAGAGCTTTTCCTTCCTTAAATAATGAACAAAAAGAATATAAATTAGAAGGTCCTCCAGTTGCAGATTTTGTTTGAGGAATTACTTCTTGTATCATAATTTCACTTAACGGTAGGGGTAATTCACGAACTGCCTCTACTACTTTAATAAGTTCTTTTCTATTTCTTGCTTTAAGTGCTTTTTTTTTGGTAAGTTTATAAAATATGCCTTTTGACAAAGGTTTAATAATAACAGGGAACTGAAGCTCTAATTTATCAATAGACTCTGACTCGGGAAAACAGGTTTTAGGAATTGGAATACCTAAATCAATAGCCAACTTACAAGTCAGTTTTTTATTATACAAAATTTCTGTTACTTCCCATTTAGGAGTTGGTATTTTATAATACTTCTCAAGCTCGTTTTTGTTAATAGCAATTAATTTAACTACCTCATCAGTAGTTGGATATATCACCCAGTTATTCAGTTTTTCTTTATGTGCAAGATTAAACAAAAACTCAAGAAGTGTAGTTTCCTCGTAAGCAAAAAACTTACTTGTAAATTTACTAACCTTCCCAATACACGGACCAGTATCTAATAGATAAACAGGAATACCATTTTTCCCGAGACTTCTAATTATGCCCAGCCCTTGATAATCTCCACCTATTACAATCGCCCCTGGTTTCTGCATCATTTCCCAAATATCCGCATGAAAAAATCAAACAAGGTGAGAGCATCGATGTCTCCGGTAATTGACAGACAACTTCTTGCCCCATTAGGCCATCTTGTCTTTTTTTCTTTCTTTCCCCACCATCTTGCAATTTCATCCAGACTCGCTATCCATATTTTGGGGTTATACATTCTTGCCTGCTCAATCACGGACTTAATTTCTTCCCTTAAAAATGGAAATCTCTCAGGATGAACTTGTAAAGTGAATAGTTCTCCTCGTTCATAAGTTAAGGATAAAATCTTCTGCCATACTTCTTTTATCTTTTCTTGAGGTAAATGCAATCTATCAACCAGCATTTCATCATCCGGCAAACTCAGAGGAATTTCAACAAAATTTCCTTTTATCTCAGGTAATACAGGATGAGCAAACGCATCCACCGGATTATATAATTTCAATACTTTCTTATATGCCTCCCAATTCTTCTTAGGCAAAGATGCTTCGTAATCATCTAATACATTCCACATCACCGTTTTGCTACTCTCCCAAAGAAAGCCGAGTTCGTGTATAGCAGCCATAGTATCTTCATTCCATTTGACATAAGGAGCACGAAATCCACGAAATCTTATCCCTTGCTTTTTAAATATTTTTATAGCATGTTCAAAATGTTCCAATTGTTTTTCTCTTGAAAGTTCAGTATAATCCGTATGCACATAACCATGTACTGCAAGTTCTACCCCTTTATCCTGTAAGTTCCGAATTATTTCAGGATGTCGCTCCAAAATAATAGCCGTAACTGGCAGAGATAGTTTTAATCCCAATTCTTGATTCATCTCTATCCCACAATTTAATGAGTTTTCCATTTTCGCTGGACTAAAACCAAATCTATTGAGCAAGCTATTAGCTCGAAGAACGAGATTTCTCACCCCTCTTGAGTTCAGCAAGAAATGTGCTAAGTTCATCGCTTTTGGACACGATAAAACCTGCCCCTACAAAAACTTCTTAAATAGTTTCAATATTCCTTGCGACCAACCTACCCGATGAGTAATGCCACTTTCTTGACTAATAGAGCTTTTATTGTCTAAATACCATTGATATGACCTAATCAACGCTTTTGAATTGCTATGTTTGGGCTTCCAGCCAAGAATCCTTTCTATCTTGCGAGTAGAGACAAACGAATCAATATCTGCTGTCCCGTATATCCACTTATACATAGGAGAAAGTTTCATAACTTCAAATATACGAAGGAGTAGCTTTACAACAAATGACGGGGTTCTTAAAACCGATGCACCGCTTTTAGCATAACGACACAGTGCTCCTACATCTTCCATAACCGTAGAAAACTCCGTAGCTCCGACATTGAAAGTATCATTTGCAAGCTCTCTCTCTTGAGTCGCTACAAGCCAAATAGCAGACACTAAATCTTCGACATCAAGTAATTGATATCGGTTCTTACCATTACCAATAATTGGGATTTTCTTACCGCACTCCACCCAATCGTAAAGGATTTGGAAAACTCCAAGTCGCTCCGGACCAATAAATGTCTTTGGTCTGATTATAGAGACGCAAAGTCCTTTCTCTCTGTATTCAACACAAACGGCTTCGGCTAAAATCTTGCTCTCTCCGTAATATCCCACGCCTTCGGATTTCGCATCTTCGTAAATCGGATGGACTTTAGGAATTCCATACACAGAAGTGGAAGATATAAATATTACTTTCTCTATCGAATATTTCCTCGCTACTTCCAGTATGGTTCTTGTGCCTTCGACATTGGTGCTGAAAATGTCTTCTTTGCTCCAGAGAGGAAGTGCTGCAGCAGCATGAACGATTACATCAAAACCTTCCGATACAATTTTGCAAACTTTCTCGAAATCTCTAACATCGGCTTCCAATAATTTCGCATTCTTTGGATAACCCCTCGTATCGAATTCGGCTATATCAAGGCAGGTTACCTCACACCCTTTTTCCGTAAATATCCGAGTGCAATGAAACCCCAGAAATCCAGCACCCCCAGTAATCAATATCTTAATCATTCACACCCCTCCTGCAATCATTGTGGGAGTTCCCGCAGACTTTGTGGGAGTTCCCTGAAACATTGCGGGAACACTCGGAAACATTGCGGGAACACTCGGAGACTTTGCGGGAGTTCCCTGACTCTTTGCGAGTGCTCTCCGAGACTTTGGGAGTCCACTCCGAGTCATTGGGAGTCCACTCCGAAACACTGGGAGTCCACTCCGAGACATTGGGAGTTCACTCCGAGACATTGGGAGAGTTCCTTGAAATTTTCGCGGACATCCTTCAGTCATTCACGCATCTCCTTAAGTTATTATTACAATCACTGATATTATCCAGAGAATAACATCAGCGAGCAATGGTTTATCAACTAATAAAGTCTTTTCAGGCGCTCCGCCTAATTTCTTTTGATACACGAGCCACAGGTATCTGAATATTCCATATAGCACGAAAGGAACGGTCAAAACAAGCCATTTAGTTTGAAATTTAGCTACGGTCTCTGCTGAAACGGTATATAGAATGTAAGCCACAAGAACAGCCGCAGTAGTAACTGAAATGAGTTGGTCAAGGATTTCGGTAGAATAATGAGATAGAACTTCCCTACCCTGAACTCCAATTAAAACAAGCTCGTGTTTCCTTTTGCCAATCGCAAGGAATAACGCCAGCAGGAAAGCACATATAAATAACCAGACCGAGATTTCAACTCTTATAAGAACTGCCCCTGCAACTGCCCGGAGCAAAAAGCCCATAGCTATCACTAACACATCAATTATTACAAGCTTTTTCAGGAAGAAAGAATACCCTATCATTAACACAGCATAAACAAGTGCAACTAAGAGAAATCTTGGTTCAAGCAACCCGGATAGAATAAGTGTTATAATACAAATTAATCCTCCGCTTATAGCCGCATTTTTGACACCAAGCATCCCACTTGCAATAGGGCGATTTGATTTAGATGAATTAGTCTTGTCTTTCTCCCTATCAGCTATATCATTAAAGAGATATATTGCTCCGGAAAGCAAACATAGAAGAATAAATCCGAGGAAAGTTCTAATAAATGGTTCCAGAGCAAAGAGATTTTCTGAAAAAATAAGTGCTGCAAAAATTACGAGATTCTTAATCCATTGCTTCGGACGCATTGATATAAGTATGTTCATTCTTCTTTGTAAAACTTAAAGTTCTCTATTGTTAAAGTATCTTTGATGCTTGAAAAATATATCTCTTCTCCTTTATCTACTACCTTATTTAGTTTTATATTTTTATATCTTTTTAAGTCATACTTGTCAACCAACCAAATAATTGTTTCAATCTTAGGTTTCAATTCTATCACTTGAACCTCATCTCCTATCTTAAAGATTGAAAATTCAGGAAGATAATAATAGACAGTTCTCCAAGGAATATAAGGCTGGAAGTTCCCCCCACTTGCTACACAGATTGCAGACTTTTCTGATGAAAATTCCTTCCTTACCAGATTAAGTATCTCTTTTACTTTTTCTTTCTGCCTGAGTCCTTTATTAGAATGATCTAATACCCAGAAATTGGCAAAATTTTTAACCTTATCAGTATTAATACCCATAATTTGCTCACCCATTGATAAGGGTCTTACCATAAAGAAAAGCAAGCAATTTGTACCAATAATAATACTTACTAAAATACGGTCAAGCACTCTCCAACGGTTAAATACAAATACAGTTGAAAGAACTATAAAGGGAAGTATATAACTTAAAGTATGCACTGATTTTCCTATAGAAAATATAAGGAAAAATAAAAGCGAAGGACCTCCCCATAGAGCGAAAAAAATAAGCAACTCTCTCTTTTGTCGGAAGGCAAGCGATTCGTTTAATCTCCTTAGACTCATAAATATTCCTATAAGAATAGCTCCAAGTGTCCAAACAGAACCTACGACTATATAGACAACATTTTTTATAGGATTAAACTTTGAAAAAAGCATATTTCCACCAAGTTCTTTAGATACACTCCAATATTTACTAAAACCTTCACTTAAAATCATTAAAGGGATAAACCAGAGCAGACAGACAATTCCAAAAATCAAAACTTGCTTTCCTGCTTCTTTCCATGACCTTAATGATACTAAACCTCTTATCCATAGTGGCAAGAGGTAAAGTATTAAATTCTGACGCATCCCAACTCCTACACCAAGTGCTATACTCATCCATAAAATATATTGTCTTTTACCCCTTATAACCTGATATGCCATATAAGCAATTAAGAGAAAGAAAAGATTTTCTGCTGTATATGATAGAGCTAACTCTCCATATGCCCAGAAAACTGGACTGCTAAGGAGAAATAACCCTGAAATCAATCCGCATCTGTAGTTAAATATCTCTTTACCCAGCAAATAAATTAAAACCACAGCTATAGCACTAAAGAGTATAGATAGAATTATGAAGTTTTTATTTATATCTTTAAAAAATAAATTGAGAAATTTAGCTAACCCAACATATAGGATATAACCAGGAGGATGCGGTTGATGTTTTGCAATGTCAAAACTTTCTATTGCAAGAGCAAAATTTACTGAGTCATGCTCACAAATACATTTAGTAGCAAATGGTATTCTTGTTAAACAGGTAATAAGGAATAATGCAACTATTGTAATAACATGCTTTTTCATCTGGCAGAGCATAACCTAAGTAAAAGGATGTGAAGATTAGAAAAAGAAAAAAATGCGATAGTAACTCATTGTAACTGATAGTAACTTTTGGTAACTTATTGAGAAATTAAGCATAAGTTACAAGTGGTAGCGGAGGCCATCACCATAAATAGGCTTCATATCTGTTTTTTGGCCAAGAGTGTACATTTCGTGGTAATTTCTGCATAATCAGCAAAATCAAACCTGTATTTCCTCCTTCATTGTAAGAATTTACAGAATATTTAATATAAGTCAAGGGAAAAAATAATTTTCTGCTTTTCCTTGACAAACTATGGTTATTAGATTATTGTGGGAAACAAGAGAATCTTAATTATTTGAGTTTATAATGAAGCTTAGAGAAATTGTAAAACTTGTTGATGGGAAGTTGAATGGTCCTGCAGAGCTTGAGGTTAAACGGATTGCAAGGATTGAAGAAGCTGGCAAAGGGGACATAACCTGGTTTTCCCATCCGCGATATGAGAAATGGGCTGAGAAGAGCAATGCATCGTGTATAATCGTCAATCGGAAATCGTTAATCGGAAATCGTGAAGATGGAGTGGCGACGATAGAGGTAGAGAATTCATCTGTTGCGATTGCTAAGTTGTTGGAAGAATTTTATCCCGAAGGAGTAATAACTCCCAGTATAAACGACAAGGCACACATATCTCCATCAGTAAAAATTGGTAAGCAAGTAAGTATAGATGAATTCTCAAGTATAGGAGCTGATACTGTAATAGAAGATGGAGTTATTATCGGTGCTGGGGTGTATGTCGGAAGAGGAGTAAAGATTGGGAAAGGAGCTCGCATTTATCCAAATGTTACAATCCTTGCCAATGTGGTTATTGGGCAGAGAGTTGTGATTTTCAGTGGGGTAGTGATTGGGAGTGATGGATTTGCGTATATGCAAGTCAAGGGGAAACACACAAAAGTCCCCCATCGTGGTGGAGTAATCTTAGGGGATGATGTTGAAATAGGAGCTTGCTCAACTGTGGATAGGGCTCTCGTGGGAAACACTGTGATTGAGAGAGGAACAAAGATTGACAATTTGGTTCATATTGCTCATAATGTAGAGATTGGAGAAAACTGCATAATCGTTGCACAAGTTGGAATTGCAGGTAGTGTAAAAATAGGCAATAATGTAATAATTGCAGGGCAGGCAGGTATCAATGACCATATAGTAATTGG
>JAGMCN010000159.1 GCA_023129235.1 Caldifarciminota bacterium | reverse complement strand
AAGCAAGTATGGGATTGCTTCGCATAAGTTGAGTATAGAAGACGAACTCGCAACGACACAAGAACGCAAACTAAAGCTTACGGCTACCACACAAAATGACAGTGAACTCGCAATGACCAATATCTTTGCATCCCAACAAACGGGTAACCGCAAGGGTTACCCCTACATTTTTTATCTCCTAATGGTTCTATCTTCCATTCGTTGCCTTCCCCAAATCATTTGTTACTCTCTCTTAATTTCAGAAATTCTTGGTTTAACATTTGTATTGTCTTTTCATTTGAAATGTGCGCTTTGAGAACTTCAGAAAACCATTTGAAATAAGTACGAAATTCCATCAACCTTCTCAGAATTTTTATTTTCTCCTCGTCTGAAGAGGCATTTTTCAGTCGCAATAAATCTTTTCTTGCTTCAAAATAAAGCAATTCTCTTCCTGCTTCGGAATCTTTCTTATAATTGAAAACAGAGGTTGCAGATGTAATATTATTAAAGTTTCGTGTAATACTTCCTTGGTTTCCTCTATTTATTAGCCATGCATCCAATCTTATTTTGCCAGCTTCTAATCTACTCGCGAAGAATTCCGATTCCTTTCCAATTACTCTGACTTCACATCCTTTTGAGTCTGACAAGAAATCTTTCGGAATACCTTCAGGTGAGCAAGATGGAGTAATACCATAATCATAAACTTCAAAGTAGTTTGTTGATGAATCTGGCAAAAATACTGTTTGTTTGACTTTGACCAAAAATCCATATGCTTCCCCTTTGACACGCTCAGACTCTAATGGTCCAACTATATCAATTACTTCACCAATAAATATATATTCAGTTGTATCAAATCTTGTTGGAGGCTGAATGCGAATCTCACAAGCAACGGATATATGTGGTAACAATATTGCGAAGATTAAAAGCAAGATTTTCCTTATTACTGTTACGAGAAGCATTTTGTTTTTTATATATTCTAAATTAAAGGAAGTCAACTTTTTTCTGATTGACTTTTCCCTGTATCTGCATTATGTGATATACAAATGGATGAGTTTAAGCTCAGACTTGTTTCTTGGGTTGGACGATTGCTTGTTACTGTTATAGGAAGGAGTCTTAGGATAAGAGATGAAGGCGAAATTCCTGAAGGTACAGTGATTTATGCCTTTTGGCACAGTGATTCTTTTTCCCTTATCTATGCTCATAGATTTCAAAATGTTGTTGTTCTTGTATCCACACATAGGGATGGAGAATTTTTAACAAGAATTGTAAAGCCTCTGGGATATAAAGTGATAAGAGGCTCAAGTTCAGGTGAAGGAGCGAGGGGGTTTCTCAAACTTTTAAAATTGAATAATAGCTCATTTGCAATAACTCCTGATGGTCCTGTGGGTCCACCTCATCAGGTAAAAGATGGGGTTTTAAAACTTGCTGAACTTACCGGATTGCCAATTATTCCTGTAGGAGTTGGTATTTCAAGACTCGTAAGATTTGGTAGCTGGGATAGATATAAACTTCCTTTGTTATTTTCAAGGTGTGTAATTTATTGGGGAACTCCTATTTGGGTCAAGAAATC
>JAGMCN010000158.1 GCA_023129235.1 Caldifarciminota bacterium | reverse complement strand
CCATAATCATAACATTGAGAATACTTATGAGCACAATTGCAACAAGAAGAATATTAATAAAAAGGGACATAAGGTCTATCATTTTTGCAATATTATAAAAAGGTGATAGTTTTTTCCATGAGTGAACTTCAAAAACAGGTTTTCCCTGTTCATTTTTCATTTTATCAGCTTGAAGAGACAACTGACTAATAACTTTGTCCAGAGAATTGATTTTATTAAGTCTTATTGCAATTTCACTGAATTCAGGTTTATCCATTCTAAGAATAGTTTTTGCATCATCAATATGAATATATCCATATTTACCTGTGGGGCCAACAACAGATTCCACTATTCCGGCAATTTTAAGATTTTGCCCATTAACAGAACCATCTGCATTATTAACTATTAGAACTGTAGATTGCCCAACTTTTAAATCCATACCTTTTGTGACTAATTCAGGTAGCAGTATTTCACCTTTTTTTAACATTGCACCTTTTTTAATACGTGATGTTAAAAGAGGCGTAACAATAGATTCATCTTTTGGATTGATTCCTGCGACTTTAATATTTGTAGTTTCTATATAGTTGCTGAGCATGCCGCCCATAAGAATTCTTTTTGAGTATGCTTCAACCCGAGGGATTCTATCAAGTATCTCTCCCATTTTCTTCATCTGTTTTGCATCTATTGTCTTGTCAAGAGGCAGATTGTCTAAAGAGCTGACATAGCCTTTTCTATGTATCTGCATATGTCCGAGCATGGAATCTGTTATCTGACCAACCATCATATTTTTAAACGCACCTGATAGTGCAGAAAACAGTAACACTGCTATAACACCAACACTGATTATTGCTATAGTAAGTAATGTTCTTCTTTTCTGGCGATAGAGGTTCCTGAATGCGATTTTAATAAGATTACCCATGTGTGACTTCCTCACTTTTCATAATAATACCATCTTCCAGAGTATGAATTATATCAACTACACCAACAATTTTTGGATCATGAGTGGAGAAAATAAAGGTAACTCCACTCTCATCACGCATTTTTTTCATAAGACTAATAACCATGAACGCAGTATCATGGTCAAGATTCGCAGTCGGCTCATCAGCAAGTACAATACGGGGTGATGTTGTTAAAGCACGTGCAACGGCAACTCTCTGCTTTTGTCCTCCGGACAGTTGAGAAGGATATTTAGCTTTCTGATCAAGCATACCTGTTTTTTCAAGTAGTGCGTTAACAATTTTCACACGCTCTTCCCTTGGAGTCTCTTTTACCATAAGCAGGGGATATTCAACATTTTCATATACCGTTAAAACAGAAATTAAATTAAAATCCTGAAAAATAAATCCAATGTTTTCTCCTCTGAATATAGCACGTTTTTTAGTTGAAAGCCCGCTTGTCTCTGCACCAGCAATTTTCATAATACCACTTGTTGGTGTATCGAGAGCACCGATAATATTGAGCAGTGTCGTTTTCCCACTGCCAGATGGGCCAATAAAAGAGACAAATGTCCCTTTGTGAATATCAACAGTAATATCTTTTAGGGCAGGTACATCAATTTCTCCTGCTCTGTAGACTTTACTAATATTCTTTAATTCAATAATTCTTTCCATTTCTCCTCCTGTTTTTGAAACTACGGATAAATATTGATGCACAAAGAATTGAGTCTCGCGATAGAGATAGAGAAAAAACTCTATCTCAAATCTCTATCTCTGTCAATAAATAATCTGTGTCTATCTGTGTTCATCTGTGATTAAGAATCTAAAAAAACTCTAAACCATATTTCTAAACTTATAACCCTCCAGAAAAAATCGGGCTGTATTTTCTTTCCATTACAAAAATCCCTGAAATTATTGGAAATCTTTTCTGCATCCCAGTAACCACGAGATTTAAATTCCTGAGAGCTAAAAATCCCCTCTATCTTGGGACTTAATTCCCTCAGCCATCGTGCTTCCGGAGTTCCAAAACCTATTTTTCTTCTCCTTTTTCTCACGAGTTCAGGTAGAACATCCCGCATAGCTTCTCTTAATATCCATTTTGTCCACCCATTTCTTATTTTGTAATCTAAAGGAAGTGAAAATGCATATTCTACTAATCGATGGTCTAAAAAGGGAATCCTTGTTTCAATGCCAAATGCAGATGAATTTCTTTCAGTTTCTTTAAGCAAAAAACTTAAACTATATTTGGTGATTGCATAATATGACTTTTCAATTATGGTATTAGGGAAAAGCTCCTTTAAAATAGATTCTTCTCTGCCCTCAAATTTATGAATGAAATCATGCGAGAGAAACTCCTTAGGATTTTGTTTCCCTAATATCCTTTCTTTGATAGCAAACTTTACAAGGTCAAATCCTGCAATGAACTCTTTGATAAGTTTAAATATCTCAAAATTCTTGCCAAGTTCTTTTAAGAATTGCGGAAAATAAGGGAGGTAGCCACAAAGAGTTTCATCTCCTCCTTGTCCATCAAAAAGTATTTTCGCACCTCTTTCACTCGCGAACTTCATAATTGAGAAATGGTCCCAAGTGCTTGCTCCTCTTATGGGTTCATCCTGATGCCAGATGAATTTTTCAATGTCTTCCCACAACTCCTTGCTCTTGGGAAAATTATAGGCACTCTCAAGAGCCAGTTCCTGAGTCACTGATTCAATATACTTTCTCTCATCTAAATACTCGTCCTCTCGGCAACTTGAAAATGTTATTGGAGATGTAAATTTATTAAGAATAGCGACAACTGATGATGAGTCCATGCCACCACTTAAAAGTGCCCCGAATTGCGAATTGCGAGTTGTGGGTAAACCGAGGCATCTTATCCTCACAGAATCCTCAAAAAGCTCAAGGAATTTATCTAATCGTGAATCGTGAACCCTGCATCGTGAATCGTGTGTTATCTTATTATCAGCATCAAGTTTTAGTTCCCAGTACTTTTCTTTTCTTAAACTTTCTGAATCAATTATCATATACTCAGCAGGCATAAGCTTTTTTATTCCCTCAAAGAAAGTGTCCTCTGTATGCTCATGAACCCCTGTTACCAGAAAATCATAAATTATCGCATCATTCGGGATTTTGGGCGAGAATTTAAGTAAAGCTTTTATCTCAGAAGCAAATAGAATCTTGTAGTCATCTACCCAGTAATACAAGGGCTTTATGCCAAATCTATCTTTTGCAAGTAACAACTTATTACTTTTACTATCAAATAAAGCAAAAGCAAAGTTGCCATTAAGTCCTGTGATTCCTGCAACTCTTTTTTCTTCATAAAGATGCAGAATTATCTCTCCATCGGTTTCTGTGTAAAAATGATGACCGAGTTTTAGGAGTGTCTCTTTAAGCTCTTTGAAATTATATATTTCGCCATCAAGGACAAGCCAAAGAGTCTTGTCTTCGTTATGGAGAGGATATAGATTTTTTCTTGTATCAAGAATAGCCGTTCTATTCATTGCAAGTCCTATTCTATCATTAAAGTAAAAAGATAAATCATCCCGCCCTCTATGTTTAAGTAATTCAGCCATCTCTTTCACAACTTGCTTATCTGATTTATTATTAAACCAGACTCCTCCACAAATTCCACTCATATCATTTCTTTTCTAAGCCACAGAAACACATAGAAAAATAAGGAATAAATCGTGTAGCACTATTACTCTCACTCAACACTTTTAATTTTATCCCATAAGACATTATTAGACCCATTGAGTAAGTATAGAGTAAATCCTTGTAATTTCACTTTTATATAGTTGTCTTCTAAGTATGACTTTGCCTCCTTAAATCTCCACAATTGGACTACAACATCTGGTTTCAATTTGCCAATTGAATAACTGTAGTTCCACTTTAAGTGGCCAGGGTAGAAATCAATAAATTTAGATAGTCCCGAAGATACTCTCATTTTTTCACTGGCAATTTTCTTGTCATTCTTGCCAAGAAGATCTATTGTGTATCTATCTGAGAAATACGGAATGGCTCCTGCCCAAACAACTGCAATTTTTGCCCGAGCATTTGTAATCTTGGTTAACAAAAATGCTCTTTCCACCATCCTTTTATTATCAAGAACATGCAGAGGTCTGTTTATTAGCAACCACTCTCCTAAACCACAGTGATCATATATAGAGTTAAAGTTAGGAAGGCTAATAAATATAAAGGCAACAAAACCCTGTTTTGCATACTTTTCAATCAGACCCCGCCTTTCGCCGATTTTAGTTATTAAAGATGATCCGATTTTTCTCAAGCTACAGCAAAACAAAATAAAAAATACTGGCATAACGGTGCACAAATATCTATTGCCCCACCATTCCCATGCATCGCCTCCAACATAAACACTATACATTATCTGCGTCAGAAAGGCCCAAAATAAAAGGAGTATAAGTTTGTCTCGCCGAAATAAAAGTATGCTAAACGGCAACAAGAATAATATCCAATTCAATTTATAGATGAAGTCTAAAAGAACATATAGACCTCTGCTGATTCTCAGAAAAAAAGGATACCCTGTCATTTTCAAGTAATATGTATTTGGTAAAATGTCACCAAAATACCAGATTCTAAATACCGTTTGTATGAGAATGAAAAATATAAATATAGGAAGTCCCCACACAAGGTTTTTGCTCCTATTTTTGGGGTCTGCCATTAACATAAAGATAAAAATAGCGAGAAATGGAACAGCCATATCAATCCTGATAAGCGTGCCTACTCCGAGCAAGATATATAACCAAATAGAAAACTCATTCGACTTGATACATTGCAGTGCTCTCCATATAGAAATACTCATTATAAGTGTCAATACACTTACTTCCATCCCTTGCAGACTCCAATTATTGAGCGGAAGGTAAAAAGCAGTTAAAAATACAGCACATAAAGAAACAACCGTGGAACCATTGGAAATTAAGTCAGCTATCTTTTTCACAAAGAAAAGATTGATTATCAGGAATAAAGCTCCACTGATTTGGATAAAGATACTTGTCTTAGATTGAGCTATCGGGAGTAGGTGGAAGATAGACATGTATAGAACCCATAAAGGGTTAGTGTAACCTTCTACTCTTTCACCACCTGGGTTCCAGACCAAGCCATAACCATTGGTGAGATTTTTTGCGTATCTCATTGAAATCATTGCATCGTCAAACAATGAAAAGAATCTCTCGCCGTTGATAACAAAGGAGGTCCGATAGATAAATAATCCGGCATACAGACAATAAATTAGTATTATTAATATGAAAGCAATTTTGCTCTTTTCTATTGTTTTCATTCTTTATGTCCTAACAACACAGATAAATTATGTATTGCCATCACTTCTACTTATATCATTTTGTAGAACCTTTTTGCTTGCTACGATAATCCTCAATTGTTATTTTTATTCCTTCTTCCGTTCCTTTTCAATCTCCATTATTTCACCTTCTGTTATTCTTGTCGGATAGTCTCCGTTAAAACAAGCGGTGCAGTATGATGGAATGTTGCCAAGGGCTCGCAGCATCTCTTCTAAATCTTGATATATAAGTTCGTCCACTCCGATTTCTTGTTGTATCTCAGCGATGCTTTTCGTCCTTGCTATAAATTCATCTCTGGTCTGCATATCGATTCCATAAAAGCACGGATACTTCAGAGGAGGACAAGAAGAAGCAAAATATAACTCTTTAGGGTTAGCCCTCTTGACGAGGTTTACTATCGCTTTCGATGTGGTGCCCCTTACAATAGAGTCATCTACTAAGAGTACTTTCTTGCCTTCTATTTCTTTCTTTATTGGATTGAGTTTATGTCTCACCTGTTCCATTCTTTTTGCATCTCTCGGCATAATGAATGTTCTCCCAATGTATCTGTTCTTTATAAGCCCTTCCCTATAAGGAACTCCCAATTCTTGAGCCAAGGAAAGGGCCGCTGTTCTTGCTGTATCAGGAACAGGGATAACGACATCAGGCTTTAATCCGACTTTCCTAACCTGGGTAACAAGCGCTCTACCGAGTGCCATTCTTGCATCATAAACTGTTAATCCATCCATTACGGAATCTGGCCTTGCAAAGTAGATGTATTCAAATATGCAATGTCTGGGGGTATCTTCTTTTATCACTTTCGCTGTGACTCGCCTATCCATATCTATAAATATTGCCTCCCCAGGGCTCACATCTCTATCTATTTCATAACCAAGAACATCAAGTGTCACAGATTCAGAAGCCAGACAGAAATTGTCTCCTCTGTGTCCCAGTATTAAGGGCTTTATTCCGTGAGGGTCTCTGAAGGCAAGCATCCCTTTCCCTGCTATATATGAGATACAAGAATAACTCCCATTTACTTCATCCATCACTGTCTTTACCGCATCCAACGGTGATTCCTCTTCAAGCCTGTCTGCAAGTATATTAAGAATTATTTCCACATCGCTTGAAGTATTTATGTGCCTCCTCTTTTCGTTTATAAGTTTTTTCTTCAGAAACTGGTAGTTTATTACATTGCCGTTGTGAGCTAT
>JAGMCN010000157.1 GCA_023129235.1 Caldifarciminota bacterium | reverse complement strand
CTTTGTAATTCCCTTCATCATAGAAGTTATCCCCGATAGCACACTTTACCTCAAGTTCGAAAGTGGTGCCGGGATAAAGATGCAAAAACTCTTTTAACTCGTCAGTTGATTTTGTAAATGCTCCTTTTTTTCTATATGAGAGTGCGATTAAGTATTTCGCCTGAGCCGCTTCTTTATGCAAAGGATAAGACTTAAGGAAGTTCTCAAATCCTCGGATTGCTTTATCATAATTGCCATTTTCATAGTATATATTACTTGCACGGAGTAAAGCATCAGGCCCCTTGCAACGAGAATAATATTTTGCTGACTCATCATACTCCTTGTTAAAGTAAGCCGCTTCTGCAAACTCCTGATAAGTTTCTTTGCTTGGATACTTATTGACAAGCAGTTTAGCCACTTTATAAGCTTCTCCAGACTTTTTGAGAGCAATATAACAAGCTCTCATTCCTATCCATCCTTCCCGCTCTTTAGATTTTGATTTACTCGCTTTTTTGTAATGTTTAAGAGCTTCACTGTATTTTCCTTCCTTATAAGAAATCTCTCCAAGAAGTAATGATACTTTTGGGTCAGAAGTTTGGCATTCTAATAATAACTTTTTTGCTTTTTCATATTCTTTAAGTTTGTAAGACGAAAGTGCCATCCGATAAAGTGGTTCCTGTTTATGAGTAACTTGATAAAGTGAATCGTATCTTGAAAAAGCAAGATTATACTTGCCCATCTCAAAATAACAATTACCAGCCATAAGTTTTGCCGAGTAAGTAATTCCCTTGTCTAACCACTCTATTGCTTCTTTATATGACTTTTGGTCATAATATATTCTTCCGATGGATTCTATTGCATCCGCTTTGTGATTTGCATAAGCAAGAAGTTTCTTATACTGCTCCAGAGATTTTGTATAATTGCGTAAAGCATAATAACTCTTTGCCAGACCAGAAATTCCAAGCGGAGTATGGCATTTAGCATACTGTTTCACTGCTTCATCAAATCTTGACTTTTTATAAAGTATCTCGCCTAATAGGAAACCTGCTTTAGATTCATACTTTCCTTTAATTTGTTGTAATTTAGAAATAGCTCCGTCATAATCTTCTTTTTCGTAAAATGCAGATGCAACAAGAAATTCAGCTTGGGGGAGCAAAGATTTATTAGTCACACCATTAAGACAGGAAATAGCTTCTTCATAGTTCTTAAGTTTGAGGTAAGAAAAACCAATAGAATATAAAGCATATTGTTCATATTTCCCACTTTTCACGAGTTTGTAATACTCAATAGCTTTCTCATATTCTTCAAGCTTAAAATATCCTTCACCAAGCCAATAATCTGCCTCAACTGGAAGCTGGTCGTGTATTTTCTCAAATACTACGATTCCTGAATCTATTACTCCAAGTTCATAATAAGCTTGACCCATACGCATACACGCACGAATCGCAAACTTTGGATATAATGTATGGACACGGTCAAACTCTGAAATAGCATCTCTATATTGTTTTTCGCGATACAGGCATTCTGCGGCAAAATATTTAGCATCCGGGAGAAGCTCAGACTCTGGGTGAGTTTGTGCAAAATCTACAAGCTCTTTTCGTGCAAGTGTATATACTCCATCGTTAAATAATCCCATAGCAAACTTAAAATCCTCATCCTGATTGAAGAAGAAGAGTAATAAGAAAAGAAGGGAAACTTTCATCTAAAAAATCTGGATTAAGTCTTCAGTCATCCGTGCATATATAGAAACAGAACTTCTGCTGTCTCTATCCCCAAGACTTAATTACTTAATAGCTATTTATCTTAATCTTTCTTTGCCCAGTCTTTACCAAATAGAGGTTTCATAAGTTCTATAGGTAGCGGGAATATAATGGTAGAATTCTTCTCTGCAGCTACATCCGAGAGTGTCTGCAAGAACCTAAGTTGCAAAGCACTCGGAGCTTTGGATAAAGTTT
>JAGMCN010000156.1 GCA_023129235.1 Caldifarciminota bacterium | reverse complement strand
CGTATATTTTTTTCATACTTCAATTCTCAAATATCTACCAACTGTATTACAATTCGTATATTTCTTCTTCCACTTCTTGAGGTATTTCCTTCCATCTCTTTCTAATTTTACCTTCCCATTTATTCCAAATAACTTCCTTTTTACACAATATTCTTAGGTCCTTCTTACACACAATTTTGTTAATGACACTTCCGCATATTTTTTCATCTAAGAAACCGCCTTTTAAAAGTTTCGCTAACAACTCAACCCCTCCTTCTTCGTCCAGTTCTTCTAGGCTCTTATTATGTAGCTTTCTTCCAAAATAATCATTAAGAAGTACCCTCGCTTCTTTCGAGTTTTTTATTTCATAACCATAATCCCTCAAAGTCAGCGAAATTTTAGATGGTGGTATTTTTTCAAGCATTCTTCCCTCTTTCTCCAATACAATGCCTCTTATAGAAGGAGATTCCATCGCGCTTCGTGATATTGATGGCAGCTCTTTCCGCAATATAATGTCCCTTATGTTTTCTACTTCTAGGGGGAACTCAATTCCTTGTTCCATTAGCTCAAACTTCCCTTCTGTACTGAATTGTCCAAGTTCTTTTTTTGAAATTTTCCCTTTGGACAGAAGTCCCCCTACTTTCTCTATCTCTCCCTTATTCCAGAGAAACTCAATATATTCTGGAGGATAGAAGTCCACTTTTTTAAGGGCGGATTCAACTATGCTTTCTAAGGCATCAGGTTTTTGTTTGTATTTATGACGCTGAGCACTCCTATCAATTTCGTCATACACCTCGGAATACTCTTCTTCACTCTCTTTTGCTTTTGTTGTGACAATAATATCAAAATCCCATTTTTGCACTTCTTCATCTTCAGCACAAATATAAAAAGAGAAGGGATATTTTTCTCGTATCAAAATATCAGAAGCATAAAGGCCACCAAGTTTAGCTCTAATTCGCTTTCTCTTAAAAACCGAATTCGTAATTATATGCCCTATTTCTCTCTTTCTATACTCCTGCAAGTTAAATATACGGTTTGCACTATCATAAAATTCTCCAAAGCTTATTCCTACTTTTTCTGCCTCCTCACGAATTTTATTTTTTATCTCTTCTAATAAGCCTACAAACTCATCTTCATCATTCAAATGTTTAACAAATACACCTACCCTATAGCCGGGTCTATTATCTTTAGGTACAACACATTTAAAGGGAGCAGCAAAAGAAAATATTTCACCATCGAATATTATAACACTACCATAGCTTTTGTACAAGTAATCAAATAGTTCTTTGGTTTCTTCATCTATATCTTTCTCTATTTCTCCTTCTTCTTTTTCTCTATCTCCGTATGGGTTTATTATATAGATGCTTTCTGACAGATTTATATGTGGTTTTTGTAACTTTATCTGTTTTTTCTCACTATACTTTTTCTCCTCACCCTCTTTATGCTTTCTAAAAGGTAATCTAATCTTCATAGCCATCGTCCTAAAATCCAATTTATAACTTCTTTTACGCCAAATATCTTACTTGCATGTTTTTCACGAGGTTTTTCTCCGCAGGAGGGGCATTTTTCTCCTTCGTCGCAATCCTCATTACACTTTTTACATATAAAGCCGTCAGAAGGAACCCCAACAGAAAAGAATTCGTAATCACTATTGTACACACTTTTAATGGCTTTGATTAATTGATTTGCTCCAGGACTATTATTAAAATAATCTCTGACTGTTTTTATTCTCTCATTGTAATTTTTGTCATTAACACCAAATTTATCTCCTTTACTAACAACAATTGCAACTTTCCGTGGTTTCAATGACCTGATAATAGAAGCATAATATGTCATGCTATCAAACAAATATTGGATCTTTTTATCTTCATGATGTTCACGCAATTCTCCACCATCCACAAGTATTATTAATCTATCAGAATCCATAATACATTTTATAAAAGCAATTTTTAGATCCATACCACCTTTCTTCTCTAATATAGAACACAGATCCGTTGAAATCGGTTTTGACATTAGCATGGATTGCTCCTCTACTCCTAAGTCACTTATATATTCTCCTAATACTTTTTTTAAGGCATCGCTTTCAAAATGTTTTTTTTGTAAATCTTCAAATATTTTTTTCTGTTGGGCCCCGGAACAATCCACGTAAAGCACTCTATCTTTTGTTAAGCGAGTTTCTCTTTCCATTATAACAAGACTCCACTCCACCTCAGGCGTTGATACCGGAAAGAGCTTATCCTCCTCAAACTCTTTTCTAGCTTCTATCATTTTGTTTTTCCCACCCGATTGTCTATCTACGAAATCCATAGAATCAAGAAAAAAATCGAGTTTTTCACTATTACACATGCATGTAAATGTTGTTTTTCCCGCACTTGCCATTCCAAGAAGCGCCACTGTTGTCACCTTTTGCACAACTCCCATAAGAACAGCATAACCAATAATAGAAACGAAAAGGGGGACTAATCCCACAACAAATCCTTTAACATCAAGAGCTGCGTTGCTCCTAAAAAATATCAGATATGAAAGATATAGAACTGCTATAATGCTAATGATAAGGCCATCACCAATCTTTTTCCATAAATCCTTCCTGAGAGCATAAATAGCATAAAAAGAAATGACACCTAGAATTAGCCCAATTCCTAATTCAGGTAAATGCGCATAAAAATGGACTCTCCATCGTATAAACACAAATATCGAGGTTACCACTATAAACACGCCGAATACCCTAAGCCTAACTTCATCACTCTTTATGTAATTTCCAACTCCTAAGCCGACGATAAACCCTAAAATGAACATTAAATATGTCGCGTTCAGGAAATGAATAGCTCCCCATTTACTATAAAAAGTAGAATAGGAAAAAATAGAGAAAAAGCCGAGAACCACAAGCGCTACGGCAATGGCTAAATCCTGCTTAGTGATGTTGCGGTGTTGATCATTCAAGATTTCTTTCATTTCTAATGCGTTGTTAACCATCCGCGTTTTTATTCATACCATATCATACACGGTGAATGTGAACGGCATTATGTTCACTTCCTTTCTAATTCTCTCAAGTTAATTTCCCTGTAAATCTCATTCATTTTTTCCCTTTGTTCTTCCACAGGCATATCCAGGACTTCTATAACTTCCGTGTCATTCAGACATTTTTTTCGCACGTAAAATTTCCCTTTCTCGAGATTCGCGGAGTGGCGCTTGAGTATGCCAATATCACCTTCCTGCTTTAGTATGCTGGCGTATGCTTCGTAGTAATGTCCTGTGTTTATTAACATCTCCATGGGGACTAACATAACCGCCGTAACAAAAGCGGCATCCCATCTGCCTCCAAATCGCAGCGGTATCTCCGAGATGTCCTTAGCCGCAATGCCGTAAATATCCCGAATCTGCTCATAGTTTGGATCCGGGCGCATGTTTTCATTACGAGAGAGTGCAATAATCCGCATTGCGTTGGGTCCAACACTGCGCTTCTTTTCGTCAATCTCGCCTGTTATAGTGCCTTTTGTGCACAGAAATTTATTCTCCTCTTGTCTTCCAGGTGTTACATAGTTACTGAAGGAATCGGTTATTGCACTTTGCAGTTCAGTAAAATCCCTACCCCCCTCAAACTCTGTGAATATTTTTATGTCTGACTCATCGGTTAATCTTCCTATGATACTTGGTTCCTTTGGCATAATCTCTTGCACAAACTCACCCCTCCTTGCCCCCTCAGAAACGGGAAAAACTTCAAATATCTTCTTATAACTTTTATCTCCCTGTCCAAGTGTGTAAACTCTTTCTGAAATCTCAAATACATTCCATATTTCCATAGCAATTGTATGCAACCCTTCATTAGAATCTTTCTTATCTTCTAACTCATTTTTTTTATTTTTTAACGAATCAAGCGTTGTTTCAATACTGGACACATCTATCTTCTCTGCACCGAATACATCAAATATTGCCTCTTTTAACTGGAGTTCATCAGTTTCTATGTCTTTCCGGCTGTATTTCAGTCTGCTGCAACAGTCCTCTTCAAGTGCTTTTGCTCTCTCTGCAAGTCTTGGATTTCTCTTCCTTTTGAAAAAAAGGATCTTTTTCTCCTTATTGTAATAACTCTCAGCTGCCCATAATCTATAATACTCGGATGTGTTCTTTATATCCTCTTCTAATCTGCCAGCACCCCATTCTCTGAGCTTGTCTATGACCCCTTCAAGGTTTAACTCTCTTCTCCAACTTTCCTCCCTTTCACGTGTATCTCTGTCAAGCAAAATCTTCTTTCTTTCTTCGCACTTCTCCACGAAGTCCTTCACAAACTTTACTCTTCCAAGATGCTCTATTTCACTCGTGACTTCGTTGATTTCATTTTCTGTTTTCACAATGTTTGCTTTTAGTTCCCTTATATTATCCTCAAGGTTCATCTTATCAGCACCTAATGGAATAGATTTAACAACTTTTAGAAACTGACCCCTGATGGTCAAATCGAGAATGGATTCTGTTGCTAGGACCTGTTCCTTAAAGTTTCCTATGTTTTCAAGCCATCTCTTAGCGATTTGTAAAAGCTCTTTGTCCTTTGCAGGCAAGTTCACTTCGAGTATATCAAGAACACCAGCCCTTAACCTTGAAAGCTCGTCTGGCTGTGCTTGTTGTCTATCCACATACTTCTTTATTTCATCCACTATAACATAGTTCGTGGCGCGCAATAGTTCTGCAGAGTCCCCTTCATAAAAGCAATCCTTAAAATCTTTAAGTCGCTCATTCACCTCTTCTTCCACTCCTTCAAATTTTTCGCTTGGTACCACCAGCCTGCATTTTTCAATTATCCTGTTAAGTTTATCCCTGAGTTCCTTCTCCGTTTCACAATATTTTTCCAGCGTTTCAAGAGCTTTTGAGACCTTGAACTCCCTATCCTTCAATTTCTCTGCAGCATATCTAACGATGTATGCAGAAGCGACGACAAATTTTTTATACGGTGTCTTTGAGAACTCAATATGCCCTTGACCTAAGTACTCATCATCCGTGAAGATGCGCTCGTACATTGCAGAAAAAGTATAAGGAAACGTTTCTGAGAAACTCTTGAGTCCCTGGTGATTTCTTATGTCCCCTCCTCCGTACCCGGACAGGTCTAACGGAAGAAGAATTGCCAGGTCAATGTAACCTTCATTTTCTCGTTCTAATTCGCTGAGAGCAGCGTAGGCATTTGCATGCTCATGATTTGTCTCTTTCCCTGCTGGCAGGACAGCAAATAATGTAACTGCGCAATTCTGCATGGAGTGCTTCAACCATTTTGCCATGTCGAGAAATATGCCACTCCCTGTTCCACCACCAAAGGCGGTTACAATTGCAATGTGACGACCCGCACCCGTTAGTATTAAATGTTCCGCATCATCATTTGTTAAATACCCGTAGATTAGAGCTTTTGCGAGAAATCTCTTTCTTACGACACCATTTGCAAAACCCGCACCTTCAAAGTTCGGGTCTATCCTCTTAGCGAAATTTTTTAGTCCCTCATTTTCATCGTCAATCCACCAAACATCTGTTTTAAGTCCTGCATTTTCTTTCACCTTTTTTTCAAAATCCGGAGCTACGAGATCCGTAGCCCTCCCCGGTGCTATGTTTATATACGCATTTTCGTTTAATCCGAAAACCTTTACAGCATAATCATCTTCCCGCCCAAGCACCTTTCTGCCTACTTCGTTTATAAATCTCTTTGCCTCGTCAAGCTCACTTCTGTCGCTCGCCATCTGACTGGTATCACTATCAATTATTCTTACCGAAGTCCCTCCAAATTTGCCCTGTTGTCTTCTACTTTCATCCCACTTTCTTATAATATCTTCCACAAACCATTCGCTCCTTAAGGCTTCCTTCACAAGCGTTTTCCCTGCACCACCTATTCCTATAATCTCGTCTGGATACATCTATTATCTACTCATCTCCTAATACTCCTTTTTCATCGTCTTCTTTCTTAAATAATTTCATGCGTATAAGAACCATAGCAATCCCCGCAACTAATCCAATAATAAGCCACACATACCACCACGCCTTATACCACTCTATGTGATGAGAACCTGTAGAAACTTCTGTTAATTTCTCCGCGTGTTCGACAAGGCCTGCATCGAGTAATGATTCTGCAACTTCTCGTAACTCTTCATTCTTTATCTCCGCGACTCCTTTCTCGACTTCTCTATAAAATTTGGGTTTTTCAAGCTTGAAAGCCTTTTTAGGTTTCTTAAAATCTTCTTGCGTTGTTCCGTCCCTGTCAGTTATAAATACGTGATAATAAAGGTATTGTTCTTCATTGAGTCTTGTAAATTCAAGATATTCGTAGGACTCTTTGTAGTCGGAGGGGGGAGTCCTACCAGAAATCTTAACGGTAAACTCGGTAGCAGGAGGATGTACAAAAAGGGTATCCCCCTCACTTTCATAGCTCTCTATATTTTCAGGAAGTAGCAAGGGATCAACGAGGTCGGTTGTTATTTTCACACCGTAAACTCTTGGCACATCTGTGATTTTGATCTCAAAATCTACGACTTTGTTACCCGCGACCGTATCCCCTAAAATCTCTCCTCCATGTACGTGGAAGGCGGAAGCCGTAGGGATAAGAGGTGCGAAAGCTATTACCACAATCGCTACAAACATAAAGATTTTGGCGGCTTTCTTCATGTATAGTTGCACTCCCCCATACTAACTAAGTTTATGAGTATTTAAATAAGTTACCTCTTGTGCCTATATAAAGGTGATGCATATATATATAACACATCTCATAAGTAGCGTTCTTGAATATCTTTTCCGA
>JAGMCN010000155.1 GCA_023129235.1 Caldifarciminota bacterium | reverse complement strand
TAAGAACGTCTGTTGTAAAGGTGTGACCAAGGTGTAGATGTCCCCTTAAAGAAGGAGACGAGCACTCTTCTCCTATTGGCTTTTTATGCGTATTACCTTTTGGTCTTTTGGAAAATGCAGCACCGCACTTAAAGCAAATGTGAAATCCTGCTCCCTTTTTCCCCTTACAAATTACAGCCAACTCCCCATGAGATGAATATCGGCAGTTAATCTTTAGTTTTCCAATGTTAAATTCTTCCTCTTTTGGCTCCTGATAGTCAAAGAAGTATGGCCTGGTAGTAAATTCACGCTTTGGCCTTGACTCACCCGGCTTTGTAGGTTCAAGTTCTCTACTTGTAACGAAACCAAAAATAGGTGTAATGAAAGTTTTTATATCATTCTTTGGAAATTTATAGCCACACCCTTTACATTCTTTCAAGGAAGATGTATCACTTGTTCTTCTTTCTTTATCAAACCGTTTACAATTAGGGCAAATGACATACCAATATTCATCCAATGCTCTATTTCTTACTAATTTTAACCCGGCACTTTGCCAGATATACCCTTTTGCTACAACTTGACTACTTGGAGCAAATTCAGAAATAGCAATGCGAAGGTCCCGTTCCAATTGGATCTTCTTTGCTGCAGGAATGTGAGACAATAGTGTGAGTTCTACAACATCAACAGGGAAACCATACTTTGGAATAACAGTATGAGTCGCAAGGAAATTTAAAAGATTCTTTCTCCGAATAGTTCTCATCGTGTCATCTGCCCATCTCATATCTGTATTTAATTTATTACGTATTCTTTGATCTCGTTTTTCATTCCATTCCTTTTCTTTACGGGCATAGAATTCTCTTAAGCTAGCATACTCGTCTCTTATTTGTGCATCAGCAGTTTCTAAAGCACCATCTTTATCGTCAAGTAACCCTTTTATCCATCCCCAGTTTTTCAAATCAAATGTATTATGCAGATTCTCTGGTATTGTCCTTTTCAGCGACTCCAATATGACCACAGGTTTGTTTTCAAGATATTCTTGTAACTTCTTGGGTCCCGAAACCCCTTCTCCTTCAAGATGAAAGAAGGAGTCTACATTCCCAAAATAGTCGCGATGCTCTCTAAAAAACTTTGCTAAAACTACTGAATGCAAATGACGCCGAACAATTTTTTCATTACGGATTTCAACAATAGGTGGTTTTATTTGGCCTCCAATCATTTTTTCTGGTTCTTTGAAATATGTGAGATCATGGGATCTAAGTTGGGCAAAGGTCAGAGTGAAGCCAACCAAGTCAAGTCTTCGCCCCGCCCTTCCCGATCTCTGAATATAGTTTGAGGGTTCGGGAGGAACATTACGCAAGAATATTGTTTCTAACTCTCCAAGGTCTACTCCCAATTCAAAGGTTGTTGAACAACTCAATACATTTATTTCTCCTTTTATGAATTTTTGCTGAATGTTGGATGCATCATCCTGTTTGAGTTGTGCTGTATGTTCCTCAGCAGTCATGTTGACCAGAGAGAGATTAGTATATAAATACCGATAATGGCTCTTCATAATCTCTTCCCGTCTCGATGAGGAATTCAATGCTTCAAGTTTTCCGTTGCAACCAAAAGTAGGACAAACACCCCTAATATTTACTGGTGAGATTAGTCCACATTTATTGCAGATGAAACGTGAAATATTTTGTCCTTCTTGAATAATTCGCCAATATTTATAATCAAGTTGAAAAAGCACCCCTTGATTAGGATCACTAAACTGATAAAGACCTTTATCTATCCAGTTCATTTCTAAGTCGTCCCAAATTTTACCCAGTAATTTTCTACATTCCTCTTTATCTACTTCTTTATCAGTGATTTGTTTATACAACTTTTGTAAGAATTCTAACCTTGTGTTAAATCGCCCAGAAGTTGGGATAAAGGAATAAATTCCCTTTTTAATCGCTTTGCTTTTTTCTTGATTTTGGCTACGGAATTTATATTCTTTATTTCTGTGAAAACGAGCAAAAATTTCATCTTGCGGACTCGGACCATCATTGGGGAAAGTTATAGCCTTATTGAAACGAAGGGTGTTAATAAGTATTTGATACAACGCTATAGCCTCATTCTCGGATAAATTCCAAGGGAATTTAGAAAGAACATCTATTGGTTTCCATTCTTTTGGT
The DNA here is from genome assembly GCA_023129235.1 of Caldifarciminota bacterium. Classification (GTDB taxonomy): domain Bacteria; phylum Hydrothermota; class UBA3073; order JACQXS01; family JACQXS01; genus JAGMCN01. Next base: position 55 of record JAGMCN010000155.1, on the reverse strand, counting down.
GGAATTGGGAAGAAAGATAGTAACCCTACTCCCTCTAAACAAATTCTACGATCTA
>JAGMCN010000154.1 GCA_023129235.1 Caldifarciminota bacterium | reverse complement strand
ACCTCAATCCCCAAGATAGAGGCAAGCTATAGCTTTAAAGCTGGACCACTTGCACTAAAGGTTCTAGGTGGAATGAATAGCCACGACGATGTAGTTATAGCTGGTACTACTGAAACAAGCTATAGCATCGATTCCAACATATTTGGAGTAATGGCAAAGTTTGCTACTGGACCATTTTCTATTGCTGGCAATGTTTATATGGCAACGAATCCTGGAAATTTTGGTTTGCTCACAGAAAAAGATATGGTCTTGGCAAACGCGCTTTGGATTAATAACGCTGTAGAAGATTCTGATTCTACGGGCACTTTGGTAGTCTTGGGATATAAGGCAAGTGATATGATTAAACTTGAAGCCGGTTATGGTATGGTCAGCTATGAGTTTGATGCTGCTGGTGTAAAAGCAGAGGCCGAGTTCAATACTTACTATGTCCAGGCTGTTATTACCCTGGCAAAAGGTGTTTATATCGTTCCTGAATATGGATCAGTCGATTACGGTGATTTAAAAGTGACTGGTGATCCTGACGAGAAGCTCGGTGATGTCAGCTACTTTGGCGCAAAGTGGCAGATTAACTTCTAAGACTTATACTTAGTCAGTCTTAGTAATAAAATACCCGGGGTTTTAATTAGCCCCGGGTTTTTTATATCATTACTTGTTTCTTAACTGCTCAGGTTCAAAGCCTGCCCGCCTGCCCTAGTAAATATCGATTGATATTTGAGATTTCCTTCATTATACTATTAGGCATCACTTTGATAACGATTTAAAAATTTGTAATTGAGGTGATTGAACTATGAAGTATGTGGGTTTCAAAGAGTATGTAAGAGAGATACTTAAAACAGCAGAATATAAAAAGGACTCTGAAATTGGCTGTGGGCAATAGCTCCAGTTTTGCCAGGCTGTATGACTCAGGGTGATAATATTGAAGAGGCCCGAGATAACCTCATAGATGCTATTGAGCTTTGGATTACAGTAGGGCTCAGAGAAGGAGAGGAAATGCCGCTTATTAATGGGGTCAAGTTATAGGGAACGATAAAAAAATGTGGTCATTGCGAGGAACGACAAATATGAATATCAATTTTCAACAAAAAAAGCAGCAAATCTTGCGACTAAGGCAGTATAATTTTTTTCTTTGTAAAATATTTCCTGTCATTTTATTATCCATCATTTTTTTCCTTCCTTTGACGGCCCGTTCATCTACTAAGACGCTGGTCCTATTTCCCCTAACTATCTATGCTGATCAATCTAAGGCATACCTTGGTCAGGGGATTAAAAGGATGCTCATATCGCGTATCTCAGGTAGGGATATAGAGATTATGCCTGATGAGAAATATATTCCACTTTTGGGTAAAATGGAAAAGGAAGGGATAGTCGCTAAAGAAAGGGCGGAGGAGCTGGCCAGGGTTCTTAAGGCAGATTATGCTATCTTTGGCAGCATCACAACCATAGGTGGTGGCTATAGCCTGGATCTATCTCTTCTTGAGGTAGAGAAGGATGGATCCAAATTGACAAGAATATCTAAGGCAGTGGATGAAGATCAATTAATTCCACAATTGTCTGATGTAGCCTATACATTAAGAGCGCTTATAGAAGGAAAGGAAATGCCCGCCACAAAGACGGCGGAAAAGCCCGCCAAAGAAACGGCGGGCAGGCCCGCCATACAAACGGCGGGTAAACCTGGCAGAAAAATAGCAGAAAAGGCCGCTGTTTTACCAAAACCCAGGACAACAAAAGGTATCTTTTCAGAAGTAGAGAGCGATAAGCAGAGGCCAAAGGCCATAGAAAAGGGTCTCCTCTTTAAGCCTACCAGGGAATATAAGGGATTAAGACCAACAGGCAAGATCTCAGTAGGTATGTCTGTTATGGCCTTTGATATGGGAGACCTCGATGGCAAGGCAGGGGTAGAGTTACTTG
>JAGMCN010000153.1 GCA_023129235.1 Caldifarciminota bacterium | reverse complement strand
ATTGCAAGCAAAGCAAGTAACAAAGGTAATATTCCTAAGTATTGAGTATCAAGTTTAAAATAGTTTTCTCCCCAATAGTTATTTTGTAATCCCGAGAAGTAAGGCGTTAGTAAATCCAAAAGCTCGTTGGGTGGCAAGGACCAGGAGGTGGCGAACTCATATCCCCTACCTGCACCTCTTGCTCCCCATCCCATAGTTCCGAATATAGGGAAGTAGTGTATTGATACCAGACCACCAGCGAGTATCAGGGCACAAAGTGAATATCCTATAAGTATGATGGTTTTTCTTGTTCCATTTTCTTTGCGTTGCCATATAAGATGATAGAGCAAATAAAACACAGATAGTACGCCAGCGTAGTAAATAAGCTGGAAATGAGCATTAACAGCGGCAAGTCCTCCTATAGCTCCGGCAAGTAAAAAGTAAACAAGCTTATGTCTTGTAAGTCCCTTATGCAAGAGGAGAAGAATAAATGGGAAGAAGGCAGTTGCTAATATTTTTCCGTCGTGCCCCGGGTAAGTCATTGAGAGAACAGAACCGCATCCCATATAAACAATTGCTCCAAGAAATGAAGAATATAGAGAGATATTTAGTTCTTTCAAATATAAGTATATTCCTAAGCCGGCAAAAAAAACAGAAAATACAAACATATATGTCCAAATCACATGAACAGGCAAAACGAGGAAAGACATAAAGTAGAATGTATAAGGGTTGCCAAATGGTATTCCTCCGAATGCAGATGGGTCCCACATAGGACCTCTGCCATATTGTCTGATGCAATCGGCTATCCATCCTCTAATAGAATATCCGGCAATTAGCCAATCAGACCCATACATCATTTTAGAGCCAGAAAGCAGTGAAGCAAAATAAATTAATGGAAGGATAAAAAGAATGGCTATAAATATTTTATTTATGGTATTTTCGGGAATGAGATTAAAGGCAGCATTGGATAGCTTTTTTTTTTACCTTTTGTATTCTTATTTGACACTCTCATTTTCTGCAAAAAGCTGCTAACAAAAAGCTTTGAGGCATTACTTTATCTTCGAAGTAAAAATCATCAATCGTAATATCTTTCTTGGATGCGTGAAATTCAAACTTGTCAACAATAATGTAATTCTGCATTTGTGCTACTTTATTAAAGATAGCTTTTTTATTGCTGTATAATTGTTTGCTTGGAATTTGCAGAAGTAAATGCCACTCTTTACTTTTTTTCCATTATCATCAGTTCCATCCCAGGTTACTTTGTGGATCACAAATCGTCCATCGGATCCTGTGGATGAATCGTGAATTGTCTCAAGACCCGTATGGGGAAAAGATTTAACCAATCTGCCTGCTAAATCGTGAATCGTGAGTCGTGTCCGTGGTTCGTGTCCGGACACGGAAAACGGACACGTATAACAAATTACTGTCTTTTGAGTGAAAGGATTTGGATAAATAGTAATAAATCCCTGATGTAACGCAAAGTACTTTTCTTCTATCCATGATGACCCATCTGAGTCTATATCTATTAATTCTGGGTGAAAGGGTCTATGTGCATCAGGAGTAAGCCATCCGGACCTCTCTGTCCATACTGGGTTAGTTATAGTTCCTGTATTTTCAAAAGCAGAGGACTGAAAACTTCCCCCACCGAGTATATCCATATCACAATCTCCATCTAAATCACCCAAAGATAAGAGGCCCATGTAACTCGGTGGATTCCAGCTTGGTTTCTCTTGCCAGATTGGACTGATAGCAGAACCAACATTTTCAAAGACTCT
>JAGMCN010000152.1 GCA_023129235.1 Caldifarciminota bacterium | reverse complement strand
TTGGACAGAATATTATAGCTCAGTTTATGGATTCTCCTCCAAAGCTCCTTTATTGGGCAAAGGAAAAGCCCGGAGGATGTGCTGAGGTTGATTTCTGTTTAAACAGGATGGGGAATATTTTAGGGATAGAAGTAAAATCCGGGAAGTCCAATAGATTAAAATCTCTTTTTAGCTTCGGCAGTTTGGTAGAACATGGTCATCTCATCCGAATATACAGTGGAGAATTGAAAAAAGAAGAAATGAAAATTGGCAGTAAGAATTTCGTTTTAGTCTCCATTCCTTTTTATTTAGTGCCGCGAATTTTAGAGAGTTCTTAAGTAAATACTCAGTCAATTCGTTTTGCAAAAGAATGTAAACTATAACAGAAATGGCTGATTTGGAAAAGCTGTTTTTATATCTGTCTGAACATTCTTCAGAACTTCTGATTTGTATATCCCGGCCTGGTTTTTTGTAATGTTAATAAAATAAACTATGCAGAATCCAAAAAATTATCTTGAGGAGTCTTCAAAATGTGTTGACTTTTTCCAAGAGATGGGTGATAATCTGAAATAGGGGAGATTAGTGTGGTTCTACTCTTTGAAATTGATGTGGAGGTGACCTGTTGTGAAAATGTATCTTTTACCTATAATAGTTGAGTGCATGGAAGAAGGTGGATATTATGCAGAGTGCCCTGTTTTGCAAGGATGTCATGTAGAAGGTGAAACTTATGCAGGAGCGATTGAGAATGTTGAGGATGCAATTAGGATAATTCTTCAATCTTATAAAGAATTAGGAGAAAAAATCCCAAAGATTCCTTCCATTAGCAAAAATTTTGTGGTTACGTCAAGTATTCCCATTTCTCTTGGAGCGTAGTTGAATGAGCATAAGGTTTCCCGCAGTTACTGATAAGGATGTGATCAGAGTACTAAGGAAGATAGGTTTCCGGTTTTATCAACAAGCAAAAGGTAGTCATGAAGTGTGGCGTAGGGAAAGTGATGGGAGACATACTATCGTCCCTCGGCATAGAGGGAAAATTATTAAACGTAGAACTTTAAAAAGCATTATTAAAGATATTGGCTTGTCGGTTGGGGAATTTGTCTCGATTAAAGGTAATATCCAGAGGTAAATATTCTGCCTTCTCTGTCTTCTTCTTTCCACATTCGTAAATATTCGGTGAACACCGTGTCATTCTGAGCGTAGCGAAGAATCTATAGAGATTCTTCGTCGCTAACGCTCCTCAGAATGACAAATTGCGACGGCTTTCACTGAGTATTTACCTTTGCTCTTCTCTGGCTGAGCAAGCGGGCCCTACGCGTAGGGGTTTTGGCTTGCGTAAACTGCAAGTAAGATATTTTATTACTTTTGGTTCAAAGCAATGAAAAAGAGCTTCATCTTAGAACTTTATAAAGCAAAAAATACCGTATTTACAACAAGAGATATTTCTTTGCTTTTGGGAGAGACAAATAGTGATATTTTGAAGTCAAAGATAAATTACTATTACTGGAAATAAGTTGAAAATAGCCAAATGAAGATTCCTCTTGACAAATTTATGTAATTACGGCATAATTACACTGGAGGTGGTTATGCCATGAGGGCAAGTATAGTTCCTATAGGGAATTCAAAAGGGATCAGAATACCCAAGATGCTGTTGCAGGAATGCCATATCGGGA
>JAGMCN010000151.1 GCA_023129235.1 Caldifarciminota bacterium | reverse complement strand
TTTTAGAACGGAAGCTCTTCTTTTTCATCTTCTCCTTTGGGTTCCTCTTCCTTCTTTGGAAGATTTCCTCCTTCGAATTTATTTAGGTTCTGAACTCTTAAGGCGTTAATCTCTACAATACCCCTTTTTTGACCTTCTGGGGTTTCCCATGAACGAGATTGAAGTCTTCCTTCAACAAAAACTGCATTTCCTTTGTGGAGTCGTTCACCCAGTCTTTCGGCAGTTGGACCCCATGTAGTTATTCTTACGAATGTTGGGGGAGCATCTATCCATTCGTTTGTTTTTTTATCCAGATATCTGTACCCCGATGCTATTTGGAAATTGCACACCGCTCTGCCATCTGGCATATATTTGAGGTCCGGGTCTCCTGTGAGATTCCCAGTGATGAGAATTTTATTTATATTTGGGACTCTATATTCTGCCATTATTTTCGCACAATACAATGTCTCATTATATCTTTGCTCAATTTAAGTTCATGGTCAAGTTCGGGAAGCAATTCTTTTTCAGCTGTGAATTCAAGTAATACATAATATCCTTGTTCTTTTTTATTTATTGGGTAGGCAAGTTGACGCATTCCCCATTTATTGATATTTGAAACCTTACCCTTCTTTTCTATAATTTCCTTGAGCTTGTCTGTTTTCTTACTTATATTTTCTTCCCCACTTTCTGGGTCAAAAATTATAAGATTTTCGTATTCTCTCATCAGTTTGATGATTATGCACTTGAAAATTACTCTGTCAAGATAAAATTTTTAAAATATATCTTGACAGAACAAAAGTTATATAGTAAGCATTGTAACTAATGCGACACTGGACAGTAAAAATTGGCAATCAATGGTGCCCTATCAATAAATGGCAGATTATTGCTGTGGGTGCTGTAGTTGGAGTATTGGTTTTCTTGAGTATATCAACTGCTTTTTTGACAATGAGTATAAATGTTAAAACAGCGAAGTTCATTAAAGAGAAAAATCGTTCGAGGATACTTAAGTTAGCTTTAGAGCATTTAGAAAAAAAGGTTGACTTACTTAATAAGAGAACAAATTCTATTGTGGATTTGGACAAGAAAGAGCGTCTCGTGTGGGGACTTCCTGAGATAAATTCTGATATTAGGGAACTTGGGGTTGGAGGAGAAAGCTACTATGTGGATGAAACAGGAGAAAAAATTCAGAATCTTCAGAGGAAACTTGATTTTGAATTTGCAAGTTTCAAAGAAATACGGGGAGGTATTAAGCAAAAGCGTAGTCTTCTTCTTCGTACTCCCTCTGTTTTGCCAACTCATGGGGCTTTTACATCCGGATTTGGTTGGAGAACTTCACCCTTCCGACCATATGGAAGAGAGTTTCATGAAGGAATTGATATTGCAAATCGTCCCGGCACTCCTATATATACAACTGCGGATGGAGTAGTTAGTAATATAAGGCATAGTAATAAAGGACTCGGTTTATCTATAGAGATTGACCATGGGTTTGGATATAAGACACAATATGGGCATCTCTCTCGGGCTTTAGTAAAGGTTGGTGAATCTGTAAAAAGGGGGCAGGTTATAGGAAAGATGGGTAACACAGGTCGCTCAACAGGCCCGCATCTCGATTACAGGGTTCAGGTGATAGGCAAACCAGTCAATCCTTCCAATTACATAATTTCTGGAACCACAATATATTAGAATTTATGAATTGCAAATGCTGAATTATAAGCTCGCCTTCCATAATTTGGCATCCCTAATTTTATTAAATGGTTAGAGTTATTGTAGGAACTCAATTTGGAGACGAAGGCAAGGGAAGAGCTGTAGAATTTTTGGCTCCTCATTCTCAAGTAATTGCGAGATATCAAGGTGGAGCAAATGCAGGCCATACTATTCATATAAACGAAGAACCTCTTGTTTTCCATCTCGTCCCATCTGGGATTATATATCCTCATACCCTTTGCATAATCGGAAATGGTGTTGTTTTGGACCCTGAGGAACTTATAAAAGAGATAACTCTTCTTAAAGAAAAAGGGATTAGTATAGAGAATCGCTTTTTCATCTCTCCTTATACTCATATAGTTATGCCTTATCATAAATTAAGAGATGACTCCAATCACAGTATAGGAACGACCCGTAGAGGAATAGGTCCTTGTTATGAAGATAAATATGGTCGGCGAGGAATACGGCTTGCAGACCTTTCATCTCCTGAAATCCTTGAGGAGAAGCTCAAGCACAATCTTTCAATCTTCAAATCTCTTCCACAGGATTCTGCGAATAATCTTGAATTCAATTCTATCTATGAGCAATATCTATCTTTTGGCAAGTTTCTTTCTCCCTTTGTTGCCGACACGGCTTTGCTTCTAAATCGCTGGATAGATGAAGGCAAAGAGGTGTTACTTGAAGGAGCCCAAGGATTGCTTTTAGATATAGACCATGGAACTTATCCATTTGTAACCTCATCAAATCCACATTCAGGCGGAGCGTCAACTGGACTCGGCATATCTCCAACAAGAATTGATGAGGTAATCGGAATAACAAAGGCATATACTACAAGGGTTGGCAAAGGTCCTTTGCCTACAAGGTTACCTCCTGATATTGAGGAAAAAGTAAGGGAGTGTGGGAAAGAATATGGTGCTACCACTGGGCGACCGAGAAGATGCGGATGGCTTGATGTGCCACTTTTACGAAGGGCTCTGATGCTCAATGATATAAAACAAATCATACTCACTAAACTTGATGTTCTTGATGAGCTTCCCGAGATAAAGATTTGCAAAGAATATAAGAATATGGGTGCAGAATGGTGTGCCAACCTTGAGAATTCAGAGCCAGTTTATGAAACTCTCCCCGGATGGATGACTTCGACTCAAAGCATAAGAAAATATGCAGACCTTCCAGTTAATACCAAACGATATATCGAAAGGATTTCTGGGCTCCTCGAAGTAAAGATAATGGCTGTATTTGTGGGTCCCCAAAAAGAAGCCACTATTGAGCTTTAGTCTTTGTGACTAAAATATAATTTCCCAAAAGAAAAAATCTTGACTTAAACAATAGATATATTACATTAATATTCTAATGTTTACTGGATTGGTAGAAGCGGTTGGGAAAGTTATATCGTTGAGAGGAGAAAAAGGTGGTTTGATATTGAGGATTAGTGTGGATGGAATGGATCTGGAAGTGGGGGAGAGCGTTGCAATAAATGGAGCTTGCCTTACAGTCCTGAAAGTTATCGGGAAGGATTTCGAAGTATTCGTTGGCAGTCGGACTCAAACCAAGACTAATTTATCAAGAATAAGTGTAGGCAAGAAGGTGAACCTTGAGCGTGCATTGCGGCTTGGAGATAGACTTGGTGGACATCTGGTTCAGGGACATATCGATGGAGTTGGGAAAGTATCGAGGCGAAGCACGAAAGCTGGAGGAGTAATCTTTAGAATTAAAGTCCCTTCGGAGCTCTCAAAGTATTTAATTGTGAACGGGAGTATTGCAATAGATGGAGTAAGTCTTACGATAGGGGATGTGAAGAGTGGATATTTTGAGGTTGGCTTAATTCCGTATACTCTGGAGCACACCACTTTGAAGGATTTGAGGGCAGGAGATAATGTAAATCTGGAAGTAGATATAATTGGGAGATACTTAAGATGAAAGAATTTAATAAGATAGAAGAAGCAATTGAGGATATAAGGCAGGGGAAACTTGTGATTTGTGTGGATGATGAGAATCGGGAGAATGAGGGTGATTTCATAGGTGCGGCTGAGAAGATAACCCCGGAGCTCATAAATTTTATGGCTCGTTGGGGTCGCGGGTTGATATGCTTAGCGGCTCTGCCTGATAGATTGAAGGAATTAGGATTGGAGTTGATGGTTCAGGATAACACGAGTCTGCACAAGACCCCGTTCACAGT
>JAGMCN010000150.1 GCA_023129235.1 Caldifarciminota bacterium | reverse complement strand
TTTCACGAAGTTCCTGGAAAAACTTCGGTGGACCAAGAAATTTCAATAAGCTTTTTTTATTTATTATAGTTTTCTTAGCTTTTCCACTTGCTACTTCTTTCGCAACTTTCCTTATGCAACTTGCAATCTCACGCTCAACATTTCTTACTCCTGCCTCACGAGTATAACTTTGGATTATCTCTAAAATAGCACTGTCTGTAAATTTTACGTACTTCTCCGAAAGCCCATTTTCTTTTACCTGTCTCGGGATTAGCCAATTCTTTGCTATTCTGACTTTCTCTTCAGCAATGTAACCTGGCAAGTTTATTACCTCCATTCTGTCCCTTAAAGCTGGCAAAATTGGGTCAACTATATTCGCTGTCGTTATAAACATCACTTTTGAAAGGTCAAATGGAACATCCAGATAGTGGTCAGAGAAATGCTTGTTCTCCTCAGGGTCAAGTGCTTCAAGCAAAGCTGCCGCAGGGTCTCCCCTAAAATCAGCTCCTATTTTGTCAATTTCGTCTAACATAAAAACAGGATTCCTTGAACCAGCACGATTTATTTGCTGAATTATTCTGCCAGGAAGTGCTCCTACATAAGTCCTGCGATGACCTCTTATTTCAGCTTCGTCCCTAACGCCACCAAGTGAAAACCTCACAAACTTCCTGCCAAGTGCTCTCGCTATTGACATACCCAAAGAAGTTTTGCCTACCCCGGGAGGTCCAACAAAACATATAATTGGACCTTTAGTATCAGCTTTTAATTTACGAACCGCCAGATATTCAAGCACTCTCTCTTTTATATCTTTAAGGTCATAATGGTCTTCGTCAAGTATTTTTTTTGCTCGTTTTATGTCAAGATTATCCTTACTCTCTTTATTCCAAGGTAAAGAAGTCAGCCAGTCCAAATATGTTCGGCAAACCGTATATTCAGCTGCAGCAGGTGGAATACGTTCAAGTCTATCAATTTCCTTTTCCGCTACCTCTTTTGCTTCTTTTGGTAATCCAGCTGTTTTTATCTTCTTCTTAAATTCTTCAATCTCCACTGTTCGGTCATCTTTCTCACCAAGTTCCTTTTTAATTGCCTTTAATTGCTCTCTCAAGAAATACTCCCGTTGATTCTTGCCGAATTCTGTTTTTACATTGGACCTTATTTTTTCGCCAAGTCCCAAAATGTTTTCTTCTTTTGCGAGCATAGGAACAAGACCAGCTAATCTCTCTTTTGGGTCACAAATTTCAAGCAATTCTTGTTTCTCTTTTGCTGAGAGATTTAGGTTGCTTGCAACTAAATCTGCAAGTTTTCCAGGTGAATTTACATTCATTGCACTTATTTGAAGTTCTTCGGGAAGATAAGGAGCACGTTTTACAATCTGCTGAAATGCGTTCCCTACACTTCGCATCAATGCCTCAAGCTCTAAATCTTTCTTCTTCTTAGCTTTTTCTCTGATTGGTTTAATCTCTGCCTTCATAAACGGGTCTCGCTCAATAATCTTCTTAATCTTTATTCTCTCCAATCCTTGAATAATTATACGAACAGACTCGTCAGGAAACCTGAGCATCTTCAATACTATGCTCGCCACCCCTATATGATAAAAATTGCGTTCATCACGTTCATCAAGTTTAGGACTCTTGAGTGTAAAACTGCCCACTATTTTATCCTGAGTAGCAAGAACCCAATCTATCAACTTTATACTTCTCTCATCTTTTACAACAAGAGGAACAATCATACCGGGAAAGATAACTAAATCTTCCACAGTTAAAACAGCTAAACGCTTTGGGATTCGTCTTTCCATCACTTAAAATATGGGCATCCAATAACAAGAATTAACCACAAAGACTCAAAGACATAAAGGTCACAAAGTTTTATATTAAAATCTTTAATTCTTTGTGACTTTGTGGTGAAATCAAATGGATACATTAGTAAATTTTGCATCACTTCAATAAAATAAGCTTTAGACTCTGCTTATCTCCTTTTGTTATCAGTTTAGCAAAATATATACCTCCTGGCAAAGGAATTCCCTCCTCACCTTTTCCATCCCATTTTACATTGCTAATTGCTGATTGTTTATTACTAATTGATAATTTCCGCACAATCCTGCCAGAAATATCGTGAATTTCAAGTTTTGAGTCCTTTAACTCTGAACTCTCAACTCTAAATTCTATACTTTTCATAAATGGATTCGGATACACCTGCAATTTATAATTTGCAATTTCATTATTTTCTTCTACTCCTATTTCTTCTCCTGATATATAGATATCATCAATCCAAAATGATGCGTAAGCATAGAAACTGTAACCCCACAATGGAATTGTACTGTGGAACTTAATACAGCTTACAGTATCCTTGCTATCGTATACTTTCTCCCATTTTGTCCATGTTGATATTTCGTCTGTAGTATCCTCTCCAATAGAGTCCGCAATTACTTTTCTCGTCCATTCACATTCCCACCGGCCGTTTATCTTGACATAAATACGAACCGCAGCAATAGCACTGCTAACATAGTACGGAGGAATAGATTTAGCGTTTATAAAATATTGGTAATAAACTCTACAAGTACAATTTATTACTTTCGGTACTTTTTGAAATATAGCTCCTGCTTCACTGATGCTTACAGTTTTTTCGGCTACTATATTACAACTCCGATGACCTGAGTAACATTTGGATGAATCTGCTTCTACGTGACTATTATAAATTGTAGTATCAATTGTCCAGCCAGTATCCCAGGGTGTCATATCAAAAGATGGATTAAATACAAAATTCCCAGCAGACAAAGAACCTGTAAAAACAACTAATCCCGTAAAAATCAATACTCTCTTCATCTTAATAATCTGCGTCTGTCTGCGTTCATCTGTGGTTAATATACTATTTTTTCTTAAATGTTATTTTGTAAATGCCGTTCATACTTTTCAATTCCGCTTTCTTTCCTTCTATTTGAGTCAAAAGCTTTACATACCTTGAGAAAGTCCCGAAATGCAGTTCCATTCCGTGACAATTCTTTGACCCGCTTCTAATAGGGGAACGTCGCCTACCCCATATATGCAAAACATTATCGTGGTCCAATGAGAGATTTATATCTTTTGCCTTAACTCCCGCAAGTTCAACAAGCAAAATCACCTCTTT
>JAGMCN010000015.1 GCA_023129235.1 Caldifarciminota bacterium | reverse complement strand
CGCAGGGCTTATGAGAAGAGAATCCGTGAATTTCAGGAATACGAGAGGGAGTTGCTTTCTCTTGCGAATCTTCCTTGCGAGACGATTGATGGACATAGCATAGAACTTGCATGTAATATTGAGATACCGGAGGAACTTGATGCGGCTCTTGATTATGGGGCATCGGGAGTTGGACTTATGCGAACCGAGTTCCTTTATCTCGAGAAACTACCCGGAGAGGAAGAGCAATACAAGATTTATAATTCATTTGCCAAAAAGATTTATCCACATTCTTTAATTATAAGGACATTAGATATAGGTGGAGATAAACTTATGGGAGTAGGATTAAAACCCACGCCTACAAGTGAAATAAGGGATGCAAATCCTTTTTTAGGATGGAGGGGAATAAGATTCTCTCTCGGGAGACGGGATATCTTTATAGCTCAACTTAAGGCAATTCTTCGGGCTAACGAGAAAGGAAATGTAAAGCTCCTATTTCCTATGATTGGGGGTGTTCGTGAAGTTCTTGAGGCTAAATCCTGTGTAGAGGAGGCAAAAGCTCAACTTTCTCAGAAAGGGAAAACTTATAGAAAGGATATTGAGATTGGAGTTATGATAGAGGTTCCAAGTGCGGCTCTTATTGCAGGAGCAATTGCTAAGGAAGTGGATTTCCTTTCCATAGGTTCAAATGACTTAACTCAATACACACTTGCCTGCGACCGCGGCAATACAAAGGTTCAGGATTGTTATAATCCGCTTCATCCGGCTGTTTTAAAGTTAATAAAAAGAACGATTGATGCGGCACATAGCGTGAGAAAATGGGTTGGATGCTGCGGAGAGCTTGGAAATCATCCACTGGCTATTCCAATTCTTATTGGATTGGGAATAGACGAACTGTCAGTAGCTCCTCTATATTTATTAAAGGTAAAGAAAATTATAAGGGCTTTGTCAATGGACGAGGCAAGAATAATTGCAAACAAAGTGCTGTCACTCGAGACAGAAGAAGAAGTAAAGAAATATGTCAAGAAAATGAAAAAGAAAATACCCGTAATCCATGAAATAATGGAAAAATATGAGGAGTAAAATGTCAAAGTTCAAAAACATTAGCACACAGATTCTCACAGATAGAAGAAGATTTACACAGAAGATTAAATCTGTGATAATCTATTGAATCTGTGTATATCTGTGTGCTATTTTGACATTTGATATTATGAAAGAAGTATTACTTAATTTTCCAAATCAAATAAGGGATGCAAGTAAGGCGAGCTGGGATGTAAGGTTGCCTCCTAAGTTTAAGCCCAGTAATATTGTATGCTGTGGAATGGGAGGTAGTGCAATCGGAGGAGATCTGTTATCAAATCTGCTAAAAGACCAGATTGATATTCCTGTATTTGTAAATAGAGACTATGAACTCCCGAATTTTGTGGGAGAGAAGAGTCTCGTTTTTATATCAAGCTATTCAGGAAATACCGAAGAGACTTTAAGTGCATATCAAGAGGCTCGAAGTAGAACTCAAAACATTGTGTGCATTACATCAGGAGGCAAGCTTGAGAGTAGTAATCCGAAGTATATATTAAAAGTTCCTTCTGGTTATCAACCGCGAGCCGCACTTGGTTGGTTATTTGTACCGATGATTGTGACGCTTCATAGACTTGGGATAATTAAAGACCCAACATCAGATTTAGAAGAAAGCATTGAGCTCTTTTCTCGTCTTGGAAAGGAGTTTGGGAACAATAAATCAAGTTCCTACAAACTTGCGCGAAAGCTTATGGGAAAGATGCCAATAATTTATAGCGACTTGAGGTTTGGCGCAGTGGCGAGGAGATGGGCTTGCCAGTTGAATGAGAACGCAAAGCAATTTGCTCATTTTAATGTTTTTTCGGAGCTTAATCATAATGAAATAGTAGGATTTTCTGGAGAGCCAAAAATTCCTTGCCTGACTGTAATTCTTAAGGATAGGGGTTATAACGAAAGGATTAAGTTGCGTATAGAGATTACAAAACGGATAATCTCCCCTTATACTGAGATTGAGGAGGTTGTATCAAGAGGAGAGTCTTTGCTCGCAAGGTTCTTTTCGTTAATTTATATGGGCGATTGGACATCTTATTGGTTAGCAACTTTAAAGGGTATAGACCCGATTCCCGTAGAGCGAATAGAGCGGCTAAAGAAAGAATTGGCTAAAAAGTAATTAAGAGAAAAAGAGAAATGAAAAAATATATTGCAAGGGCAGAGTTTATATTTTCATTATTTTTATTTGTGGCAACATCCACATACGGGACCATCTATTATGTGGCTAAAAATGGATATAATACAAATCCGGGCACAGAAGCTCAACCCTGGCTTACTATCCAGAAAGCTGCTGATACACTGATAGCTGGCGATACAGTTTATATCAAAACAGGAATTTATAGTGAACGGGTTATACCACAGAATTCAGGGGCTCATGGGAATTATATTACATATCTTGCATATCCCGGGGATACAATCACGATTGACGGCACTGGCATATCGTTGCCAGAATGGGGTGGATTGTTTGATATATCGGACAGGAATTACATTAAGATTTCTGGGTTTAGAATAATAAACGTTAGTTCAAATTATCATAATACCGGAATTTTAGTAGATAATTCAAGCCACATCATAATTGAGAAAAACTATACCTATAATACTGTTTCCTCTGGTATTGCTGCTTGGTATAGTAGCAACATAATTATTGATAGTAACGAGGTTGAGCTCGCCTGTAATAACGGTGAGCAGGAATGTATTACAGTAGCTATCACCGATACATTTGAAGTCAAGAATAACTATGTCCACCACGGAGGTCCTGGGAGTATGGGAGGTGAAGGCATAGATGTAAAGGATGGCAGTTCAAACGGGAAAGTTTATAAGAATTATGTGCACGACATGAACAGACTGGGCATTTATGTAGATGCTTGGGATAAGCACACCTATAACATTGATGTATTTCAAAATATTGTGCATAATTGCACTGATGGATTTGATGTGGCATCCGAGGCTGGTGGCCTTCTTGAAAATGTTAGACTTTATAACAATATTGCCTACAATAATAAGAATGTTGGTATCTGGATTGTTAATTGGGGTGAGCCAGTACCAGAGCACCCAATGAAGGATATCAAAGTGATAAACAATACTCTTTATAACAATGGGGAAGAATGGGGTGGTGGAATAATGATAATGAATTCGGATGCGAAGAATGTGGTCATAAGAAATAACCTTTGTAGCCAAAATCTGTCATTTCAAATCGCACTGGAAGACACTCCACCAACAAATCTTGTCGTAGACCATAATTTAATTGATGGCTATATGGGATATTGGGGAGAAATTTATGGCAGGGACTCTGTGGTAGGAAACCCCGATTTTATAAGTCCTTCTGTGGCAGGCTTTCATCTACAGGAAGATTCACCTGCCATAGACAAAGGGTCTTCTATTTATGCTCCGAATGATGATTTTGACGGGAATCCTCGACCTCAAGGGGCAGGATATGATATTGGTGCTTTTGAATACACTGAGCCAGGGATTGAGGAAAAAACAATCTCTTCGCCAAAATTATCTACCCAAGTTTATCCAAATCCGTGTAATGAGCTTTTAGCTATTAGTTATCAATTGCCAGTTAAAAGTAAGGTTTCTCTAAAGATTTTTGATGTATGTGGGAAGATGATAGAGACACTCGTTGGTAGGGATAAGGAAGCAGGACATTATATTGCAAGATGGAATGCAAAAGAGCATCCAAGCGGAGTGTATTTTTGTAGATTCAAAGACTCAAAGAGTGTTATAACAAAAAAGTTTGTTATTATGAGATAGAATATGAATGTAATAATTCCTGTAGCTGGGATAGGCAAGAGACTTAGGCCTCATACTTATTCTACTCCAAAAGCCCTTTTAATGACAGGAGGGAAGCCAATTCTTGCACATATTCTGGACCATACAATAGAGACGGTGCAAGATATACACAGAGTTGTGTTTATAGTTGGTTATATGGGAGAAAAAATAAAAGAATATGTTAGCGAGAATTATGATTTTCAGGCAAGCTATATAGAGCAAAAGGAACAACTCGGACTTGGACACGCAATTTGGCTTACCAGAGAGCTTGCCAAATCTGAACCTTGCTTGATTGTTTATGGAGACACTGTTTTTGAGGCAGATATTCCCTGCGATACGAAAATAGATGGATATATAGGAGTGAAGGAAGTGGAAGACCCACGAAGATTTGGGATTGTGGAAATTAAGGATGGATTTGTCCGAAAGCTTATTGAGAAGCCGGCTCATCCAAGCACAAATCTCGCTATTGTTGGAGTTAATTTTATTAGTAATGCCAATCTTCTATTTGATTGTCTCAGGTCATTGATTGAAAAAGAAACCCGAACCGCAGGTGAATTTCAATTAACTGATGCGATGGAGCTTATGATTGAGAAGGGAGCAAAATTCAAAACTTTTCCAGTAACAGGATGGTTTGACTGTGGGACATACGATACCATGCTCCTGACGAATCGTGAGCTTTTAACAAGTCAAAACTCAAAAGTCAAAACTCAAAAGTATGAGGGGTCAATGATTAAAGGACCAGTTTTCATTCATTCGTCGGCTAATATTGAGAGTTCGGAAATAGGACCTTATGTAAGTATAGATAAAGGAGCAAATATAAAGGGTTCTGTGATTTCGGATTCTATAATAAATCAATCTGCGAGGATAGAGAATTCGCACCTCTGGGATTCTATAATAGGGGCAGGTGCAGTGGCAAAAGGAGTTCGTGGAAAATTAAATATTGGGGATTTGTCGGAAGTTAATGTAATCAAGAAGTGAAAAGGAGGTAAAATGCGTAGATTTGTAACTTCAGAGTCTGTAACAGAAGGACATCCTGACAAGATATGTGACCAAATATCGGATGCAGTTTTAGATGAGCTCCTTCGTCAAGATACTGGATCTCGAGTAGCTTGCGAGACATTTGTATCAACAGGACTTGTGATAGTAGGAGGAGAGGTTACTACAACCGGGTATGTTGATTTGCCTAATATTGTACGTAATTTACTCAGGGAAATAGGTTATCGTCATAAGTTTGGGTTTTGCCCTGAAACCTGTGCAATCATAAATGGAATAGGAAGGCAATCTCCTGATATAGCTCAGGGAGTAGATGTAGGTGGTGCAGGAGACCAGGGAATGATGATAGGATATGCCTGCAATGAAACTCCAGAGTTTATGCCTCTTCCAATTGCATTGGCACATCGGTTGACTCATAAACTTGCAGAGATGCGGAAGAATGGAACTCTTTCTTATTTAGGACCTGATGGAAAGTCGCAAGTTACTGTTGAGTATGAGGATGATAAACCTCAGAGAGTAGATTCCGTTATTCTTGCCACACAGCATACGGAGGAGATATTAGATGAAAGCGGAAACAGAATAACAAAGAACGCAAGAGATGAGCTAATAGAGAAAGTAATAAAGCCAATAACAGGAGACTGGATAGATGATAGGACACGGTATTTTGTGAACGAGACAGGGAAATTTATAATTGGGGGACCACAATCCGATACAGGAATGACAGGAAGGAAAATTATTGTAGATACCTACGGAGGAATAGTCCCACACGGAGGTGGAGCATTTTCTGGCAAGGACCCGACAAAAGTTGACCGCAGCGCAACTTATATGGCTCGGTATTTGGCAAAGAATATAGTTGCTTCAGGTGCTGCAGAGAGGTGCAGAATAGACCTTTCTTATGTAATTGGGGTGCCGGAGCCAACGAGCGTTGAAATAAATACTTTTGGAACAGGAAAAGTGGAGGATGAGAAACTCTCTCAAGCAACAAAGAAACTATTTGACTTGACTCCAAAAGGGATTATAAGTAAATTAAATCTTTTGAGGCCTATATATTTGAAGACGGCGAGTTATGGACACTTTGGTCGTGAAGACCCAGATTTCACCTGGGAACTCACAGATTCAGCAGATTCAATAAAAGAGAAGATTGGAAAGTAAGGAGGGAAAATGGAATGTGATATAAAAGATAAGAGTTTGCGGGAGCTTGGGAAGAAGAGAATAGAATGGGCAGATGCTCATATGCCTGTGCTTCAGCAAATAAGAGCAAGGTTTGAGAAAGAGAAACCACTCAAGGATATAAGAATTGGTTGCTGTTTACATGTAACTACAGAGACTGCCAATTTGATGCGCACCCTCGTAGCAGGAGGTGCAGATGTAAGACTCTGTGCTTCAAATCCCCTATCCACCCAAGATGATGTAGCTGCTTCTCTTGTAAGCGATTATGAAATCCCTGTTTTTGCCATAACAGGAGAGGATAATCCAACTTACTACAAGCATATAAATCAGGTGCTTGACATTAAGCCACATATCTCAATGGATGACGGGGCTGACCTTGTTTCAACTCTACATTCAAAACGCAAAGAATTACTCAAAGATATACTTGGCGGAACCGAAGAGACAACCACCGGAGTGGTAAGACTTAAAGCTATGGCGGAAGAGAATATGCTGGCATGTCCTGTTATTGCAGTCAATGACTCTGAAACTAAATATCTATTTGATAACCGTTATGGGACGGGACAGTCAACACTTGACGGCATCTTGAGGGCAACAAATACTCTTATTGCTGGTAAGACTTTTGTTGTGTGTGGATATGGGTGGTGCGGTCGTGGAATTGCAATGCGAGCACGCGGAATGGGAGCAAATGTAATTGTTACTGAAGTAGCTCCGGTTAAGGCAATAGAAGCTCAAATGGACGGGTTCCAAGTGATGAAAGGGTATGAAGCATTTAAGATTGCGGATATTGCGGTTACAGCAACTGGCGATATAAATGTAATAGATGAGCCCCACTTTGAGCTAATGAAAGACAGTATTATTATTGCAAATTCAGGCCACTTTGATGTTGAGATAAATAAAAAAGCACTTGCCAAGCTCGCTGTTGAACATCACGAGGCAAAACCTCTTGTGGAGGTATATACACTTAAAAATGGGAAGCGAATTTATTTATTAGCAGAAGGGAGACTCGTAAATCTGTCTTGTGCTGATGGGCATCCACCGGAGGTGATGGATATGTCATTTGCAAATCAGTCTCTTGCGGCGGAATACATAACAGAAAAAGGAAAGTCGCTGGAGAAAAAGGTCTACAAGCTTCCAGAAGAAATTGATACTCGGATAGCTCAAATGAAATTACGTGCACTTGGGATAGAAATAGATAAACTTACTCCTGAGCAGGAGAAGTATCTCAGTTCTTGGGAACTTGGGACATAAAAGTAAAAATGCCTAAAACACCTAAATACCTGAATATTCATTATTAGATTGGTTTTTTAAACATTTAGGTATTTTGGACTTTTAGGTATTTGTAAGTCGGATGACTCAACCAACTTTATTTGAAACAGGAAAAAGAAACCTAATTAATTTAAAAGAAGCAAGCGTTTGGGCTTCTCAATATCTAAATCGCGGAGTAACCATCTCAAATATCTCCTATTTACTTCAATATGGAAGAATAAAGAGATATAGGAGTGACGGCAACCCCTTGATAAATATAGAGGAATTAAAAAATTATTACGACTCTTTAAACAAAGAAAAACAGTGGAAAAAAATATTAGGCGAAGACCTCAATTGGCATTTATCCTTTGTGGAATACAAAGAAGCGGAAAGGACAAAACATGTTCATAGGTTACATCCCTACAAAGGAAAGTTTATCCCTCAACTGGTAGAGTATTTTCTTGATTCTCATACAGATGAATTTAAAAAAGAGGTTTATTTTCATGAAGGCGATATAGTATTAGACCCTTT
>JAGMCN010000149.1 GCA_023129235.1 Caldifarciminota bacterium | reverse complement strand
GAGCGACTGCAAAGGCCGATAGAAATTGCTCAATCCGGCTGTAGAGTAGTAAAGATGGTGCTTAAAAATTTCAGATATATAGCTAAAACTTTTTACATAATGGTTATCTGTAATCAGATAAGGATCATCCCAGATAAAGGGACTATGCAAAGAATTCCCATAAACTAAAATAGCCCCAATAAAAAATAATAAAAATGTACCAAAATAGAATTTGCGCATTCAGTCGTGTCTAAATTGTAGCTGCCTGATTCATAAAGCTTATTCAGAACATGCTTGATAAATCGAGCAACTATAGTGTCAATTGTTTTTGAATTTCAGATATCATTGGGATTCTAACAGCCAAGAGGATGGAAATCAAGAAAAAATGAAAAAATTGTTTGACATCAACCTTGCAAAGCGTTAGAATTACTGATGATACTGATGGTTACGTATTCGCTCATGAAAAAGACACTTCCAAAGAAACAGAAATTGCAAAAGTTATAGACGATAAAAGTGATAACTTGCTGGCGTAGCTCAGTTGGTAGAGCAGGGGTTTTGTAAACCTTGAGAAGCCAATTTTTGTCGTCGGTAAAATTCGGACACTGTCTATAACGTTTGTACACTTTTGTATGGCTTTGTACGGAATACACACCCATTACGGCACAGTTTATATATGTTCGAAGGATTTTGGGATTTTGGGAATTCTACCTTGACAACAGGTACCTAAATTGTGTAAACTTTAGGTAGAGAGCCAAGTGTTTCAGAGATAACTCTTTGTACTGTGCGGGTAGACGAGCAAACTCACAGGAGGTCAGATATGAGTACAAAGGCAAGGGCAAAAATAGAAAAGCGGCTTTTATCCAAACCAGGTGTAAGTAAAGTAAGTCATAAGCCGACCTCAAAGAAATTTGTTTCTATAAAAACCAAGTTTAACGGTGGGAAGACTGTCAGTATAGCTTCCGTTCTGGATAGATGATACCAGCCAAGCCTATCCTTCTTGATATAGTAGTAAATCCACCTCCAAAATTCTCTTGGATTCAAGTTTTATCGCATCTGCCACAATATCACAATTAGAGCATCACATTGAAGTCAGAGAATTTATAGAAAAGATGATAGACAATGGGACAGTTGTTGTCTATTCTCATTTAACAGAACTCGAGTTTTGGAATGTATGTTTGAAATTGGAAGTAGAAAGGCAGGAAGGCATTCCACGTGAGAAAGCAATGCAGCATTTGAAAAACAACTCTTCCATATTAAAAAGGTATGTGAAACAATGTACAAAATATATGGAGCTTTTTGTTGATAACATGGCAAGGATGAGAGCACTTAATGTGCAGATTGCAGATGTAGTTAAAGATGAGGAGGCAATGGCAAAAGCTGCAATATACAACCTTTATACTTATGATACTCTACAAATTGCTACTGCATTGTATTGTGGTTTGGAGAATATTGCAGCTTTGGATAAACATATTAGTAAGAAGTGTGATGGGCTGAAAATATATACTGTTGTTGGAACATGAATTTCCTACCCCTTACTTTTTAGTTTAATTAGCCCAGATGAAACATGTGGTTGAATAACAACTGGCAGTGTTTGGCATAGCCAAATGGTTTATTCAAAAGCATTCACTTATAGAAAAGTTGACAAAGGAGCTATCATAAGGAATTTTGGCAAAGTAGCAAACCCGCTAATACACATGCTCACTTATTGGATTTACCAAAAGTCCCCACAATTTCCCCCACAGTGCCTGGAAAAAAAGCTTGCAAAGCAGCCGGAAGTGGTGTAATATAGACGATAAAAGTGATAACTTGCTGGCGTAGCTCAGTTGGTAGAGCAGGGGTTTTGTAAACCTCAGGTCG
>JAGMCN010000148.1 GCA_023129235.1 Caldifarciminota bacterium | reverse complement strand
TCAGTTGCTGTTATATTCTTCATTAATTCACACCTCCTTCTTGATATCTTTACATTACACATTATACCGTAAAAAGTTAAAAAATCAAGATTCATTAGGCTAAGCGCCGCTTAAAAAAATTCTTCAAAAATCCCTTGCAATTCAAATAAAAATCCTATAAAATCAGGATTCAGAATTAGTCATTCTGGATGTAGTGGCCGACCTGCCCGCCAGATGGCAGGCGGGGCTCGCCTCGGCATTTGAAGCAAAGCAAGCTTTGCAACTACACGGTTGACTGAATACTTACCTCGAGCAAAGCGAAGGAATGACGGCCTTTGGTGAATATTTAAAATGAAAGCAGTATTAGTATTGGAAGATGGCAGCACATTTCACGGTACCTCGATAGGGGTAATTGGGGAAAGAATAGGAGAGGTTATTTTAAACACCGCTGTCGTTGGATATCAGGAGATTATGACAGACTCAGCAAATTCCGGCAAAATTCTGGTTTTCACATATCCGTTGATTGGTAATTATGGTGTTGCGAAGAAATTTTATGAGTCAAGGAAATGCCGGCTGGGCAGCGTGGTTGTAAAGGAATGCAGCAGAATGTATTCCAATTGGCAGGCAGAGGGTACTTTTGCATCTTTTCTGAAGAAAGAACGTATTGTTGCAATAAGCGGAGTGGATACAAGAACTCTAACTGTTAAGATTAGAAATAGCGGTGAGATGCTCGGGATAGTTTCAAGCAGGGAAATGAAAAAAAGCATTCTTCTTAAGAAGCTAAAAGATTATGAGAGAAATAGTCGTGGTTTTCTGTCACAGCATCACATAAAAAATATCTCTGTAAAAAGAATCACAAAAATTAAGGGAAATCCTTCAGGACCAAGAATAGCCATAGTAGATCTGGGAATACTAAATAGTTTTATCAGGCAATTGAGGAATCCTGGATGCAATCTCATCCTCCTGCCCTATAACACAAGTGCGGACAAAATTCTCGGGTTGAGTCCCGACGGTTTAATTATTTCCAACGGACCTGAGGAAGATGAGGCAATTCCTGAAATTGTAGTGGTAGTTCAAAAACTCCTCCGCAAAATTCCTATTCTCGGTATTTCTGCCGGAAGTGAAATTATCTATCTTGCACTGGGAGGAAAACTTAAAAAGATGAAGACAGGTCATCATGGCTTGAATTATCCGGTTAGGTCTCCTGACTCATATAAAGGAGATATCACCGTTCAGAATCATTCATTTGCTTTAGATGAGGGTTCAATGGGAGAAAAAGCGGGGGTGAAGATTACCCTTCGAAATGTCAATGATAATTCTATAGAGGAGATGGAAAGTAAATCATTAAAGTTTATCTCTACCCAGTACTATCCCGTAAGTCATAGAGCTGGAGAGGTAAATGAGGTATTCACGAGATTTTTGAAAATGGTGAAAGATGCCAAAAAGAACTGACATCCATAAAATCCTAATGATAGGTTCCGGTCCTATTATCATAGGGCAGGCCTGCGAATTTGACTATTCCGGTTCCCAGGCATGTAAAGCTTTGAGAGAAGAAGGTTATTGGACAATCCTTGTAAACAGTAACCCAGCTACTATTATGACGGACCCGGGTATGGCAGATGTAACGTATGTTGAACCGCTCACGGTAGAAGTTGTTATTGAAATAATAAAAAAAGAGAAACCGGATGCTATCCTGCCGACATTGGGCGGCCAGACAGGTCTGAACCTCGCATATTTCTTGATGAAAGAAGGCATACTGGAGAAGTATGGTGTGGAATCTATAGGAGCTGATGTCGGAGCTATCTCAAGAGCTGAAGATAGAAAGCTTTTCAAGAAGGCAATGGAAGAGATAGGTGTAGATACTCCACCTAGCGGCATTGCTACAAATCTAAGAGAAGGTATGAAGATCGGACTTAAAATAGGGTTTCCGCTAATCTTGAGGCCGGCGTACTGTATGGGAGGAAGTGGTAATTCTACTGCTTACAATAAAGAAGAATTGGAGAAGTTTTTAGCAAACGGACTTGAGATAAGCCCCGTCCATCAGGTGTTGGTTGAGCAATCCGTATTAGGCTGGAAAGAAATAGAGTATGAGGTAATGAGAGACTGTGTTGATAATGTTATTATGATTACTTCTATGGAAAATATTGACCCGATGGGAGTGCATA
>JAGMCN010000147.1 GCA_023129235.1 Caldifarciminota bacterium | reverse complement strand
CTGTCCTTATAAGATAGACATCATTCTTGCCAGCACCAAAAGAATATGTCCCTCCTGTGATTATAAAGCCCCCACTTGCACACTCTTGAACAGAACCGCCCATATCAGAGGAAGTTCCTCCATAAGTTTTAGTCCACAGGGTATCAGGTGCCTGTGCAAAGCAGTAAGGAGTAAGTAGTAGGGAGTAAGCAATGATTAGTGATAAGAGATTAGAGATTAGTTTTTGGGCTTGATAAATCAAGCCCCTACCAAATTGACTACTTTGAATTTTCACCGTATCCATAAGTTTCCTTGAGTTTTATTTCTGTTAGACCGGGGTCGCTTTCAAAATCCCGACCCTCAATCTTTTTGTTGTCCTTTGTTGTAATCAAAACCTTTTCTTTAGTTTTAATCTTGCCAAGTTTATTTACCCAATTCAAAGACTGGGTCTCAAGTTCTGCACCCTCCACTCCTATAACCTTTACATTCCCCATTGCCTGCATATCGTTGGTAGCTGTAGCAAGGACACCGCTGTCTGAAACAAGAGTTGAATGAGGAGCTCCTTCCTTGTAAAATTGGAGTGTAACTTTATAAATTATTGTTTCATTTTCGTATAAGAGTGCCTTGTTTGCATTCAGGCGGAAATTTGGAAGCCCTTCAAGAGTCTCAATAAGTTCAAAGTTCTTTATGATTTGCTCTACTTCTTTTTGTGGGAGAGGAGATTCTTTTTCCTTTTCCTTGCATCCGGAAATAAAGAGGAAAAACAAAAAGATTAGCACACAGATATTCACAGATAAAACAGATTTCCACAGACTTTTACAACTCATTTTACAAAATATCAGCACACAGATATTCACACCTGTCCCGACTCGGCGGGAGATAAAACAGATTTCCACAGATATAAATCATTGCAAAAGCTTCTTCAACTTATTATCATATATCTTTCGCTTTATTTCTACTCCTTTTTCTCCAAAATTGATAAGAAGCCCAACCTCTATATCAGTGGCTTTAAGATAATTGATGAGTTGTTTTTCATGTGTTTCACTCAAATCTTTTATAGACTTCAACTCAACGATTACTTTATCTTCAACTAAGAGGTCAGCATAATATTCACCAATTATTTTACTTTCATAATGAACTTCTATTTTAGATTCTTCAACTATATGGAATCCTTTTCTTTTAAGCTCTATACCCATTGCTTTTTTATAAATCTTTTCAAGAAATCCAAACCCTAAATTATTGTAAACCCTATAAGCACAACCTATTATTTTTTGTGTTATTTCCTCATACCTATACATAAATCTGTGACTATCTTTCTAATCTGTAAGAATCCGTGTGCTTTTTTTAAAATTTTCTTGCTTATTAGTATAATGATAAATTTTTCAGAAAAGTCAAGAGGAAAAAGAAATAAAGAGTTGGGGAATTTTAGAGGTTCAAAGGTTTAAAGGTTCAAGAGTTTAAGAGGTCAAAAGATTAAAAGTTTAAAGGTTTAAGAGTTTCAGGGTTAAAAGGTCTGAAACTATCCATACAAGCTCATAAATACACATAAAAAAGTTTTAAAGTAATAATCTATGTCTTGCTCCATTATATCCCCGAAAATCAGCAAATTTGCAAAGCAACTGGAAATTGCTACTTGTTGGTGGGGAATCTGAATCTGTTTTTTGCTATGGGGTGAAATGTTGAAGAGTTCAAGGGTTTGAGAGTTGAAGAGTTAAACTCTATTTTGTAAATTGAACTGGGGATGGAAAACCTGCCATTCTCTGCAATGACCCTCATCTGAAGTAATAACTTGGTATATCCTATTTCATTTAAATTCTTTTCAACTATCTTCCCATTTTTCCTGAATTTTATCTTTTCAATCTTAACCTCTGTTGGAGAAGTTGAGAGAGGAGCTATCGTTATAATATTTGGGTCTCCTTTCCAAGAAGTTATCTTCTTTGCCCAAATTTGCACTACACACCTGTCAGGATAATCTTCAGGCAACCAAATATTGAACTTAATATCCTTGGTCCATTTACTAAGTGGAGGTAAATCAGTAGATGGCAAAGGAGGTTTGGGTTTTCCAAAGATTGGTTTTTCAAGAGGTGCAAATCCACATGCTATTAGCAGTCCATTTACAGACATATAAGCAATCTTCCCTGACATCCAATTCCCTATTGAATTCATTAATCCAGTCTTGCTATTATTCTTTATCCTTCTATCCTTTTTAGCATACTCTTCCCACAATGCCCAGTTCTCAAAACTCATATATGCCCAAGTTTTCGTGAGAAAGGTAAAAGTTTCTCTTATTTTTACCTGAGCCAATGAATTACCCTGCTTCTGCTTCCCTTTCTTTTTCCTGACAACAGGAACCCCCTTCCAGTAATAAAAAGTCTTGTCTCCTATCGAACCCCTTATCTCAGTTATCAACCCACTCGTCTTATATTTAGCCATTTGTTTATATTATATATAGATTTGTTGTTTTGTCAAGTAAAAAAGCAAGAAAAATCGTAAAAAATTAAATTGACATCGATTTATTTCTTTGTATTCATAGTAATAGGCAAGTATTTTTAAGGAATGGCACACAGATTCACATAGATTGAAAAGATAAACACAGATGAACCAGAATAGAGTCTCGAGATAGAGATAGAGAAAAAATCTATCTCAAATCTCTATCTCTGTCTCTTGGGTAATCTGTATACTGATATTTTAGAAAAACTAGACTGTTGCTTATAAATTATGGATAGAATCATTCTTCTGCATATTTGTTGTGCGCCCTGTGCTACAGAAGTTATTGAAAACTTGAGAAGGAAAGAATATAAGGTAGTGGGACTCTTTTATAATCTTAATATATATCCGGAGGAAGAATATGCCCTGAGATTAGATAATCTTCATAAACTTGCATCTTGTGTGGATTTGCCTTTCTCTGAGGGAGCGTATAATACAAGAGATTGGTATAAAGAGATTCAAGGTTCAAAAGTTCAAAGGTTTAAGGGTTCAAAGGTTCAAGGGTTGGAAGCTGAGCCTGAAGGTGGTGAAAGATGTAAGATTTGTTATCGGATGAGACTTGATTACACAGCACGAATTGCTAAAAGCAAAGGATATAAAGTTTTTGCTACGACTCTTACGGTATCACCATATAAACTCTCCAAGATAATAAACCCAATTGGTGAGGAAGTGGGGGAGAGGCATAAGATAAAATTCCTTGCAGAAGACTTTAAGAAGCAAGATGGGTTTAAGCGTAGCGTGATACTATCCAAGAAATATGGGCTATACCGTCAGTCATATTGTGGGTGTGAATTTAGCTTAAGAAATGAAGGTTTAAGAGTTTAAGGGTTTAAAGGTTTGAGGAGTTAAATGAAGAAGAACTGGGTACTGGCTGAATCTGTTTCAGAAGACAAAGTCGAGAGACTCTCAAAAGAGCTCGGCATATCTAAAATTGTATCCGAAATTCTCGTATCCCGAGGATATGCAACTACAGAAAAGGCAGATAAATTTCTCAACCCCAAGATTGAAGACCTTCATAGTCCCTTTTTAATGCCCCAGATGGAACAGGCAGTCAATCGGATAACGCAGGCAATAAAAGCAAAAGAAAAGATATTAATCTACGGGGATTATGATGTTGACGGAACTACAGCCGCAAGCTTACTCTATAATATATTCAGGAAATTTGGCTTAACCACGGAAGTTTATATTCCTAATCGCTTAGCAGAAGGATACGGACTAACCGAGAAAGGCGTTGAATATTGCTCAAGCTCTTATGTAAACTTGATAATTACAGTTGATTGTGGAGTAACTAATGTTAAGGAGGTTGGTTTTTTGCAGGATAACGGCATAGATGTGATAGTGACTGACCATCATGAGTCGGAGGATAAATTGCCCCCAGCTTTTGCGATTCTTAACCCGAAAGTTGGTGGGGGATATCCATTTCGTGAGCTTTGTGGGTGTGGGATAGCATTTAAACTTGGTCAGGCGATTTGTGAAAGACTTGGACTTGAGACTCAGGAACTTATGAATTGTCTGGATTTAGTTGCTCTTGCTACAGTGTGTGATGTAACTCCTCTTGTTGAGGAGAATCGCATAATTGCGAAATACGGGATGAAAACTTTAGCCAATACCCAAAATACTGGTCTTCAAGCTTTGCTTGAGTCTGTAGGGCTTAAAAATCACTCTATTGATACAAGGCACTTAGGATTTGTGTTAGGCCCGCAAATAAATGCTCGGGGCAGATTGGGTGAAGCAAAAGATGTAGTTAAACTTTTTACTACTGCGGATAGGGAAGAAGCAGATAAAATTGCCAATAAACTCAAACAAGAAAATATAGAGAGACGGTCTATTCAGGAAAAGATTCTGGAAGAGGCACTTCAAGAAGTTGAAAAGATAAATCTTTCCGAGAAAAAGGCAATAGTTCTTGCAAAAAAAGGATGGCATCCCGGGGTGATAGGTATAGTGGCTTCAAGACTCGTAGAAAAGTTCCATAGGCCAGCAATTCTTATAGATGAAGATAGCGGCAGAGGGTCAGGAAGATCTATATCGTCATTTCACCTATATAACACTTTATCCCAATGTAAAAAACTTTTAACTAACTTTGGAGGACATCGGCTTGCCGCAGGGCTTACTATTGAGCCCAAGAATATTCAATTATTTAAAGAGGAATTCGAGACCCTTGCTTTTTCTCAATTGATGTCTGAGGAATTAATACCTAAGTTTTTTATTGACAAGGAGATAACCCATCAAGAAATAACTGAAGATTTATTTAATGAAGTTCGCAGATTTGCTCCTTTTGGGGTTGGGAATCCGAGACCTGTTTTTCTAACGGAAAGATTACAGGTGGTTGGATATCCTAAAATAGTTGGGAAAAACCATATAAAATTTAAAGTGCGTGGCGAGGGGCATACAGGCATTAAAGCAATAGGTTTTAACCTTGGGGGAATTTCAAAGAATTTGGCTACAGGTCAGTACATAAACTTAATTTACTCGCTTGATGAGGAACGGTGGCTTGGGGAATCTAATATATTGTTAAAAGTTAAAGATATTGAAATTTTAAAAACTTGACATTTGTATATCTTTCTATATTATTAAATAATGGCTAAAAGAGTTAGAAAAAAAGACTTAAAGAAGGACAAGCTTGTAGAAAAAGGGACAAGATTTCTTTTCTATCTTACCAAGCATAAAGCTAATATTGTTTGGATAATTGGAGTGATTTTGTTAGTTTGCATAGGAGGGGCATATTTCTATCGAACCATTCAAATTCGGCATAAAAGGGCAGAATTTGAGGAAAGAGAGGCAATTACAATCTACGGGACTGGTAATATCAGAGAAGCCCTTACCAGATTTGAAGATATTTCGCAATTATATTCTAAAACCACATCCGGCATAAATTCTCTTTACTGGTTAGGCAATATATATTATTTTCAAGGGCAATATCAAGAAGCGAGGGAGTTTTTTGAGAACTATATAAATAAAGGAAAAGACCAAATTCTTCTGCAAGGTGCATTGCTTGGACTCGGAGACACTTATTTCCAGAAAGAAGATTACTTTCAGGCATCCCAAAAATACGAGAAGCTCACAACCAAATTTCCGAATTCCTCGCTTATCCCCAAAGCCCTATTTCAATTAATTAGATGTTATCAAGTCCTTAATCAACTAAACGATGCGAAAGAAACCCTGCAAATCCTTTCGAAGAATCACCCATCCTCCCATTATACCCAAAAATCCCAAAGTCTGATAATAAATCTTATGTAAACCGAAAGAAGGTAAGCATTGGATTGTTGTGGCGTAAGGGGTTGGTAGATATTTCTGGAAAATGGCACACAGATTCACGCAGATTGAAAAGATAGTCACAGATTTGAATAAAATGAGCTGTAAAAGTCTGTGGAAATCTGTTTTCCGTTAGCTGGCGGACTGTGAATAAAAGTTTATTGATAAGATGTAAGATGCTTATTCATCTTCGGAGAATAAGCCATTCTGCACATAACAGTAGAATAATCAGGAGAATAAAGAACCAATATTGACTTAGGTTGAAGTGAGATTTGAATCTTTTTGGTTTTAATTTTATATCTAATTCCTTTATATCATCTGCATATCTACCTCCGGAGACCTGTGATATAGTATGTAAGAAATTGCGATCCGATGCAAGTTCCTGAAGCTCAATCTGCGATATTACAAGAAATTCTCCTTCTACATAAGTTTTATGTGGTTCCGATAAATCGGAATTTCCGCTATGCTTCAACATACTTGCTTTATATTTATATTTTCCAGGAGGCAAGAAGTCAATAACACCTTCATATTTACCATCTCCGAGCGAGTAAAGAAAAATTGATTCTATATCTGTTTTTTGCTCTGAAATTATCTTAACAGTAATTTTGGAATTTGGGTCTGGCTTGTAGTTAGGAGTATAAGCTTGAGCTTTAAACACTATCCTCTCCCCTGTTTCATAAATTTGGTCTGCTTCTATAAAAAGGGGAGATAGTTCTTTTCGTATAGTAATAAGTCTTATGAGTTTATTCCAGAATTTAATCTCTGACTTAAAACTCCATTTCCAGATATCTTCAGCTGCCATTCCTACTACTATTCCATCTCCATATTGTATTTTTGCAATTAAAGGATTACCTTCTGATGTAGCACACAAAACTTTTGCAGCCCCTTTAATCCCTCTGACTTTATGTATTTCTTTTAATGGAGAAAGTTCTTTTCTACCGAAAATATCAAAATCTACAACCTTTATAGGATATTTGGTTTCTTTTGTTCCTGAATCGAGGATAAGCGGTGAAATATGCTTGCAAACTTTGCCAATAAGAATAACTCCTGTACCTTTATCCACGAGTTTCTCTATTGCAGGATATTCAAAGTTGTTTAAGATAATCACATCGTATGGAGTATGAAAATCCGGCGCATTGGTGATTCCATCACGAGACAACCACTTTTCTTCTTTTATCTTTATCCACCAGTTAAAGTCAATACGATGGTCCTGAGCAAATTCAAGTCTTGCAAACTTGAAATTCCAATTTGGTGATTCGCCAAACCATCCTACTTTTATACGCGACTTAAGTGCAAAAATCCCAAACCCTCTCTTGTTATTCTCTTCATTTATCTCACCAGGGAGTGTAGAAATGTTAACTTCATAAAAATGCGTCCCAGCACTTCTTGGAGTTACTATACCAAATTCAATTTCACTTTGCATTCCGTTTTTAGGAAGTAATGCTCTTTTTTCTTGTAAGATACGACCTTTTTCCTTAAGTAATATCTGAATGTTTTGTTGCTTATATCCCATATTTTCAAGACTTAACTTAATTGGTATATGGTCTTTAGTATAAATTATTTTGTT
>JAGMCN010000146.1 GCA_023129235.1 Caldifarciminota bacterium | reverse complement strand
TGTATGAGATGAAGAAGAGGATTGAGGAGTAGAAGATGAAACAGCAATCTAAAGAAGCTAAGAAAGTTGTAATGCAACTTTTACAAAAACAGCACGCCTTGAGGCTCTTGTGGGAAAAAGCATTCATCTATTGATTTTGATTTTACACCCCCAGAATTTAGATGTGAAAGAGGATATTGATGCTAATACTAATATTTATATATTAGCAAACTTTATATAAACGCTGGCTCCTATGTTAATGTGAGGTGTTTGACATGTCATCGCTAACATCCACTGAAGAAAAGTCGCTTCAAGCTCTGATAAGAAAAGTTGTAGGGGGTGAGGTTGCGCTTTTTATGGGTGCAGGTGCATCTCTCAGCTCTGGTGCCCCTTCAGGAAAAGAATTAGTTGATTTAATAAAAGAAAAATTTAATGATATTGATTTTGAAGATATTGGATACAATTTACTTGATATCTGTCAAGAAATAGAAGAGAACGGGAGAAGAGTTGCATTAGAACGATTCATCAAGAAGACTTTCTATGGTTTAAAACCAAGCGATTCTCTTTCATCCATTCCTCGATACTCATGGCCTGTGATTTTCACAACGAATTATGATGATCTCATCGAAAAGGCATTTGAGGGGTATTATAATGAGCATAAAGAGACTGCACGGGTATGCAAACTGACAATTAGAGGTGATAACCTTTATACTTTCAACAAAAAAGACGATATTTTCCTATTCAAACTCATGGGGGATGCTAAAAGGGAAGATGATCCCAATGAATCCCCAGTATTAACAAGAGGAGATTACACAAATAGATCACCTAGCAGGGGGAAAATGTTGGAAACATTATCCCGTTTTGTTCACGAGGGTGCGGTATTATATATTGGCTATAGCTTCAAGGACAGGGTGGTTATCGAATTAATAGACGAATTACGTAAACGATTTGGCAATAAAATGGATGACTCTTTTGCATTAGCACCAAATTTTGAGCGTGGGTCAAAGATTGAAAAACTCATCATCAAACGAAACATTAGACCTATACCCCTCTCTTTTGAGGAATTCATGAGAGAATTGAAAAAAGAACCTGAAACGATTTCTTCTATAGAAAGGAGACCCACGGACATTACTCTCAAATTAAAAGATGAAGACATTAGAATCCATTATCAAGATTATAAAGAGTTTGAGGAGTATTTTAAGATCCTTAGTGAGTGGGAGATACAAAAGGGAAAAATTGAAGAGGGATTAACAGAAAGGGAGCGAATAGAAGCTTTTCTGAAGGGGCAATCAGAAAATTGGGAAGCCTTTGAAAAGGGATGGGACTTTAAACGAGATATTTATTTTAAAGTGAAGGATGTGGTGGAACAAGAAATAAAAAAAAATAGACCCGAAGCTAACGATGCAATTCTTGTATTGGGTGGAGGAGGGTTAGGTAAATCGATATTACTCAAGCGATTGGCATTTGACATCTACGAAGCTGGCAATCCTGTAATAATACTTAATAGCTATTTAAGCTTTTTTGATTACAAACTTATCGACAAGTTCTGTCAGGATGTGAACCCAGATCCTGACAAACAACATAAGGTTACAATAATTCTTGATAATGCCGCTGCAAACATAGATAATGTTAAAAAGATTGCTGTGTATCTTAAAAATCATTCCAAACTCGCAGTTGTCATTTGTGCTGCGCGACCAAACGAATGGATATATGCTCAAAACCAGTGGGGATTTGGAAAAATTACATCTGAGGATAATACATTCATAATCCCTACAAAAATGGATGGACGAGAAATTATGCGGCTGCTTGAGCATCTGGGTAGAATATTAAATCGAAAGGAACTTTCAACCAATTTGGAGTTTTGGGTGGAAAAGGCACTATCAGACTATGAGAGTGATTTTTTTGCGATAATCTATAGACTGATGGATCCTGCACGAAGGACACTAAATGAAATAATTTGGGATGAATACAAAAAACTCCCATCAGAGCCAACCAAGCGGGCTTATGAATATGTCTGTCTTTTTTCTCAATATGATCTGCCATTGAAGTCGGAGATGATCGTTGAGCCACTGAGAAAGGAATTTGGTTATTCATATCCTGAATTTGCCAACGATATCTGCGAAACCGAGGCTAAATCGCTTATCATTGGAATGGAGAGCGATTTAACAGAGGATGTATTTTTTAGGGCAAAGAACCAGATAATCGCTCAAAAGATTGTCGAAAAACTATTTGATCCAACTAATAAAGAACAAATGGAAAAGATGGTTGAAAGATATACAGAAATCTTATCAAAAGCCAGAGCGTTAGATAGAAGTGAAATAGAGTTAGTTAGATCACTTTTGGTTAAATACTTAGGACCCAATGGGATTGACAAGGGAAAAATAGATGAAGAGCATTTGGTAAAACTTTATGACGCACTTTTGAACAATGGTATAGAAGATAGTACCATTCTTCATCATTATGGAATTCTTGAAAGCAATAGAGAAAATTTTGAAAAGGCAGAATATTTGTTAAATAAATCTTTAAAGACTTCAAGAAGATACAGAGGAGGAGCTTTAGGGACAGAACAAGAAAAGAACATTTTAAACTCCTTGGGGGTTTTGTATTCAAAGGAAGCGTTAAAGTATCTATCAGACGATCTTGATACCGCGTTAAATTTATATGATAAAGCTGATTTCTATTTCAGATCTTCTAAAATGAGAGACGTTACAAGTCCATACCCTTATCACTCTGGAGCGTATTCTTCATTTAAAAAAGGGGAGTATTATGATAATATTGGACTGACAGAAGAAGCATATAACTATTATTCGGAAGCGTTAGAAGTTATAGCTGAAGCGAAAGAATCAATTTCAGATTATGAGATTGAAGCTATATTAAGTCTCGAATCAAAAATTTATAGTGAAAAATTTGGTAATTTCATTAAGGCAAAAGGGATGCTCCAGATATTTATTGATAAATCACCTCATGTTGTCAGTGGTTATATCATCATGAGCCGGCTTATATTTAATAAGGCGAAAAGGGACTTGCTTCTCCAAGGGGAAGCTTATGAAAATTCTTTTGGATATAAGAAAATTCTTGGTCAAACGCTATCTTTTGTAGAAAAAGGTTTGAGGGTCTCTAAGAGAAATCAGGACCTCTTGAAGCTAAAATACTATATATTAAATGATCTTGAACCGGACAATATAGAAAAAATCTATGAGATACTTCTTGAAAGATATAAGGCATTTGATGGAAATTGCTCGGAATTGAAATTACTTTTCGAGATAGGTGTAATCACTTTTGAGCAGGAGAGGTATAAAGAGTCAAAAGCATTTTTTCAAGAATTGAGTGAAAAATGCTATGACCACCCAAACAGGAGTGGAATTAAAAAAGTAGCTCTGGATTCTAAGAAAAAAGTCAGAATATTTAAAGGATATATTTCGAAGTTTATATCTAGAAAAGAGGCGTATGTATCATCTGAAGAGATTGGCTATCCTATAATATTTGTTCCTATTGCTCAAAAGCGGGAGCTTCGTCACAGAGAAGATGTAAGGTTTAAGGTAGCATTCAATTATCGGGGTGCACTTGCTATCGATTTAAAACCGGTATAAGTGTTTATATAATCCCATATCAAAATGAAGAAGGAATATGTGGTGCA
>JAGMCN010000145.1 GCA_023129235.1 Caldifarciminota bacterium | reverse complement strand
AGATTGCTACCGAAGGCATTGACAGGCTGCATTCCACCGCTGAATCCCATCACCGTATCATGATAATAGAGGTAATGGGACATAATGCCGGCTGGATTGCTCTCTACTCCGGCATTGCAGGAGGCGGAGATATAATTCTTATCCCGGAAATCCCTTACGAAATAGACATAATAGCAAGGAAAGTAAAGGAAAGAGCAAAGAAAGGGAAAAAATTCAGCATAGTGGTAGTTTCAGAAGGAGCAAAACCAAAAGGAGGCAAGGTTACAATACAGAGGATTGTAAAAGAAAGTGCTGACCCCCTCAGGTTAGGAGGAATAGGATTCGTTCTTGGGGAACAAATAGAGAAAGCAACGGGACTTGAAACCCGCACCGTGGTCATGGGGCATCTTCAAAGAGGAGGCTGCCCTACTCCTTTTGACAGGATACTCGCAACACAACTGGGAACCGAAGCAATTAACATGATAAAAGATAAGAAGTTTGGATACATGGCGGGAATAAAAAACAATTCTCTTGTCAGGGTTTCTCTCAAGAAAGTTGCCGGAGGGGCAAAAACCATTCCCCCCGGATTTCCGTTGATAAAATCTGCCGTTTCCGTCGGCACATGTTTTGGATGTTCAGCTCTTGCTTGAATTTATGTAACCGTCAACTGTGAACGGTTACAATATTCCCGGGTCCCATGATGCAGTTTCTGTCTATAGCCCTTTTAACCCTCGCCATTTCTTCTATACCGGATTTACCATACATTATTTCCAGAAACTGCTTTTTTATCTTGCCTATCCCATGTTCTCCCGAAACCGTTCCTCCAAATTCTACCGCTTTTCGGACAAATCCAAGATAAACCGTTCTTGCCTTTCTCAATTCCTCTTCATTTTCCAGCAGGAAATTTACATGTAAATGGTTTTCTCCAATATGCCCGAAAACCACATGTCTCACCCCTGCCTTCCCCAGCTTTTCAAGGTAATACTCATTCATGTCATAAAATTTATCCTCAGGAACAACAATGTCAGTTGAAACTTTGGGATACATGTTTTTTCTTACAATATCATTCACCACCTCCGGCAGTTTATGCCGGAATGAATAAAGTTCTTCCTTATGCTTTTCAGTATCCCCAAACCAGGTATCCATTGAGCTATAGCTTGTCAGTAACCTGTCCCATGCATCAAGCCCATCAGGAGAATTCATCTGCGCCGCAAACAAAATACACCCGCCGGCTCCGACAGGTACCCGCTGACAGAATTCCCTCAGATATTCAAGTGAATTACCGTCAAAATATTCAAGGCAGAGAACACCTTCCAGCATATCTCTCTGCGCTTTCAGTTCACGGACCATCCGAAATGCATCACCGGAATCCTTAAAAAATACTGCACAGAAAAACACATCAGGCAGCTGTTCTATCACATCCACTTCCGCCTCGATAATTATTCCAAGAGTACCCTCCGAACCAATAAACAAATCAATCAGGTCCATACCGGTCTGTGAATAATAACCGGCTGAATTTTTTACAACCCCCGGCATTTTATAACACGGAATTGCGAACTTTATGCCGGTAGAAGGAATCTCAAACATTCCATTTTTAGCAATAACTTCTCCTCTCTTTACATCAATAACTTCCCCGCCTGGCAAAACCAACTTTATTCTTCTCACATATTTCCTGGTACACCCGAACTTAAAGCTGTACTCTCCCGAAGCATTGGTAGCAATGTTACCGCCGATAAATGCAGTTTTTTCCGTAGGAAAAGGAGGATAAAAAAGATTCTTCCGGGCAAGCTCTTTAAGGAAATTATCAACTATTACTCCTGATTGAAGAACTGCGTATTTCTCTCCGGCGTTTATCTCTATGATATTATCAAGTTTCTCGGTAGAGAGCACTGCTCCGCCAAAAGGTATTCTGCCTCCAACAACTCCCGTTCCCCCTGCCGATACAGTCAAAAGCTTTTTCCCAACGTTGCACTCACGAACTATCTCTGCGGCTTCGTCCCCGCTTTCAGGAATGTATACACACTCCGCATTACCGCCGCTCAGATTGGAGGCATCCTCAAAATAACCCCGTATCGTACTCTGTTCTTTCTTTATTAACACCTGTTTCCTCTATCCTTTATATTGATAGTTTGATCTTTTCCTTGCTGAAATTCCTCCATCCTTACGATGACTGTTACCATCTTACATCACATCTCCCTACTTTCTACCGACTTAACCTACTTCCTCGGGATTCATCTAATTTTACAAAATCTCACTATATAAATTGTCATTTCTTCCTATTACCCATCCATTAGGAGCTTCTTTAAAGATGTTATCCGGAGTGGTAAGAAATGATTCTTGAAGAAATTCTCCGCTTATTTGATAGGTTCTGACTTCGATATGGGAAGGAAAGATGACTACCTGGCGGTAACACATAGGATATTCTATTAAAGAAGAAGTCTGAAAGTGATAAACATCTTTTCTCACTGCCAAATCATTGATATGGCTATGCCCGCTAAATATAGCTTTAACATTACTATATTTATCCAATACGTCCAGAACTTTTTTGTAATGATGCAACCTCATATCATATGGATGTGGATAATTATCAGACATTACCAAAGGGATATGGAAAAATAGAAATATCGGCATGTCTCTATGTCTACTTAAATTATTCTCCAACCATTTCAGTTCTTCTTCAGGAATTATTAGACCTTCAAATTTCTCGTTATTAAATTCCTCTCTTGGCCAGGGAAAAACCTTATCATTTGAAAGAAAGTAACAAGAATCTAATATAATAAAATGAAACCCTTTATGATTAAAACTGAGTTTATCTTTAAAAATTTTGCCAAATACACTAAGCACATAATCCTTATTGTCATGGTTACCTCTTGCAATATAGTATGGGCAAGGCAGTCTATCCAAAAAATATTTTGCTGCTTTTGCAGATTCTCTTATTTCTCCAACAAGATCACCAGTATGTATAACAAAATTTGGATTTAATTCCTCAATATTCTTGATGACTTCTTCCATTATCTCTGGTGCTTTTTGGTACAACATTCCATTAATCCAATTTGCTGGATGAGGGAATTGATTAACATCATGGTCATAATGGTCATACATTGGAATATAGCCTGAATATAGTTCTTCTGTTGGTGAAGGCGTATGAATAGTTTTGTTAAGAATATGGGTGTCTGTTAAGGTTATAAAAGAGAAAAGAGGCCTTTCTACCACTCTATCAACGGAGGTTATTTCTATATAATCTATAGGCTGTGCAGGCTCAAACATTGTTCTTCCTTCCAGCCTGTGCCTTCCTTTAGCAATGAGTTGGATTCCTAAAGTATCAATCATACTATTTCTGTCAGAAAAATAGGTTGTTCCAATAACACGGTTATCAATAAGACACTCAAACTTAGGAGAAATGTCTTCTATTGGATTACTATATTTAATTTTGAATGCATAATATTTAGTCTGGGGAAAATCAAGAGAAATGGGAGAAATACCGGTCTTTAGTCTTATCCTTACATTGTCATAGACTCTTAATAATTCCACTTTACTTGTTTCCATATGCCATTTTTCCATATTATTTCACTTCTATCTTGTCCCGTCTTTTAGCAACTTATTTATCCTTTTACATGCCTTCTTTGCAACTTCTTCCGGACTTTGCTTCTCAAGATATGCAAGGTCCAATTCTTCACTTATAACTCTCTTCCATCTATCGGTAGGACAATGAGGAGTTAATGGACTTGGGACAGTATATTCCACTTCATCCATAAATATTTTATTAAATCCTTCCGGATGATTTGGATTGGTTAAAAATAAGTCTGAATAAGCTATTTTCTTTATCACAGGAATGTTGTATCCCACTTTTGCTAATTCTCTTTCACAATCTCCAACTACAAGCCATTCCATTAGCTTCCATGCTGCATCAGGATGCTTTACAGTCTTACTCATTAACCAGCCACAAGGACCTCTAACCATATTTACCCTTTTCTTCTGATGTAATCCTGGAGCTACGCCCCATTTAAAGTTTTTTACTACACCACTAACTACAGGAACATAGTATCTTCCAGATAAAAACATGCCAAGTTTTCCCATCTGGAATAACTGAAGCTGGTTAGTATCTGCTGTTTCAGTATAAGACGGCATAACCCTATCCTTTACCTTTAAATCTACCAGAAATCTAAATGCTTCTATTGCCTCAGGAGAATCCAATAGGCATTTCTTCCCATCCTCAGAAAATACCCTTCCACCATTTTGATATACTAATAAAGGGATATCCCTTAATGAGAGTAAACATCCAAACTGTTTCTTTCGTATTTCACGATGAGTTAGCTTCTTTGCTATATCTCTGAATTCCTCCCAGCTAAGGCTTTCTGTTGGATGAGGAATCCCCTCTTTATCAAACATGTCCTTATTAAAGAAAAGTGTGTAATCAGGAGACCAATCTGTTCCAAATCCATAAACAGGACCTTTGCCGATAGTTTCTCCATCAAATTTGTATTTATGTAATACTTGCGGAAAGAAATCTTTCAGCTTCAACTCCGAACTTTTCTTAATAAAGTCATCAAGAGGCATAACTATTCCTCTTGAAATATAAGTCGGAACCATGTTCGGTGCAACTCTGAATATATCAGGAGCAGTTCCTCCTGCTATCATTGTCATAAGTTTGACCTGATAATCTCGTGTGAACCAGATCTTCTTTACAAATATATCAGGGTGCTCAATCATAAACTTATCAATGGATTTATCTATCACCTGTGTTCCGGTATCTACGGGACTGTAACTGCAGGCTATAGACACCTGTTCTTTCCCTACACCTTCTTTTTTTGCTGTGCATCCAAAAACGAGAAGAGAAAATATTCCTGCAAGAGTCACTGCATACAGAATTAATCTGCTATTACCAGTAAACATTTCAATTTCTCCTTACGGTTAAAGCCCATGTGCAATCTTCCTTTCCAGAACCTTTTTTGCTGCATTAACTACAGTATTGACTGCTAATCCATATTTTTTTCTACGGGAAATTCTTTTTGCAATTGATAGCGGGTAAAAAATTAGGATAAAGTTTAAAAGTGTTTTTTAGTCGTTTTTTGGCTTCAGGAAAATTACTTTGAGATAGATATCCTAAAGCCAGGTGATATTCATATAAATACTCTATCTCTTTCTCTATAGCTTGAAACTCTACTCTTCCCAAAAACCATCTCCACAAATTTTTCTCTTCTTTGTGCAATTTTAGTTTCCTGGCAGATAAATACCGATAATAGTAGTCTATTCTTATTTTACTAAACCGGCTATTCACTGAATTTTTATAATATCTTTTTGATTCTCCTGCCTGCTTACATTTCTCCGCTATTCTTGCGAGCTCATAATTAAGCCAGCCCTCTAAATGAAATTCACCTTTAGCACAACTCCAGTTATATGGAGGTATAAACGCCTCTTTTAGAATCTGCTTAGCTGATTTGTAATCTTTTCTCTCCATAGCTCTATGGGCTTTCTGTATATGCAGGTAAGTAAAATAAACTATAGGTGTAATTTCCTCTTCAAATATAGAATAACTCTGTCTTTTGAATAGTTCATCCG
The DNA here is from genome assembly GCA_023129235.1 of Caldifarciminota bacterium. Lineage (GTDB taxonomy): Bacteria > Hydrothermota > UBA3073 > JACQXS01 > JACQXS01 > JAGMCN01. The sequence goes on along the minus strand of JAGMCN010000145.1, from coordinate 237 downwards.
CATCTTCTAATTGCCCGGTATCTACAAAATAGACAAGCCGTGCTAAATTCAGAAGATCATCTGTCTTTACAGAAGGTGGATAAAGAACAAAGAGTTCATCTCTTTTTTCTTTCCTGTTAAATTCCCTATAAATCCTGCTTAATTCTGTAATAATCAAGGAATCTTCAGGAGCAATCTGATATGCCTTTTCATAAGCAGAGAGAATTTCTTCCTTAGAACTGCCAATCTCTTTCATGA
>JAGMCN010000144.1 GCA_023129235.1 Caldifarciminota bacterium | reverse complement strand
TGTTAGATTTAACTGCTTTTCCTTTAAAACCTTCCTCCCATCTTCTTCTAAGAGACTGGCATTTAGTGTCAATCCCTTTAATTCCTCTTTTCTCTTAATTCCTAAGACTACCTTGATTTTACATTCTTTTTCAGTAGTATAGTAGTCTCTCGTAGAGATGGTTAAAAGGTCTGGGATTTGGCAGAGAATTTCTGGTGAAGAGTATCTCGCTCTTTTATCAGCTACTTCCACATTTAATTTATAGTTACCATATTCATCTATCGGGAAAGCTAACACTATTTCCTTGTTTCCTGAGAGATTAAGTTTTCTCTTAATACTATCTCTTTTACCTGATGGAGAAATAAGTTTACCGTGAATTTTAAGTTTTCTGACTTGCTCAGTGTCATTCTTAAGTTTTAGATGAAGGCAAAGTTTCTTCTCTATAGTTAAATAATCATAGGTTAATTCTGTTATTTTATAACCATCTGCTGATGCTGCTATATCTATTCCTTTTAAATCAGCAAACCTTGATGGAGTATGAAAGCTGGAGAATGTGCATGATAGTGAACTATTTTCCTTCTTATACTTTTGCTCACGGCATAGGTTTATTCCCCATGTTTTTTCATGACCGGGTAGAAGCTCTAATTCTTTCAGTGCAATAGCTATCTCAGCAATCCAGCTCTTGTTATTACGAGTAGTTTTTACTTCCCATGCTCCGTTCCAACCTATGCGCTCAGGGTTTTTCTCCTCATACTGTGTGCCAAGTGCATTAGCTATAAAGTGATAATAAGTTAAATGGTCATGGTTCGTGTCAAGAAACACCTCAACACAATCATCGGTCCAGACATTACCATCGTGTTGCTTTTCTTCTGTCTTTAGTTTATCCATATGCAAATCAAAACATTCTATTCCAATATACAGGTAATTATCATCATAGGTAATGTATCCTTTAGTTTGCTCTGCAGGGTATCCACTGCCGTCAACTAAGATAAAATCTTCTACATAAGCACTTTCTTTCCAGCAAGTGTCATCAAGATAACCATCAATTTGTGGAGGACTCTTTGTTTTTATTGCCGCAAGCACCGGTATTTTTCTGCGGTTAATATCTTTTAATGGCATAACTACTTTCTTTACGATAGACTCATGGAGTGATGGCTGATATGAGTGAACTATTTCCCCTTGTTCTACCTGGACGGCATCAAGCCATAGTGTCCCGCCAATGATGCGCTTATCCTTCCCTGGGTATATGTGAATACGCATTAAATCATAAACCATTCGAGGATACGAATCAGGCATGGTAGCTGTGACAATGTACCGTTTCCATGATGTCCCTACTGTCAATTTCTTACGGGCAGGTCCGAACACAAACGTAAGCGGGAAACCTTCACGGTCACTCTTTAAATAGATAGAAGCTGTATAAGTTTCTCCTGGAACAATAAGGGGAGGGTAACCTGTTATCCGGTGGTAATCGTAACCGGCTGTATCACAAAGATATGTCCCGGGGAATTTGATTTTCAAGCTTTTCCTGCCGTGATAAGCTGTAGTCTCATCTACCCCAAACCATAAATCAGGAAAATGTATATGATGCCCAGCCAGGTTAAGATGCGCCCACCCATCCGGTATTCCAGGATATTTATCAGTGGGTTTATTGGTGCAGATTTCAAAGTCACCGTATTCTAAAAGGTTGCATATAATATTCTTATTTCCTTCATATGGAAGTCCCTTCTCCATATAGTTACCGTTCTTTTTCCTATATTCAAGCGTAATGTTCTTTTCCGGGCTCCATCCATCTCTTACTACTTTCCCATCTAAACTTATCCTATAGCTATACTCATTAACCTTTTGGAAACCAAGATTATCAATCATTTTACTCGCTGCTTTAAAAAGGCACTCTCCCCGGGCATTTGTTACTAATTCTTCTTTATCTCCTGATTCCTTACATTCCATTCTTACCTTTATCCCGGATAATGCATTCCCATTTGTATCCAGAACTCTTACAAGGCAGTAAGGTTTGATTAATATAGTTGAATTTTTCTCAACCTGAAAGCTTAAAGAATCAAGCTGGCAGCCTTCAAGAATCAGATGAGATTTATTTCTTGAAACAATAGTCCCCGATTTTATCTTACTATCATAAACTATCACATTAGCACCATATTCAACATAGAGAGGAAGTTTGCCGTTCATCTCACAATTTTTAACCCGAACACAATCTTCGGTTCTAGTTGACAATTTGATGCCTTCGACTTTAGCACCTTGTAGCTCAACCGAGCTGGCACCACAATCAATTTCAACTTCTTTATCAAACTGACTATCTATAAATTCCCCCTTTGCCCCCTGTCGGTATGCAATACGGTGAAAACCAACAATAGTAGAGTTATAACAATTAAAGGTAGCATTTGTCCCTTTAGCAAGAAGCTCTTGATCCTTCAGTTTTGGAGCATCAAGCTTAACTGTAGGGGAGAAACTCTTATCTTCTTTGACTCCTATTGTAAGAGATGCTTTCCCCTTTATTCTTATCTCTCCCTCTATAATAAGTATCTCTTTCTCATGACCTCCTGTCCCAATCTGAAAATATGTTTCAATCTTCTCGTCTCCTATCTGAAGAAGAGTAGAAAGATTGTAAGTGTCATTCTCAGAAGTATATGTAATCACATCCCATCCTTCTCTCTCAGCAGCAGCGAGTATATCAGATAATTTTCCAGGAGAAGATTTACTATAACCTCTCACTACCATTACACCATCTTCCAAAGAGATATTACCTGAACCTGCAAAAGATACAGAAGTTATCCCAAGTAAAAATACCAAAGACAAAACACCTAAACTGCAACATCTCTTAAACATCTTTTGTTCCTCCTATGTTTTTGCAACTTCCTCTTCTTCAAATTCATCCTCTTAAACGACCATTTCCCCCTCCATATTCACCAGAGACCAATCCACCTGACCTATGGATTATGTGTGTCATCTTTGTCGTGCCGTCTTCAGCTTGATAAATAACCATTTGAGATTTATTTTGTTTTTTATCAGAGGCTGTCGCAAAAACTAATTTCTTTCCCATTTGATTTCATCCTCCTGTTAACAAAAAACCAACAAAATAAAAACCACATACTCCTTTGAGACAACATCTGTCCTTATTGACCATTAACCATAGGCAAATCCTCCATATTTTTCAGAGAAAACTTTCCCATTTTGCTTATTATGCCCAACATACCTTGCCGCTTGCATAAAGTTTCAGCAAATTGTGGGCACCACATATAAATTTCCACTCACTTGAACAAAGCTCAAAACCTTTTTGTAAAAACCTATTGATACCTCGTGAAGATTTTATCTGTCCAAATACTCCCTCTGACATCGGACTGCGTTTTTTGTAAAGCTCCTTGCCTTGTGCAGTTGATAACCTCCAGTCCATTCGCTCGCGTGCTGATAATCCTTCAGGTATAGTCCCTTCTGCTGTTAGTTTCTCTCTAAGCTTTTGTCGTTGCTTGTGATCTTTCTTTGTTGCCACATACAACGTTGGCCCATCCTCTGTCTCAGCATCCAAATTATCATCGTTACAATAACCAGCATCAGCCAAAACATTCTCTATTTTTCCATCGACATTAACTGCCTTTAAATTTTCCTGAGCTTCCTTCAACATCGGATGAAGTTGATGCATGTCATTCTCTTCCTGAGTCAATTCTGCTGCTACTATTACTTGCCCCTCAGTAACTACTGCTTGTTCATTATAACCTTGCACATAACCTTTTCTCGTCTTCATGATTCGGCTGTCAGGATCTGTAATGTTTGCTTTCTTTTCATTGAGTTCTATTTCTTCTGGTTTCTTTGGCTTGCGTCCACGCTTCTTCTTGCCTGATGCTTTTTCCTCTGCCTGTCGCTGTTCAATTTTATGCTGCTGTTTCTGCCGAGTCTTTGCATCTTTCTCCTCAAGACATTTCTTGCAAGCCTCAAGACGTTCTAACCGGCTCTTGGAATTACGCAAGTCTTCTGGTAATTCGTCACCTCTATTTTTCTTACCGTATTTGCGATCTTCTTCACTATCTACTTGCTCTGCTTCAGCCAACATCTTTGCTACTTCCTTTTCTATATGTTCTTTTGTCCGATTGGATGACAAAGATGCATTTACTTCTATCTTTGTCCCATCTAAAGCAACAGTCCCCACCTTTACCAATCCTGCCTCCACGCAAAGACGCAGTATCTCAATGAACAATGCCTCTAATTCCTCTGCATTTTCATGCCTGAATCTGGCTATCGATGAATGATCAGGTTTTTGATTAGCCGCAATTACTCTAAAAGCTATATCCCGCTCACATAACCACTCGATCTTGCGGCTGCTCCTGCTCGCCATACAATAGGCATACAATAATAGTGCTACCATCATTGATGGCTCATATGCAGGTCGTCCCCAGCCATCCCGTCGATGTTTTTTGTAAAAATCTTTCAGGTCCATTTGCTTAACCGCATCAAGAATAAACCAGACTATGTCGCCTTTGCCCAACCAATCTCGCAGGCTTAGCGGCATCAAATACATTTGCTCACGATTACATTCTATAAATTTATAGGCCATCTCGCTCCCTCCTGTATTGAATATGTATATATTATATGGTATGGAAGGCCATTTGTAAATATTTTTGTCGGATATTTTTCAGATAACGTCAACTTTATTACTCCATAATCCCAAAATAGAGGTTTTTGCAACAGCCTCATCAGCCATAATATATTTTAAGCTCCTCTGATATTCTTGTTTCACAGTTTTCATCCTTTTTAATCTCCTAATTCCTCTGCAATAACTTTAGCTACTTCAGGAACAGCTAAAATATGTCCCAAAAAAGCGAATTGAACGGCAAGAGCTCCTACTTTTTTAATAATCTGTATCTCTTGTCTAACACGCTCGGCTGTTCTGGCATCTTTGACAAATCCTCCCTTGCTATAAAATCCAATAAATGGAGCTCCAATGCTTTCAGAATGATAGGGGGTATATATGGCAAGTCGTTTTAATTGTTGGTTTCAGCGACTTGGCATAGGCAATTACCTTTTTATAAAATTGAATCAACATCTCTTTCGCCAAACCGATGTTCTGCTTCTTGACCAGACATCCCAGGGTGATGTTCTAAATACTTCTCAAAAGTCTGACAACAAGAAGAACAACAACATCTGTAGTAATTTTTATAACCAATAAAGTCCAATGCAATACCTGAATATTCCTTTTCTATAGCAAATTGGATATCCTTTTTAACAGATTCAAAAGCATCCTGCTGGCAAAAACAAGAAATAGAAAAATTCCCATAAATTACTTTACCGATATCCTTTTTTGTTATTGGCTCGCCTCCCCTATGAGGATTAGGTGGTAAATTCTGCTCCGAAGGCTTAACTTCTTGCTTAACCCTTGATTTAGGAATAATACTATAGTATGATTCCATCTCATATTTTTTACAAATACGAACAAAAGTCTTCGGCTTTGCCGAATGCCAACACATAGCATTAAAACCTAATACCTTCGCCTTGGACACCCCATCCTCAACCTCTGCATCAGTTTTGTAGGGCATCGCACCTCCTGCCCAGACCATCTTCCACTGCAGTTTTTCCGCAGATTCTACATTTACAGCTACGAAAAATCCTGCACACAGAGTAAGCAGAATTGACTTAAACCTTTTTTGGGTTATTCTTTCTTGCACTTTGTCACCTTCTACTGCTATTCTTATTTTAGACATTCCCTCCTCCTTTTTTTATTTTTTGGTTCTGTCGCTTTCAATATTTCCCATATTCCTGCAAAGCTTCCCACATCGCCATAATATTTCCCGGGGGAACGTCAGGCTGAATATTGTGTACAGTAGCGAAGATAAAACCTCCTCCGGGAGCCAAATCATCTATTCTTCTTTTGATTTCATCCTTTACCTGTTGCGGAGTACCATTGGGTAAAATCTCCTGGGTATCTACTCCTCCTCCCCAGAAGGTCAATACATCTCCAAATTCTTTCTTTAATCTTTTCGTATCCATGTTTTTCGCATTTACCTGAACTGGGTTAAGAATATCTATCCCAGTTTCAATTAGGTCAGGAATTAAATCATAAACTGAACCACAAGAATGAAAGAATATAAAAACATCAGGCTTCTTCTTTTTAATAAAAGAATTTAGTCTTTTCATTCTGGGTTTTATGTATTTCTTAAACATTTCCAGAGAAATCATTGGTCCATCTTGACCACCTAAGTCATTTGCTGTAAGCACCACATCAATATAATCTCCTATTTCCGAAAAAAGTAAATCCCAATATTCCATTTCCAGCTCTAAAAGTTTGTCCATTAAGGCGCAAGCATAATCTGGATTGCTCGCTAAGTCACAATAAAAGTCTTCAAATCCTCTTAGCCAGAACGACGCCTCAAAAAATCCACCTGTTATCCTCTCTATAGTAAGAAGGTAATCCTTCTCATGCAAAGATTTAGCTTTTTCTTTCAATCCTTTTATTCTTTCAGGGTCTTTGATATTTGGCCAGGGATAATCTCCCAAGTCTTCTATTTTGGCATCTTTAAGAGGAGAACCAACTAAATCGTAGTAGAGCCCTTTCTTTTTAGGCATTCTCCACGTAATTCCAAGTTGGTCAGTAAAATATTTGTCTCCCCCCTCTTGTTTAATCTCTAATTTCCAACTGGAAGGTGGGTTGGATAAAATCAGACGTGTATCTACTTTCAATTTTTGAAGCATATCTTCATCTATCCAACATATCTGTTGCATAGGGTCATGGATATAAATTTCTTCTTTTTTTATCCCTAAGTAAGAGAGTAGATTTCTATAAGCATTAATGTGGATTCCAGAGCATACGGAACCATTTAAATCAAACGGGATTCTATCCGGCTCTTTATGATTCGATGCAATTATAATTCTTTCCCGTGAAGTCATTTTCTGTTTTTGTAATAAGGTTTATACTGTGGTGGGACCACTTCTTCCTTCAGTGGTAAATCCACCCAGCTATTTGTTTCCATTGATTTGAAAACTGCACAGATAATTTCTATCACCTTGGCTCCGTCTCTCCCGCTGGTAAGTTCAGGCTCCTTATCCTTTTGAATACACTCAACAAAATACTTAAGCATCTTGCTGTAAGACCATTCTCTTGGAGGAGAAATAGAAATCCATCTTTTGGGCACAGGCTTTGCAAGAAAATCATCAGGCCAGAAAGTTTGTGGATAAAACCATTTTCTCATTACATCAGGCAATTCATCCCAGTTATAATCCTTATCGCTGTAGATGGCTATTGGGACTGACTGAAAAGGATTTGTAGCTTCTGAACTCAAAAACATAGTTCCCTCAGTGCCGTATATCTCAGTTATGTTTGAGACAGCTGGTGAGAACCTATCACTGCTTACGGCTGAAATGCTTCCGTTCTCAAACTCCATTATCATCCACATAGCATCATCAAGTAAAGTATATTCTTTCGGACTGGCAATTCTTTTAGCAATTCCCACTACCCTCTTTACTTCACTTCCCATAAGCCATCTGATTAAGTCTATCCTGTGGACTGCTACTTCCAATAAAGCAGCACTTGCTCCTTCATCCGCTCTTCGCCTGAAATCTGTAAAAGATAATCTTTCCGGGAATAATTTCCAGCTCTCATGTAAGGAAGAACGGCCCATCTTAATATCACCGATTACCCCTTTTTCAATGAGTTCTTTCCCTATCTGATGCTGTGACCAGAACCTCTGATTGCACCCTATCATAAGTTTAACCTTAGCTTTCTCTGCGGCTTCTACTATTTCCCATGCTTCTTTATTAGTGCAGGTCATAGGTTTTTCAACAAAAAGATGGATTCCTTTTTCTGCGGCAGCAATAGCCTGTTCATGGTGATAAGCTTGAGGAGTTGCAATAATTACAATGTCCATCTTCTCTTTTTCTAACATTTCACGGTAATCTTTGTACCATTTTCCTCTTGCCTTCCATTTCTTAGCCATCTCCTCAGCCCGTTTCTCATCTCTATCGCAGGTTGCTATGAGTTCAGTTTCAGGCAGCTCATCTATTGAAGAAAAGTGAGATAATTGAGCTATACTCCCGCACCCTATAATACTAACACCAAGTTTATCCATCTTTTCTCCTTATGAATTGGAAATTACAGTAGATTTTCTAATAATTAATTCCGGTTCTATTAGTTTTCGTATGTTTTCGGTCTTCTTTCCCTCAATTTTACTGATTAAAGCTTCGGCGGCTTTATGTCCAATTTCAGAAGTATTTGTATTTACAGTTGTAAGTGGAACTCTCAATGACGAAGCCGCCTCAATATTGTCATACCCTGCAATAGACATCTTCTCGGGAACCCTTACTTTTAAATTGCGCAGGGCTTTAAGTACGTTTATAGCTGCCTTATCATTGATTGCAAAGATAGCAGTAGGTTTGTTTTTCATTGCGAGAAGAGCTTTTATAGACTTAGTGACATTCTTTACTTTCTGAGATTGAGTTATCATTAATAAAGCCTTATCAAATTTAACTCCATATTCTTTCAGAGCCTCTTTGTAACCTTTAATTCTTTCTGGAAAAGCAATATCAAAACAGCCGCCTATGAA
>JAGMCN010000143.1 GCA_023129235.1 Caldifarciminota bacterium | reverse complement strand
GCAAAGCACCTCGGAAACCCCCATGCTACAAGGGTTTGATTTTTTTTGTTAGACTACATTCAGTTTTTCATGGTTGATCTTTGAAATTTTCTCCTATCCAAAAGATGACTAAAACCAAGTTGTTGAAGAATCTTTAAGTCATCAGGTCCTGGATTGATAATCTCTTCTCTAATCCAGCCAAACTTTTTATCCTTAAACCTGATGAGTCGGGAATTCTTGAAAGGCCGGTAAAGTTTTTTGGAATTGAGAAAATCAGTTCCTTCATACTTACTTCTCATTCGGGCCAGGTTCAGATTGAGAAAGTAGGCTAAAACACAGACAGTATACACTGCCCTCACATGTTCATCAAGATTTACATGGAAGGGCCGGATCTTCAAAAAAGACTTAAGGTGCTTAAAAGCATCTTCAATCTTTCTTTTATTCCGATAGCCATAGATAACCTTTTCTGGAGGAAAAAGAAATTGATTATCCTTTTCTTCAGTATGATTGGTGACAAAGCAGCAGACACCATCAAGAAGAGATGCTTCTTTGATCTTCTCCTCTTTCTTTTTGATAGATACCTTGTAGCCTGGTATCCTTTTGGTTGAGCCATTAGAAAGAACTCGAGTAAGATTGATCTTTGAGAAACGGGGCTTCTCGAAAAAGCGAGTAATCTTTAAGCGGGCAAGTTCTTTCTTGATACTATTTTTAATAACCTCTTTGCTTCTTTCGCGTTTAGCTTTTTGAAGCCCTTGGTTGAATTGATGGATGAACTGAGTGAAAAATTTAATCTTTTCTTCTCGATTGCTTCTCCCTTCAATAAAGAGAGTAGGGTTGATTCCTAAGATATAGCGCTTATCTTTAACTTCTCCTAAATCCTGATAATAGAGAAGCTCGTCATACCTGGTAAATCCGGGAAGAGATTCTATTTCTTCCTTGATATTCTTTATCGTTAGGTCTTTGAAAAGTTGTAGGTTGACTCCTTCAACCTTTGGTATCTGATTCTTATCCAGAGTACAGAGGTATTTTAAGGTCTTTTCTTTATCTTCATCTACCAGTTGGAGATTATTTTCTGAGACAACTCCCCTATCAAAGACAAGGGAGACACCCTTAAGATGGAATCTGTCTTTGCAGGCTTTGACCTTATCTTCCAGAGTGGTTACCTCAGCGGTATTCCCTGGCAGGACATCCCACTTAAAGGGGTAGCCATCCTCATTAACCATAATAGCAAGAATGACTTGCTTACGATGGGGTTGGTTATCTTTGCTTTTACCTAATTGGGAAAGGGAGCATTTTATCCCTATAAAGTAGGAGGTAGTCAGATCGTAATTAATATAGTTATAACTTTCACGGTTAAGCTGGTAGGTTTTGGTGAATAAGAAATTCTCCAAAAATTCTTTGTTGGCCTCAATCTTGTCCAATTCGTAGTAGAGTTTATCATCATTAAAAGTCTCAGGGTCGAAGTCAAGCATCTGGGGAAGGGTAGTTGCCTTTACCCAGTCCTCGATAGAATAACAGGAAGTAGGTTTAAGACAGCGGTTGATAGTTAATACTCTGGCTATCAAGGGAGTAGAGACGGGGCTATTGGTTATTTTACAGCTATCAAAAGCCTGGTCTATTTGCCAGTCTTCCCATAATTGGTTTGCCACTGCTACCTCCAGATAAGAGAAAGATTTTAAGGGAATAATATTCTCAATGGAGGAAAGGATATGTTCCTTTCCTTTAACTACTTTCAGGATAAGCTTGATCTGCTCTACTTCGGTTTCTGACAATTTACCCAGAGGAAAGAGTTTTCGCTTTCTAACTTTCTTTCCTTCTCGATATGATTCGGCAATACTGTAGGAAGTGTATTTCTTTTTTTTATAATAACGAGTGCCGTAGACTAAGTGCATAATGTGTAGCCTCTTTTGTTCAACTACATATTATACACAAAAAGATTTATTTGTCAAGGGGAAAAGCTAATTTTTGTTAAACTACAAAAGAGAAAAAGTAGACTTTTAAATTTCGTTTAACCCTTTATTAATAAGGAGTTGAGCCAAAATTTGCAATATTTCTTTGCGGAATATGGGTTATATTGGAAGGATGGAAAGAGGGGAGCAGTATCCTTCTCTTAAAATGCTGGAAAGGATAGGAGAGGCTTTTTCTGTTCCTTTGAGCTATTTTTTTGAAGATAAGAGCCTTCTGGATATCCTGAATCTACTTCCTGCTCAGATAAAGGACTTGCTTAAAGATAGAAAAAGGCAGGATCTATTAAAGATAAGCTGGGAGTTGAATGAGCGCGACTTTGGCCTGGTTATGGAAATAATCAACGTTCTCACCCAAGGAAAGCCTTTGCCAACCTTACAGTTAGCGGAAGAAAAAAGTAAATACGAGACTATGGAAGAACAAAAGAAAAAAGATTTCATAGCCAAAATTGAGAAAGTTTTGAGCTGCCCACCTTCTTCTCTATCCCTCAAAGAGGATTGGTTGAAAGAAACTTTGGAAATCGCCCTGGAGGTTCTTAAAAAAAGACACCGAAGTCTCTGATGAACCGGAATTTTTGATAAGGAGGTTGTAGTAAAAAGGTATTACTTTGACAATACTGTTTTAACAATGGATATGTCCTTATTTATCCAATCTTTTATAATAGTTTCAACTTCGACACCTTTTTCTTCTGAAAATTTTAATAGAGTTTCCATAGTATCCTAGTCTAAATAAATTGGTAAATACAATTCTAAATCTGGTTTGTAAAACTTTCCTCTCTCGCCTTTTTAGGATCCCACTCAAAATAGTATCTCACTATTATACCCTCATTTATATTTTACACCTAACAATTAATATACGAATTCGT
>JAGMCN010000142.1 GCA_023129235.1 Caldifarciminota bacterium | reverse complement strand
CAGACCTCGTCGCAGGTCCAAGACAAATGATTCCCTGCTCAAGAAAACACTTCTCAGGGTCTGCTATAATCTCATAAGGTCTCTTAATCTCTTTCATAGTTATTTTCTCTGGTTTATTCTCTGCTCTTGGGCAGGTATCACATAAAGACTTTTCCGGCGCAAGCACTGCACCCTTCTCTGGCAACTCACCTTTAAGAATAGCGGTTACTGCATTCATTATCAAATTAGGTGGTGGTGGACAACCGGGAAGATAATAATCAACATTTATTGTCTGGTCTAATGTTTTGACTGTATCATAAAACTCCGGGAGTGTGAGCGTGCCTTCTTTAACTTTAGTTTCTTCCTGTGGGAATATTCCGTCCGGGTTTACTGTTGTGGGAGTTGTCTTATATACGCGCTCAAAAATATCCTTCCTCGTCCAGAAATTCCCAAGTCCCGGTATTCCTCCAAGATGAGCACAACTACCGAATGCAACCACAAGCCCAGACTTTTCTCTCAGGAGCTTGACCATTTCTTCTTGCTCGCCAGTCCTAATCGCACCGTTAATAAAGCTCACTGCTATTTCACCTTTTCCCATTGCCTCGACATCTTTACGCTTGAAATCGAGTGCTACGGGCCAGAAGACGATATCTACTGCCTCGACGACTTTTAATATATCCTCATTGAGGTCAACTACTGTCTCCTCACATCCTCCACAGGAAGCACACCAGTAAAACGCAACTTTTGGCTTAGCCATAATTTCCTCCCTCACTCTATTTTGTGGGAAAGGTCTCCCGACCTTGATAAATCGGCATCAGGAGATGCCTCCCACTCTTACACAGATAATTGCAAAGGACCTAAGTTTTTAATCGTCTCCGCCATCTCGTTTGCTACTTTTGCAAATCTCTCTCCTTCACCTGCTGCAACCCAATCTAATCGCACTCTTTCTTCTTCGATTCCAAGTTGTTGTAGGGTTTTCTTCAATAAGTATGTTCTTCGTAATGCTTTATAGTTTCCCTTTTTGTAATGGCAATCTCCCGGGTGGCATCCTAAAATCAATACTCCGCTGGCTCCTTCTTTGAAAGCTTGTATCACAAACTGTGGATCTACACGTCCACTGCACATAACTCTAATAATTCTTATATTTGCTGGATAACTCAATCGGGCATTACCAGCTTTATCAGCTCCTTCGTATGAACACCAATTACAGAGGAAACTAACAATCGTTGGCTCATTCCCCGATAAATCGGGATTTACGCTTTGCTTCAACATTTTGCCACCTCCTTAATTTCAGCAAATATCTGCTCTTTTGTAAAATGTTTTGCTCTGGCTGCACCTGTTGGACAAGCTGACACACAAGTCCCACACCCTCTACAAAGTGTCTCATCCACAACTGCGATTTTTTTCTCCACATCTCGAGATATGGCAGAATATGGGCATAGAGAAATACAGGTGTTACAACCACCACACAAGTCTTCGTTTATCTCTGTTATGATTGCTTCTAACTCAAGTTTCTCGCCAGGGACAAGTCTTGAGAGTATACTCCCTGCAGCTGCTCCTCCTTGTGCTACTGCATCTCCAATATCCTTTGGTCCTTGACAGTTCCCTACGACAAAAACTCCTTCAAGTGCTGTGCTAAAAGATTTCATTAGGGTATGCTCCTCAGAAAAGAATCCTCGTTCATCTTGTGATATATCAAATATCTTTGCAAGTTTTTCAGTATCTGGATTCGGCTCAATTGCAGGAACAAGAATTATCATATCCGCAGACACTTTCTTGTCATCAATTCCCACAATTAATTTTTCTCCTTCAGCAGAGATACTTGGAATCTCGTTACTCCTTATAAACTTCGCACCTTTATCAAGAATCTCGTTATACCATTTCTGGTGTTCCTTTTTTGGCACACATATATCGGAATAAAAATTATATATCTTTATGTCAGGGAACTTTTCCATCAAAAGATGTGCAAGCTTAATCGAATACATACAACATATCCCTGAGCAGTATTCCTTTTCTTTCCTGCCAACACAATAAATGAAAGCAACGGACTTGGGCTCTTTTCCATTCTTTAAAAGAATCTTTCCACCGGTGGGCCCATTTGAAGCATTTAATCTTTCTAATTGCAAGGCAGTTAAAACATTGTCAAACTTCCCGTATCCATATCGAGAAAGTGCTTCAGTGCCAAGTAGTTTAGAACCTGTAGCCAGAATAATACCTCCTACTTTTTTCTCTATTATCTTATCCTCATCGTCAAACTTAATAGCTTCAAATGGGCAAGCTTGTTCACAAGCTTTACATTCTTCCCCATTAAGCTGTTTGCAGTTGTCTTTATCTATAACAGGCACATTTGGAAGAGCACCGGCAAATGGAATATATATTGCTTTTCGCTTTGATAGTCCCTCATCATATTCATTTGGCACTTCCACAGGGCAGGGCTCAAAACAAGCACTACAGCCAATGCAATCTTTTTCACTTACATACCTTGCTTTTTTTCTGATATTGACAGTGAAATTTCCAAACGAACCAACGACATCTTCTATCTCGCTGTATGTAAATGTCTCTATATTCTCTTTTTGTAGAACTTCCTGAAGTTCAGGTGCTAACATACAGGGTGCACATTCCATAGTTGGATAAACCTCTTCAAACCTTACCACAAGCCCTCCAATGCAGGGACTCTTTTCCACGAGATAAACTTTCCTGCCTTTTTGTGCGGCAAGTGATAAACATGCTTCTAATCCTGCTACTCCTCCTCCTATTACAAGAACATCAGGCTGGATTTCAATTTCCTTCCTCTCTATGGGCTCTTGCGAAGATACTCTGTTTATTGCAGCCCTCACAAAGCTTTTTGCTTTTTCCGTAGCAGCAGATTTGTCAGGAGTTACCCATGCACATTGCTCTCTTATGTTTGTCATTTGCATAAGATAAGGATTAATTCCGGATTCTTCACATACTCGCATAAATTTTAGCTCATACATCTTTGGAGTGCAAGCAGCAATCACGATCCTTGAAAGTTTCTCGTTTTCTATCTCTGATTTGAGAAACTTTAGCCCATCCTCAGAACACAGGAGATTATGATTCTTCGCAGTTACTATATTCTTAATGCCCTTTACTTCATTCACAATAGCATCCACATCAATCTTATCTCCTATATTTGGCCCACACTTACACACATATACACCTATTCTTTCAGCCATTTTGCCTCCTTTTATTCATCAGTCATCACTCAAATCTCATCTTAACACAGAGTAGCCGACATGTGTATAATTTACTAAAACAGTAAAGTATATTGCAAAAAAATAATCTCATTCTATGCAGGACGGTATCAGTTTTTTGCTCTTTGCTTCCTCGCATATGTCAGAAAGAGTTCTTGAATCAAGAAAGTCGTTTATATGCTTTCCCAGTTCTTCCCAATATAAGTGACACACACATTTTTCCGTTTTATCACAACATTCATTAATCACACAACATACCGGAGCAACAGTACTCTCAACTGCTCTAATAATATCTCCGATAGTAATATTTTTTGGTTCTTTACCTAAAAGATAGCCACCCGTGGGACCTCTTACAGTAGTTATCAAACCAACTTTTCGCAACTTGATAAATAACTGCTCTATGTATCCTTTAGAAATATTCTGAGCTTTTGATATGTGTTTAAGTGAGATGGGTCCCACCTTACCCTGCATCGCAATCTCAAACATCGCTCGCAGCGCATACCTTCCTCTGGTTGACATTTGCATATTCTCCGACTCCCCAATTGATTATTTTAATAATTTAAGACCATCAAATATACTTTACTAAAATAGTAAAGCTTGTCAAGAATTTTTATTTTTTAAATTTCTAATCCGGTGGCTGAATTATATTGAGGACTAAATTTAGATAAGGCGAATGAAGTAATGTCGAGACGAAAATCAAAAATGTTACCCTTGATTATGAGCGTTTAATTGAACATCTATACAGCAAATACTTGGCAAAAAACTTTCCCCCGCGATAGTCTTTACTCCAAAATACTCTCCTGTTGTAGCGCCTATATCTGAAAAACTTTTTCTCATACCCTTATAATCACACTATACTTTAGGTGTATGTGGGATGAACATCTTCATTAGGGAGTAATTCACTTCTAACATATTTTTCTCATCGGGCGATTCAATTAACAATGGGTAAGAATTATTGCTATTGGGAACTTTCCCGCTCATAATTTGTATATCATTCCAGATTGTTCTTTCGCTCATACTCTTATAAAGAAGATTGACAAATTTATCTTTCCCCTTCAAGAGAGCATCTCTACTTATACATCCTCCAGGAAGTTCCATTATATGAAGTATAAGAGTGTAAATCCTCTCACTTATGCGCTTGTTATCTCGTAATTCACTAATTAGCTGTCTAAATGTCAATCTCGTTATGAATCCTTCTATGTCCTTTCTCACAGATTCAAGCTCTTCAGCAAATCCTTTTAGAGAGAATTTAACAAATTCTGTGAGGTCTCCATTGTATTTGAATCTTACGTCTTGCAAATGTTGAACATAATCTTCTCGGTGATTATAATAAAAGTTCGCGAGTGAATAGAAGCTATGCACATTATATCCTCCATAATACAAGAGAAATGCTTCAATCCCTCTTGAGGTTCTACCATTGCCATCTCCAAAAGGATGTATTGAAACAAGATAGAAATGACCTACTATAGCTCTAATCAAGTTATTTTCACGGAGTTTAGGTGAATTTATTTTTCTGACACATTCTTTCATTAACTGTGGTATCTGTTCGTGTTTTGGGCATGCATAATCGCCTGCGGACACATCGTGAGAGCGATACTTCCCGAGTATATTCATCTTATAATTACATTTTTTAGTCGTTTCATAATGAATCTTTTTTATCAACTCCTCTGTGATAATATTTCCTTCTTCCTTTTCGTAATATTTTTCAATAAAGTGCCTCACATCATTTGCATTCTTGACCTCTTGTTCTTTAAGACCCTTTATTTTTTTCTTGTTAATAATTTCACCTACTTCTTGTTCACTAATCTCAGTTCCTTCAATACCTATAGTTCCCCTAATTGCCCTTATTATATTCAATTTATTCAGTCCTTCTTGCACCTTGGGTGGCAATGGTATGTAAAGTATAGCTCGTCTATTCGCCTCTATCTCAATCAGCAATGAGCGTATTTCGTTATCTGAATCGTCAATAGAATAATCAAAGTTTATATCCCACCGTGGCATTTTCCTCCTTTATTTGGTCATCCTACCATTTTTTTCATAGTTTTTTTCATAGTTTTTTTCATAAATAACTCTTTATAACTTAGAAGGTTATGGAATACTTGTCAAGTATTTTTTCATAGTTTTTTTCCAAAATTTATTCCGGAATTTCCAAAATTTATTCCGGAACAGAGATTGAATACATCAAGAAATGCTTGAGAGGAAGCTTTTGCCTGCGAGAGTCTTTACTCCAAAATACTCTCCTATTGTAGCTCCAATATCTGAAAAGCTCTCTCTTACTTCAAGATTTACGCCAGAGATTATCATATCTCCATACACTAATATAGGAATGTATTCTCTGGAATGGTCAGTTGAAGGAGTAGTTGGGTCAACCCCATGGTCAGCAGTTATGAATAATATATCCTCTGATTTCAATTTGCTTAAAAGAGATGGAAGCCACTCATCAAATTCTGAAAGTCCTCTCGCAAATCCTTCTGCATCGTTCCTGTGTCCCCACAGCATATCAAAATCTACAAGATTAGAAAAAATAAGTCCTCCTTTCTGGATTTGCATAACCTCCAGAATATTTTTCATTACCTCTTGATTATTGCGGGTATGAATAGCTTGGGTTATTCCTCTGCCTGCAAACAAGTAGTCTATCTT
>JAGMCN010000141.1 GCA_023129235.1 Caldifarciminota bacterium | reverse complement strand
GATAAATATATTAGCTCTAATTCTTTTGAATCAATTGCATCCTCTCCCCCATTCCTCAAATATTCAAGTGCAAGTGAAGCAATCCATACTCCTCTTGGGGAATCTGGATTTGGAGAGATAAAATGTGCTCGTTCGCAGAATCCTATGGACTTACCCAGTTTTTTCTGTATCAAATCCCGGTAAATCTTTACTCCATTTCCCACAAATATATGTTCACCCTTAAGCTTGTCAAGAAACTCCTCAATATTCACTGCCAAATAAGGAGTAATCCTTTTTCCATTTGGTTCATAACTTGCAGTATAAACATTTCCATTTCTGGCATCTAAAATAGGAGTAATCTTGTGTTGTGCAAAAGGAATGCCAACAACAAAAGCATCAAGAGTCGGAACTCCAATAACTGGCTTCTTAAATCCCATCCCAAGTCCTTTTGCAGTAGCCAGTCCTACTCTGAGTCCAGTAAAAGACCCAGGACCTATACTTACACCAATTCCATCAATCTCTTCAAGATTTGGCACTCGTTTCCTTATTATCTCAATAATATTTTCACTCTCAGGAACACCTGAATTTATATAATAATCAAAGAGTTGTGAGTTGTGAGTTGTGAGTTGTGAGTCTATAACACCTATCCCGAGTGCGAAGCTTGAAGTCTCAATACCCAATATTCTCATTACTTTCAAGTCAAAAAACGAGATTCGTGGTAGTGATTCGTGTCCGTAACAGTCTTTTCTACGACCACGAGCCACAGTCACGATTCACGAATATTTCTCTTGTATTTTCATTTAATATTTTAAGTTCAATGCAGATAGAATTTTCAGGAAGTAATCCTTTTGCCTTTTCTGCCCACTCTATAACACACACACCTTGTCCACAGGATTCTCCGAAAGAGCCAAAAAACTCCTGAATTCCAAGAGCCGTGATATCATTCAAATTATTTACTCTATATAGGTCTATATGATAAATAGGGAATTTACCTTTATATTCATGCATAAAGACAAAACTTGGGCTTTTAACTTGCTCTTTGCATTCCATCCCTTTTGCAATTCCTTTTACAAGGACAGTCTTTCCTGCTCCAAACTCTCCATACAAAGCTACAATATCTCCTTTTTTTAATTTTTTGCCAATCTGTTTTCCAATTTTCTTTGTTTCTTCTTCGCTGCTGGAAATCATATTTTTAACATACCTATGCTTTCGAGAAAATCAAGAAAAAAGATTAGCTACAGAGAACACAGAGTTTACAGAGAATTGAAAAATTTAAGATTTAAAGATTGCAGATTGCTATTGTGGGAGTACAGGTTCAAAGGTTTAAGGGTTTAAAGAAGTTGTGGAAATAGTTACTTTATTGCATCTCTTAAAAGCTGAACTCCTGAAGAATCACCCAACAACATAAGAGAGTGAGCGGCTTCAACTCTTACTTTCCAACTTTTATCAAATAAACTTTCTTTTAAAATAGAGACAGCCGAAGAGTCGTCTATCTCACCAAGGGCTCTTGCAGCAGCAGCTCGAACATTGGAATTATCATTTTTTAAAGCATCTTTTAAAAGAGGAACAAATCTTTTATCCTTAAGCCCTCCAAGAGCTTCAATTGCAATCTTTTTTTCTTGAATATCAGCAGATAAAACACCATTCTTTAGTGTCCTGCGTGCAACCTGTTCTGGAGCACTTACATAAATACACCACCCAATCGTACCTATTACTACAATTGCCCCTATGATTATCCACAATATTTTCATACCCTTTCGAGACTTATGAAGCATACTCCTTGCTTGAACAAGCTTAGGATTAATTTCCTCGGTAAGGCGAGGATTAAGTTTTATCACTTCTTCATATATATGGACGGCTTCGCTCCATTTGCAAGCAATAATAGCTTCTTCCCCCTCATTTATTTTATCAATGATTACTTGCTCTTTGGAAGTTACACGTTCAAGATGTTCAAGAATCTTGTCCTGAGGCACCGGAAGTTCAAGTGCACGTTTATATTCTGAAGATGCCTTTGCATATTCAAATTGGGCTTCAAATTCAAGCCCATTTTTTATAAATTCATTTGCCTTTTCATACTCTTTGATATTCACACCACAGTTTCCACAATAAGTCCAATCTTCTAATATATCGATTCCACAATAGAGGCACTTCATTATTTTACCTCCTTCTTAATTCTTAGTATGCTCTCTGAAGCAGCAATTCTTACTCTTGCATCAGTATCATTTTTCATCATATCTTCTAATACTGGAATAATACTTTTATCTCCAATTTTGCCGATAGCTTTTATTGCCTTGTATCTTATACCTCTACGAGAGTCCTTAATAGCATTCTTCAACTCACCTATGCCGGCTAAGTCTCCTGCCTCTGCCAATGCAATCGCTACTTTGAGTCTTTCATCTGCGGAGCCAGAAGCAAGTAATTTACGAAGAAGTGAAATACTCCTTTTATCTCCCATCTTCGCAAGCGTAAAAGCAGCTTCCCGACTCACACTACTTTCTTCGCTTCCAAGTAATCTCCTCAATGGAGGGATGGAAGTAACTCTTCCAACTCTTCCTAATGCTTGTATTGCTTTGATTTTTTCTCCAACCTCTTTCCCCTCAAGAGCTGAATGCAACACCTTTAATCCTTCTGCCTCACCTATCTTTGCAAGAGCTTCAGCTGCCTCACGTCTTACTGCAGGTTTCTCTTCTTTTAAGTTTTCTTTCAAAAGAGAAATTGAACTTTCTTCTTTTATCTCACCAAGAGTTTTAATAGCTGAAACCTTCATTGCCTCCCTTTCTTTTTTATTCAAAGAAAGAGGCGGTGGAGCAGTTCCTACACCTTCTTTTTCCGCAATTCTGATTTCTTCAAGCTCTAAACCTTTCTTTTTCTTGCCTTCCTTTCTTTTTCTTGCCAATTCAGCTCTTCGTTTAGCTCCTGAAGGCAATTCCTTAAGCAAAGGAGCAGGTGTTTCCATACGCTTTTCCAAAGTCTCTCTTTCAAGTAAAATACCGCCCTTTTCTCCTCCAAACCGTGTAGATGCAATACCTTTAGTATAAACTTTCTTTCCCATAATATCCTCAGATAAAGTTTTCTCCTTTTGCGATTTCTCTTTCTTAAATGCTTTCTTTTCGGACTTAACTTTACTCTTAAGCAATACAGTAGTATCGGACTTTTCCTTCTTGGATTTCTCTTTACTGGATTTCTCTTTCGCCTCTAATGGAAAAGATAAAAGACAGAAGACAAGAGACAAGAGACAAGAGACAAGAGACAGAAAACGGAAGACTTTTATTTTGCTGATTCTGTATCTCATATTGTATTTTCTTTTTTTATTATATAAACTCAAAAATCAATTTGCAAGTATTTAATTTCAAAATTTCATCTTTATCTTTTATCAGTTTTTTTAATATAGGTATCGCTTTTCTTTTGCCACATTTAAGCATCACAAGACCTGCATATAAATGTTCATACTTCTCTGTAGAATTCAATGCTTTTTCAACTTCTTCCATTACTGTTTTATCTTCAAGTTCCATCTTTGAAAGTGCTCCCCAACATCTTCTTCTTATAGTATTTGCAGATGGACTAAATTTAACAATATCTTCATCTCCTCTTCTATTAATTATCCCTTTGGCAATATAAAATCCATTAATTTCAGGTATTTCCTTAACTTTCAGCATTGTTTGAGACTTACCATTCATAAATTCTTCCCATAGGATTCGAGATATAGCCACCGAGTCTTGTGGAGTTAAATCAGTGTCAAATTCATTTAACAAAAAAGCAGTAAGAGCTCTTATATCAGTTACAGGGTCCCAAAGCAAGTCTTTTACCAAAGGAACCCAACTTTCCTTATGCCACCCCATCATCCTTTTATTTCCAAGTAAATATAAGCCGTATAATCCTTTAAGTCTCTTCTCATACAATTCGCTCTTTAATATCTCTTCTATTGTTGGTATCCCTACTGAATACCCTAAATTGAATAATAAAACTGCAGACGCTATCCTTAAACTTTCATTATTCTCATTCAAATAAACTACAAGTTCCGGAATAATTGTAGTATCTCCAAAATCTACTGCACACCAAGATGCAGCAATTATAGAAGCCACACTTCTTCCTTCATACACTATCTCATCCAACTTTCTCACAGCTTGAACCTCACCAAGTCCAATCAAAGCCGATAAAGAATAAACTCTCTTTTTTTCATCACCGCTGTTTGCAAGCATCTCAAGCACAGGAGCACCCATCTTATTTCCGCGCCAACCCAATATAAGAGCTGATGAATTCTTTATCTCCAAATTCTCTGAACCTAAAAGTGTCTCAAGCCCTCTTTTTGCCATATAAGAAAGTGTATTAGTATATCTGAAAAAAGTGCCTACTAAACCAACAACAATTAAAATCCCAATTCCTAAACATATCTTTCTAAACTTCCATTTTAGATGTGCTTCAACTAATTCCAATTTATTCATTATATCTTCATTATCAGGAAGTAATTCCTGAACCTTGAGAAAAGCTTTCTTTGCTCGCACAAGATGAGTTTTTAAATATTGCTCTCCTTTATGTCGTTGTTCATCTATTATTTTTATCTTTTGAATTACGGTATCCAATAATTTCGACGCTTCCTCAAGTATCACAGGAGGACCTTTTATTTCTTCATACCGAGTTTTAGCTTCTTCATATTTCCAATTATGCTCAAGTTTTTTACCTTCCTCTAAAAGCTTGTGCGATTGTTCGTATTGAGCTATATCAAGTCCGCAAGATTCACAAATATCCTTAACATAAGGTATTCTTTGCTTACAATTGGGGCACTCTCTGAATAAAAAAGTTCCACAACAAACACAATATTTCACATCTTCAGGTAACTCCCGCTCGCACTTTGGACATCTTATCATTTTTTCCATTACAGTCTAATCCTTTCTATTTAGAGCTATAGATATGACATCAGCTACTCTTTTTACAAACTTAAATTTAATTCCTCTACTCACATACCCAGGAACTTCTTCTAAATCCTTGCGATTCCATTCAGGAAGAATTACTGTCTTTATTCCTGCCCGATTAGCTGCTATTACTTTCTCTCTTATGCCTCCTACGGGCAAAACTTTACCATGAAGTGTTATTTCACCTGTCATCGCTATACCAGGATTGACTGGCTTGCCTTTTAACAATGAAACAAGTGCAGTTACTATCGCTACACCTGCCGAAGGACCATCTTTTGGTGTAGCTCCCTCTGGGAAATGAATATGAATGTCAGTATTATCAAAAAAGTTTTCTGCAACTTTTAGTTTTTTGGCAGAACTCCGAACATAAGAAAGAGCTGCCTGAGCTGATTCCTTCATTACATCTCCGAGCTTGCCTGTTAAACTAATCTCTCTTTTACCCTTCATCTTTATCGCTTCAATAAACATAATTGTTCCACCATAAGGAGTATATGCAAGTCCCGTTGCTACACCAACTTCCCCTTCCATTTCACGAAGTTCCTGGAAAAACTT
>JAGMCN010000140.1 GCA_023129235.1 Caldifarciminota bacterium | reverse complement strand
GGCTACTGGCTCGCATGGGATAATCTTAGACTCTCTCAATATGATTCTGCCATTGAGAAGGGAAGGTGGGTCACAGAGAATTTTCAGGGGAGTGAGTCTGCGTGTAAATCAAGATTGCTTATAGCATCTTCATTCTTGAAGAAAGGAGAAAGTGACAACGCAATTAAGGAGTACAGGAAAGCTCTAAAGGAATACACCTCAGATGCAGTCTTGGATGAAGCACTTGAGGGGATAGTCAAAATTTGCCTTAAGTACAAAAGCGATGAGGAAACAACCGCAGAATTTGAGGAAATAGAAAAAGAACATGCTTCGCTCAGTGATAATATCCAGCTCTCCATGGCAGATTATTTTTGTGAGAAAGAGAATTTTACAAGAGCACATGAGATTATCACAGCCCTTGAGGGAAGTTCTCTTTCTTCAGAAAAATATCTTTTTCTGATGGGAAAAATTTCCTTTAAAACAGATCACTACGGAGAAGCATCAAGGTTTTTTGAAAACATTCTTGAGAGCTTCCCTGATTCTCCCGGGATAGAAAAAGCAAAATTTTACCTTGCACAGTGTAATCTTGAGTGTGAGAATTGGCGTGCAGCCGAAGAGATGTTCAGGGAATTCATCTCTGGCTATTCATGGTCTCCATTTCTCGGGGAAGCCAATCTTGGTCTTGCCAGATCACTTATGGGGCTAAAGAAGTTTGATAAAGCGATAGAACTCTTTAAAAAGACAGCAAAAAGCAATAGAGGAAATATCATTCCAAAAGCACTCATTGGAATCGGGGATTGTTACTTTAAAAAGCGGGATTATGAGAAATCTCTCCCATTTTTTCTCAGAGTAACAGTTCTCTATCGGAAATTTGAGAAGGAGCTTGAGGAGGCAATTATGAAAAGCGGTTTAAGCTACGAGAAACTCGGGAAAGATGAAGAAGCAATTGACTCCTACAGGAAACTGATTGAAAAATTTCCTGAAAGCCGTTTTGCTGATTCAGCGAGGAAGAAAATTGGTGAATAGTTTGCACCGAAACGGAATCTACTTCCAAAATACAAAGCGTAGGGGCGACCCTTGTGGTCGCCCAGGGTGGGGACAAGCCCCACCCCTACGCGTCTGCTTGATTTTACTTGCTATTATCGGCATAGCTGGTATTTCTCACTCGGCCGATAAGATTATTCTTAAAAATAATAGTGTGATTGAAGGGAAAATCATAAAAGAGAAAGGTGACCAGATAATTATTGAGCTGGCAGATGGGAAAGCTACTATGGGTATTCCGAAAAGTGATATTCTTAAAATCATAATGGAAAAGCCGGAATCTTTCCTGAAAGCTGAGGAGGCTTTTAAAAAAAGAAAGTTTGTGTCTGCTATTAAGTCATACAACGAAGTCATTTCCAAATATGGCAGGACGGAGTGGACGGAAAAAGCTCTTTTAGGAATTGGACAGGCGCATATGGGACTTAAGAAAGTGGATGAAGCTTGCAAGGTATATGAAAAATTTCTTTCTGAATATAAAAAATCGGATTTATGTTGCGAAGTCAGGTTGATTCTTGGTAAAATCTACAAAAATAAGGGAATGTATGATAAGGCAAAGAATGTCTTTAATGAAATCCTTGTTTCTTCACCAGCACTTTTCACTAAGGTGGAAAGAAATAAGCCTGCTCCTGACAAAGCTCGGGAGTTGAGGGGATATGTTGCGGAAGCACTTTTTCTTATCGGTGAAATATATGCGGCAACAGAGAAATATGAAGAGGCACTTATGAGCTTCTTAAGAATAGTTGTCGTCTTCTACGAACAGAGTGAATTTGTTCGAGATGCAATGTTGAGGAGTGGTTTCTGTTATGAAAAACTGGAGGATTGGACAAATGCAAAGGAGACCTATGAGGAACTATTAAGCGAATATCCCCGAGGAAAACATGTAAAGGAAGTAAGAGAAAAACTAAATGAACTGAAAAATAAACTGAAGAAGGAGAAAAAAGATGAAGATGATAAAGATAACGGTTATTTTGCTTGTGCTGATATTGACTGCAGGATTTCTCTTCGCACAGGAAGAAGCTGAAGAGCTTGAAAAGGAAAAGGCACCCGGCGGCATGACATTCTGGCAGACAATCAAAGCAGGTGGTACAGCAATGGTTTTCATAGGATTATGTTCTGTTCTTGCGGTGGCGATTACGGTAGAGAGGATTATTTCCATGAAACCCGCAAAGGTTATGCCAATGGGATTTGTTAATGAGGTAAGCGAGCTTGTAAAGCAGCGCAAGTATTATGAGGCTAAAGGAAAATGCGATGGTTCTTTAACCCCTGTCTCAAATGTATTGGGAGCTGCGCTTGGGGAAATGGACAATGGGAAAGAGGCAACAGTAGCCGCAGTTGAAGATGCAGGAGCAAAGGAGATGACTGAG
>JAGMCN010000014.1 GCA_023129235.1 Caldifarciminota bacterium | reverse complement strand
TATCACTTGTAAGAGGATTAGCTGTAAGTAGGAACTGAACGTGTGAGAAATCCACTTTTGCTTCCGTATTTCCGTATTTAGAACTCTGTATGGTATAATACCTCTCCTCATCAGAGAAAAGCCTGTAGAACTCTCTTCTGGTCTCGTCTGTCAGCGCATTGTATTCCTCGAGCAATACTATCAGCTTAATTCCTAATTCTTTAGTCTCTCTTGCCAGTCTGCATAAGACTCCTTCCAAAATGAAAGTCCTAGATTGGTCAAAGTCATCACGCTCAAAGAGCTTATCCCCTTCCAATCTTGCGTTACCGTCTATTGTATAGACTCCATAACCTTCTTGATTAAGTTGTGCTCCAAGGTATCTTGCTAATGCTGATTTTCCACTTCCAGTTGGTCCAAGTAATGCAATCGCTGGAGTAGCTTCATATATCCTCTGCTGTAAGCTTTCTAATACAAGTGGGTCTGGTATAAAGCCAACGGGAGCGGTAACTCTGAGATAGTCAGGGACTTTATGATTACCATTGCTTTTCTTTGCTTCTCCTATAAGAACTGTAAGTAGGTTATCTCCTTTAGTCTGGATAATGTGCTGTTGCAAAATATATGACTCAAGTTCAACATTAACTCTCTCTCTGTTAGTGTTTAATCCTTGGTCAGATAAAAGTGATACAGCAATCCTCTCTGCAAGTTTCTTCTGATGATTCTGGAATCCTTCGTCCTGCAAGTATTCGTCTATTGATAGAGAATCATCCAGAATATCAATTACCTCTTCTGATTCCACCAACAACTTATCTTCCTTCGTTTTTCCATCATAACTAACTGAACCCACAAGATACCAAAGGTCTTCTTTGTTTTTCTCTAACTCATAATCTATCTGCAACTCTACCGGAGTACTATCTACTGTTGTCTTTACCCTGGCTCTTGGGATAGATATATTTAACAAGTCCTGTTCCTGCATATAACCTCCTTTCGTCCCAATTTATAGGGACACTCAAATTTTTTCATTTTTTGAATTTTTTTCTTGCATTTTTCAAAATTGAGGGAAATAATAACTACAGTGTTAGTCTGTTTTACAAGACTATGAGATGTGGGGAAAAGTCAAAAATGGGAAGTAAGATGAGGAGGAAGGTTTTGGTAGTAGGGATTTTTTTGATTTCTTGTATTCTTGGGGCTAATTTTTTATATGCAATTACGCTGAAGAGTTCACCTACAGCATCACGTGTTAATCCCATTAGTAGCAGTATCACCATACTTGTTGGCACCTCTGTGACATTTACGGTCCGCGGTAATGATAGCGATGGTGACTTGAGAGGAGCAGAATGGTATTTAGACGGTAATCATCAGGTAAGCCATTTTGATATGTCAGGGTATAGTGATACTAATGACTGGCAACATACTTTCAATAGTACAGGAGACTACGAAGTTGCTGTAGTGGTCTTTGATCAACAATCCAACTATAGCAGTCCAGTTACTTGGAATGTGCACGTGAAATCAAACAGTCCACCAACAGCATCCCGGTATTCTCCAAGCAGTCAAAATATTACTATAACCCAAGGGACTAACCAGACATTTACAGTTAAAGGAACAGACACTGATGGCAATTTGGACGGTGTTGAGTGGTATCTCGATGGAAGTTATCAAGTAACCTATTCTATGAGTGACTCTACTGATTACGATGACTGGAGTCATACTTTCAATAGCACAGGAACCTATATAGTTGAAGCTATTGTATTTGACCAAGATAATGCTTATAGTAGTGCAGTGGCTTGGAACGTCACAGTTAACCCCAGAGAAAGAGGGTTATATGTTGACGGTTTTGAAAATATACTTGGCTCAGTATCTGTAGAAAATACCTTGCTTGCTTTCGCACAAAATAATTCCTTTGATTATTTAGCTCTTTATGGTCTCCATCTTGTGAGTATGGGAAATAATTTATCTAATTTTATTGCTAAGGCCAAAAATACCTATGAAATTAAAGAAGTCGGAGCATGTGGAGAAAATAATAGTTTCTTTGATAATGTTGCCCAGTTTAATACAAATTACTCAAACCATTTTGATGTACTAAATCTGGAATTGGAATACTGGAACGGTGCCGCTTCGTTTAGTGAATTCCTAAACACTCTTCAACACATGCGGACACTGGCAGATAATCAGGGACTTAAAATTGAAGCATATTTGGGATGGCCAACTCAGTCAGAAGCTCAGCAAATAGAACCACTCGTAGACAGAGTGCTATTGCATGCATATGTGCAAAGCCCAGAAAACACATATAATTACACAAGGACAAGATTAGAATACTTTGCGTCAAATCAGCAGTTAATTGAGATATGGCCAATTTTTTCTGCTGAAGACTCTTTTATGGGTCCTTGGCTTGATAGTCATTCCTTAAGTGAAGCTGAAAGCCTCTATTTAGATGACTATGATAGTGAAACGGCACCGTGGATTACATATATATCTATCGGTGGTTTTCAATGGTTTACTTATTCGTTACTCACGCATATCGGGATAGAGAAAGTAATACTGTATCCACCAAAGGACTTATATATTTCTCAAAACTTTCCAAATCCTATTATTTCCGGTACTTATATTGAATATAGTCTACCCAAAAGCACGAATACTATACTTTCGGTTTATGACATAACGGGCAAACTTGTCAAGACATTACTAACTGGAAATCAGAAAGCTGGCACTTACAGAATTTATTGGGACAGCAAGGACAACAATGATAAAAAAGCACCCGCCGGTATTTATTTCTATTGTTTTGAAGCAGGTAATTTCAAAGCCACAAGGAAACTGACGATATTGAGATAAATGTAGTAGACAAGAAGGGGAGCAAGCCAAGGGAAAAATGATTGGTAGCTCCCCTTAATTTTTATTTCTGGAATCTTCTCTCGAAATGCGGGACTTTTATGGCCGCTGGATACGGATAGCCAACAGCTTGAACAATCGCCAGACCAAGAGTCTTCTTCAAGGGTGGTCGTAGAATCATACTTTTGCAATCCTCAAGCAAAGGTGCGTAGTCGACCAAAACCTTTAAATCTGCTTTGTTCAAGTGAAAGGATATGGTGCTGTAAATTTGCCCATATACACTTGCCGGGATAGATGCTGGGCTCTGAGTTGAAAGAAGAAGAGTTACTCCAAACTTACGGCATTGGAAAATGAACTCCTTAATCTTATCTCCTGTTGTGGAAATGAAGTGTTGTGCTTCGTCTATGATTACAAAATACCGTTGTGCTATTTTTTTGTGCATAGCAGATTTTCCAGCCCGCTGTAATCTGTTCAATAACAGCTTTACAAACAATCCCTGGTAATATTCCGTCATATTAAAAGTATTGACCAGCACTGTCTTACCCCTTTTAAGTTCTAATAATATCTGGGCTATAATAGGTGGAGCTTTTGAGTCTATATAATTAGCAAGTATCCGGGCTTGCCTTGAAACAGCGTCAACAGTAGGCATCGGAGAAATTCCAACAGTCTTGGTTTCTCCCTTATCCTTTGGATCTGGTATCTGCTGCCTATGAATCTTGTATGGGTCGGCATTTACATCGTATTTGGCAAGTATCTCTATGAATTTATTAGGCTCCCTTGTCTGCATATGCATCCACAAATCCCGCATACTCGTTGACATATCAAACTGGTCAAATATATCTCCAAGTGATAGTTCCTCCGGTGACAACTTTATCCTTTTGTCATAGCCAAACAACACAATCTTATCACTTTCAAGAGAAGATAATCCTCTGGTTCCGTTATCATTTGGATTATCAACTCCTAAGTCTGGGTGTCCAAAGACAAGCATTGGGACGGGATTATCGAGCTGAAGATTGCTTCCAATTAACTCCTTTAAAAAGTTAGTCTTGCCTGTCCCATTCTTCCCAAAGACAGCAATATGGCGGGAAAGCGCAGTATCCATATCAAGTTTAAATGGCACTTGAGTAGTTTTATATCCAGAGGCTACATAACCTATTGGAATACTATTTTCTTTGCTGTTGGGATATAATTTGCCTATCTCATTATCATCTGCTTTAAAAACTGACTCAAAATACCCAACATTCCCTTCATATTCGCTAAGTTCTCCATTATTATGGATGGTGCCCAACGGTTCAATCTCCAATCTCTTATAAAGCATTTCTTTGGTCTCATTGGATGGACCAGTCTTTGTCTTAAGGCATTTCTTAGCGATGTTGCTAAGAATGCTGTCTGCCGAGTAATCATGAGAATCAGAGATTTTTGTAATCCTACCAATAACATTCTTAATTCTAATAAAATCCATCAACTGAACTTTATTAAAAAGTTCTGCTTTTTTGTTCATTCTTGCAAGGACGTTATTTTGATCTGATGTTCCTATGGTTATTGCAATTGGGTCTTGCATTGCTACCTCCTTATTTAGTACTCCTTAACTTCTGTTATTTTAAACTATGAATTTATATCTTGTTCCTCTTAATTCTTATACCCGATTTTCGAGCCGTTTTTTAGCAACATCATAGACTCACTTTCTACCTTGCTTTAGGTTAAATTTGAGAGGGTTTTGCTGTGGCAAGTTTTGGTAAGAGTTAAACTGTTTTTCTTATCCCATGCAGTTCGTTTACTCGTGAAAATTCTTCTGATGAACCTATGAACCTAAAAAGTGTGGTAAAACCATTTAACTGCTAGGTTATAGCTGTTTTTTAAAAAAAGATTTTTGCGGAAAATTTAGAGGTGTGAGTAAAAGTTGAGGCTTTAAAATATGACTTTATCATCTTACTATACGGCAAAGTCTTCATCTGCGGCGTCTATTTCGTCCTGAACCTCATCCAACTCTTGATCCAACTTTTCAAAGGTTTTACAAAAACAGGCTGGACTTCTTCTACAGATAGCGTAGTTAATTTTTTCTCCTTCGTGATAAACATACTTATACCTTCTGTCTATCGCATCCGGTCCAGGACAGATAAACTCTCTGTCCATCAGTTCGTTGCGTTGTATCAAAAACTCTTCCTTTCTTGATGGTTTCTTTATCCCTTCATCACAACCTTCAGAGACTAACACAAACTTATGGTCTCCTGGTAGCTTACACATGTGCAGATAGCCTAGAAACTTGTTGTAACGTTCTTTCATTGCTATTCTTTTCTCTATGGACGCTGGACGCAAAACAATTTGTGTGTAATGTCTATTAGTTATCAGCTCACCCAAGTATATGCACTCACAACACTTTATCATATTCGTCCTTGTTGAGGTATTCTTTCTTTCTGGTTTCTAACATTGTAGAAATTAAACAGGTCTCACAATTGATTTCTTGACAAACCATCTTATATTAAACACTGAAGATTTTATTTCGTTCTTTGATGGAGAGAAATTTTGTGCCAAATTTGTGACTATAAGAAATCAAAATTCATCAAAAATAGACAAGAGTCATCAAAACAGATAGAAGTAGTTTTCTCTATAAATAATAAGGAATTATGCCGGATTTCTTTACTACCTAAAGGTCTTCAAAAATTCCCGTGGTCTGATTTCCAGTCGTGCTCCTTAAGCCGCTCGGACACCTCTCCAATATTAAGCTATCTCTTGTTTTCCAAAACTTAATCGTCTTGCCAAAAATCTACTTATACCTAACTCCCTGACCAAGAACATTAAAAAATAACAAGTCAGAACCTACTACAAACTTTAAAACTGTCAAGTATAAAGTTAGATGATTTTCTCTAAACGAATGAACGAACTTTCAGACAGTTAATTCTGATAGAAGGTTATTTTAATAGAATTGTCTTTCCGCCAATCTTCTCTCCGTTCACCATAGTTCTGTTAATGATTAACATAGTTTTGTTAATAAGTTACAAATGGTAATTGAAAAGTAATGGATAGCAATTGAAGAGGGCAAGTGGATCCGGGTCGCTGACGATACTAATAGTCCTTATACGCATAAGGTAGAGGTTCAAAATTTTGAACCCATACAGGTGGAGTATCGGGGGCAGTGGATTGATAAAAAGATGCGAGTGGAACAATTTGGCAATCAGGTTAAAGCTACCGTCTCGCCGTAGAGAAAAAGATTTTCACCGCAAAGACGCAAAGAACGCAGAGGAAAGAATTAAATGAAATGCCACGAAATCACCAAATCACAAAACTGCACAAAAAAATCTTTAGTGGAATTTAGTGCTTTAGTGTTTTTGTGGCAAATTAAACTTTGTGACCTCTGCGTCTCTGCGGTGAATATTTTCTAAATCTGAAAAAAGGTTGACAAAGGTAAAGTTGGATGTATTAGTGAGAAGATGGTTAAGCCAATAAAGGAGGTAAAAAATGAAGCGTTTTTTCATTACTATAGTTATTTTCTTCTCGGGACTTAATTTTCAACTTTATGCAAGCGAGCTCGGAGTTTTTGGTGCTTATGGAAAGTATGAAGAGGAATTTTTTAGCTCTCTTCCTGTGGAGTGTTCCTATATGGGAGTGAGATATGTACAGGATATATCACCCAACGGAAGCTTTTGTGCACTATTACGCATAGAAGATGAAGTAAGAGATTACGATGAGGCAAAAGGTCTGCGAGGATATATAGGATGGAACACACGGATAAGGTTTATTCATTTCGGAATAGGGAAAGATGTGCTTATTTCAACAAGAAAGTATTATATCCCTGGTGCATACCTTATTCCTACTGTATGGCTTGGCGTTGGACCAAAAGACTGGTATATATATGCAGGTTTTCAGAGATATGATATTCTTTATTCTTTAGAGCGTGCAGGTCTTTTCTCCTGTGGTATGGAAGGCAAACATAGCAAAGTACATTATGGGACGTATTTCGCAACAGGGTGGTTTTCCGGATTTCTTGGTGCTTATTTTGAGCCTCAAATACTTGAGACTCTTTTCTGCCGAGTAGAAGGGTATCTTACTACTGTGGGGGATGGAGGTGGAGGAGGAAGCCTCACTTTTGCTTGGAGATGGGAATAAAGAATTTAAGTTTCTGAACTTGTTTAGGATTTAAGGAATGATTGAGCCAATAAAGGAGGTGAGAGTTATGAAAAAGGGTCTTATTATCGGAGGAGTTATAGTAGTAATCGTCCTGATTTGTATAGGGAATGTCGTTTCTCATTACAATCGGTTTGTGTCGCAATGGGAGGGAATCAATTCTCAATGGGCACAAGTGGAGAACCAGTTGAAGCGACGGACTGACCTTATCCCAAATTTAGTGAACACTGCGAAGGGGTATATGAAGCACGAGAAAGAGGTGTTTGAGCATATTGCGGATGCGAGAGCGAAACTGGCAGGAGCCACAACAATTCCTGATAAGATTAAGGCACATCAAGGAATGGGAGCCGCATTAGGCAGACTGTTAATGATAGTGGAGAGATACCCTGTCTTGAAAGCTAATGAGAGCTTTAATCGGCTAATGGATGAGTTGGCTGGCACGGAGAATCGGATTGCAGTTGAGCGGATGAGATATAATGAGATGGTGAAGCAGTATAATATGTCCATCAAGCGGTTTCCTGGCAACATTTATGCAGGGATATTCAATCGCGAAGAGGCAACTTACTTTGAGGTGCCAGAAGCAGAGAAGGCAGTGCCGAAGGTTGAGTTCTGATGAAGTAACCACAGATTTTCATAAGATTTTTAACCGCAGAGACGCAGAGGACGCAAAGAAAAAGATGAAACTGGAACCACAGATGAACACAGATAGACACAGATTATTCAATGAAGCTTTGGTCTGGAAATAAGTAGTTAAGCAGAATTTTCAGGAAAATATTGTAGAAATGCAAGTAATTGTTCTTATGACAATTATATCTACTTCATTTGCATTTACTCCATCGCATAAAAATAGTTATTGCTATTGGGCAATAGGTGAAATTGGGATTGGATTTCCTAATTATCGAGTCTCTGCGAGTTTGTTAAAAGTTGTTGTTTTTCCTTCTTGGAGTCACGGTATAGGAGTAGGAACATCAATAGTTGAATCCACAAAAGGTAGAACAAGTGAACTTGTGCCCGGTATATTTATTCCTTTGTATATCTATTTTGTACCTTATACAAAATGGAAAGAATTGCCAGCCGTGAGACCTGATAAAAAATTATCTTCTCCAGTTATAAAACCTGCTTTTATTTCAAATTTAACTCTTTATTCTTACTTCTCATTCAATAGCTGGATTGCTTATGCTATCCCACAACAACAAGAACCGTTTGCAAATATACATTATCCCGCTCATTATTATAAAATAGGAATGGGAGTTGCTCATTCTCTATCTGTAATGTCGATAACCATAGGAATAGAAGCCAGTTTTTATCACTTTGATGTTATAGAAAGGGATGTGTCAAAATCTGCATTTTATATAGGGCTTATTGGCAGCTTAGGAGGATGGTACCAGTACCAGTAATTATTGATAATTGAGAGAAATATGAAATTATTCATTGCACGAATAAAGCGCAGATTACAGATTACAGATTACACAATATGAGTAGGGACTTTCTTTTGGAGATTGGGACAGAGGAAATACCTGCCGGTTGGCTTCAAAACACTTCCACTCAGTTAGCCAATAAAATCTGCGAATTGCTCTCAAAAGAAGGAATTTCCCACGACGAACCTGAGATATTCTATACCCCCAGAAGAATTGCTGTTCTCATTAAAAATGTGGCTACAAGGCAGGAAAACAAATCCATTGAAATCACAGGTCCCCCAAAAGAAGTTGCATTCGATAAGAATGGCAACTTAACCAAAGCTGGAATAGGATTTGCAAAAGCTCACAAAGTATCTCCTTCGGAGCTTAAAGTCAAAAAGAAGGGAAAGCAGGAAGTGATATATTACCAGAAGCTCCAAAAGGGAAAAGAGACTTCAGAGATTCTTGAGTCGGCTTTACAGGATATAATCTCACAAATCGAGTTTCCCAAATCTATGCGGTGGGAATCATCGGGGTTTAGATTTGCACGGCCAATTCGGTGGATAGTTGCTCTTTTGGATAAAACTGTAATCCCGTTTGAAATTGCAGGAGTAAAGTCTGGAGAAAAAAGTCAGGGATTGCGATTTGCCTCGCCTATTATCATAAAGTCGCCAGATTCTTATGAAAAAGTTCTTGAAGAAAGTGGTGTAATTGCAAACGCTGACAAGAGATTAAATTTGATAATGGAAAGCATCCAAAAGCTAATCAAAGGAAAAGACCTCACTCCAGAATATGGAAACCTTCTTGAAGAAGTTACAAATCTTGTTGAATGTCCCAGAGCTATCCTGGGTAAATTTGATGAGAAATATCTTAAGCTCCCCAAAGAAGTAATTATTGCAGCGATGGAAACTCATCAGCGATACTTTGCCCTTGAAAAGAAAGATAAGGCTCTGGCTCCTTATTTTGTAGTAATTGCAAATACGAAAGATGGAGATGTTGACAAAATAAGAGAAGGGCATGAAAGAGTTCTCCGAGCCAGACTTGAAGATGCAGAGTTTTATTTCAAGGAAGATATGAAAGTTCCACTCAAAAAAAGACTGTCTGAACTCAAAGAGGTTGTGTGGCAAGAAGGACTTGGAACCCTTGATGATAAGACTCAGCGATTGATAGAACTCTCTGAATATATAGCGGATAATTTTATTTCAATACATATAAATTTAAAAGTATTGAGAGAAGCAGCAGAACTTTGCAAAGTTGATTTACTCACAAATATGATAAAAGATGGAAAAGAATTTACAAAGCTTGAGGGCTTGTATGGAAGTATATTAGCAAAGGAACAAGATTTAGATTCAAAGGTCGTGATTGCAATAAGAGAGAGAACTGCTTATCTTCCGGATATAGAGACTTCTCCTGAAGGAGTAGCATTAGCTATTGCAGACAGGATTGATACTATCGTGGGGGCTTTCATACTTGGCAAAATACCTACAGGGAGTAAAGACCCTCTTGGAATAAGGAGAGTTGGGAATGAGCTTGTCTCAATTATTACAGAAAGTGCTCGTTTTGTAAATGCTTTGCATATTCCATTAAAGAGCTTAATCTCAAAAACATTAAGTGTGTATGAGAAAGTTCAAGGTTCAAGGTTCAAGGTTCAAGGAGAAAAGATATTTGAATTTCTTATCCAGAGATTCAGGAAATATTCATTAGATGAAAGTAGATACGATATAATAGATGCAGTGCTTGAGGTTCCAAATGATGATATAGTTGATTTGCTTGCAAGAATAAACGCATTGAATAAGCTAAAAGATAAAGAAGATTTTATTACACTTATCAGATTAGCCAAGAGAGTAAGAAATATATTAAACAAGTCTCAAGTCTCAAGCCTCAAGTCTCAAGTCTTAAAAGAGCCTGAAGAAAAAGAGCTCTATGACGCTTTAATGAAGGGGCAAGACAAGTTTGAGAATTATCTGGAGAAAAGAGACTATGAGAGTGCTTTGGATTGGTTGCTTGAGTTAGCTCCTTTAATAAATAATTTCTTTGATAAGGTTTTAGTGATGGCAAAGGAGACTGATGTGCGTGAGAACCGACTTGCTTTGCTTAATGAGCTTTACTTGTCTTTTCAAAAGATAGCTGACTTCTCAAAGATTGTAGAATAACTTGTTGGGTCAAGGAATCCAAAATTACCCTTGAGGAAAATGAAAATCCTTCTTATAAACTGGCAGGATAGGAAAAATCCATTATCCGGCGGAGCAGAAATCCATATTCACGAGATATTTGGTAGAATCGCTAAATGGGGAAGTGAAGTAACTCTTTTCTGTAGCTCATTTGAAGGTGCTAAAGAGAGAGAATATGTGGATGGAATGGAAGTCATAAGACGGGGCAAGAGATACAATTTTAATTTCTATGTGCCTTTTGTGTTGCGAGGGCTTTTAAGAGATAATTACGATATTGTTGTTGACAACATTAACAAGATACCATTTTTCACACCTTTATATGTGAAGACTCCAATTCTGGCTATTGGGTATCACTTTTTTGGACCAATAATTTATCGGGAAACAAACCCTCTTTTTGCCTCCTATGTCTATTTAACTGAGAGATTAGTTCCCAAAATCTATAAGAAAGAGGTCTTTTCTGTTATATCAGAGAGCACAAAACAAGACTTGAAAGGAATCCCTGAGAATAATATTTATGTGATTTCTCCTGCAATATCTCCTGAGTTTATTCCAGCATCTAATAAGAAATCGGATAAGCCACTGATTATACATATAGGAAGAATCAAGAAGTATAAAAGACTGGACATCCTTTTATATGCTATGAAAGAGATAATCGAGCGGATACCAGATGCAAGACTTATTGTTGCCGGGACAGGCGACTATTTGCCATACTTAATCAGTTTATCAAAAAAACTAAAGATAGAAAGATGTGTTGAGTTTACAGGCTTTGTAGCCGAAGAGAAAAAGATAGAATTCCTGCAAAGTGCGTCTGTTCTCGTCAATCCTTCCCCCAAAGAAGGATGGGGAATTACGAGTATCGAGGCAAATGCCTGTGGAACTCCTGTAGTAGCAAGCGATTCCCCTGGTTTAAGAGATTCAGTTGTTGACGGCAAGACAGGGTTTTTAGTAAAACATGGGAGTGTGGAAGACTTATCACATAGAATCATCCAGATTTTACGAAACGACTCTTTAAGGAACACTCTTTCACGAGATGCGATTGAATGGGCAAGTAAATTTAGTTGGGATGATGCGGCACAAAAAACTTTAAGCGTAATTCAGAGTATTGTAGAGAAGAATCTACCGTAATTTTATTACTTTTCCTTTTAAGACTTTATTACCTGCTCTCAAAGAATAAAAGTATATTCCAGTAGGAAGTTTTTTGTTCCCAGATGATAATATAAAACGAGTTAGCCCATTCTGGGTTTCAGGTTTAACTTCGGTTACACGGTTCCCTGCAATATCGTAAAGCACTAACTTTCCAACCCTTTCTGACCCGGAAAGCTCAAAAACAACTTTACTCATAAAAGGATTAGGATAAACCGAAAGTGTTATGCCTAGTTGTGGTTTAGATGATTCTTTTATTCCTACTTTAATCAAATTAAAATTAATGCCCGTATCTCCTGGTGCAGCAGTTTGCTCATCCGGAGTGACTTCATATCCTTCTGGAATACTTTTTCGTGCAATTGTTATAGTATACGATGAAGCACTGTCAGAGACAGGCATCTCATAACATCCATCAGAAAAAGTCTTTGTGTAAGTGCCTCCATAGTCTATCCCACCGCAGTCTAATTGACAACCATCATAAGGAACCCCACTTTTATAAACATATCCGGAAATGGTATTTGTTGTGCGATAAGCTTTAAGATTTAGAGTAATGGTATTAGGAGACCCAGGCATGCCCATTTGCTGTTGGCGAACCGGGTTCATAAACTCAGGATAGAACTGTTCTGCAATACCTGCATCTATCATATAGAGATAGAAAGCCCCGGAAGTGACTTTTTTCATAGAAACTTTATATGTTCCAGTGCTATCAGTATTTCCTGGTCTTGCACGAGTACAGCCATCTATAGGAAGACCAATTCCCTTAACCTGAGCCGGCTCTTTAATTAAATTGCCTAAATCATCTCTCAACTCACCAGTTAATTCAGTTATTGTGCCAGTGGGTGCAAGACACATTGCAAGATTTTTTGTAACAGCTCCTGAAACATAAATACTGTCGTTGAAGATATCATTACTTGAATAAAATGGGCATACATCTGCAATATCAATAGCTATAATATTCCAGTATTGGTCAGCATATTCCTCTGGAATAGAAATTGAGTAGTCTCCATTGGCATCTGTGAAGTCTCCATATCCATACTCATACTCTAGAGTCTCTTTATCTATTATTTTTATTGTGGTGACAAGAATATGCGGTTGATTGGCTGGGTTAGTTACTTTGCCAGATACTGAATGTGAAGAAGAAACTGGATTGACAGTTACTGAAACAGTGTCTGAACCTCCGTTATCTTCAGCATAAAGAATGAATTTTCCTGAAAATGTGATGGGGTCCCTAATCAAATGATGTAAAGCATTAACAATTTCATCCTCATCATCAAATCCACCGTCAATTAACTTGAATTTCATAATCCATGAGTCATTGGGGTCTAACTGTCCATCATCATTTATATCATAATACATCGTTGACTTTGCAATACTGTCTCCTCCGCCAAACGAAGTCCATATGTCAAGTACATCTGCAGTTGTTATTGTAACTGCAGGGGGACAGAGAAAATTTATACAATAAACCCTGAATGAAAAAAGAGACAAAACTATTATAAAACAAAATTTCTTCATCTTTACCTCCTATTTTATGCAATATATTATCTAAATTAATTTTTGTCAAGGGAAAAATTAGTCAAGATGTCAGATTAGGTGAAATTGATGGGAATTAAGATTAGAAATACCAGGATGCTCCAATAAATAAGGCGGTAGGGCACTTAAATCCACCTTCTGCTTTGATTGGCATAGGGAAAGAAGCATCTATTCTAACTTCATGTTCTACTCTATGTTTGATTTTTTCTCCTCTTCCATATTGTATTCTATATTGTAATCCCGGACAAAATTGAAGAAGATAGTAATCACCTTCCTCTTTTGAGCCATCAAGTTCCAGGATAATCGCTACTTTATTAAATATAAAAGGGCTTTCAATCCCAACATTATAAAATGTCTCATCATCTGTATCGTCGCCAAGAAGTCCATTAAACCAGTAGCTTAAGCCAGCATGTAATGCCCCTATGCCGTTACCGAGTCTCATAAGTCCACCGATTTTGAAATCAGTTGACCCCATGCCAGTCCATTTTCTAATTGGGTAAGGAGTATCTGGGCTACCGCCTGTTGGGACTCTTGCACCAGCAATTGCTGAGAAAGTAGGATAAACCACTCCTGTGTATCCTAATTTTTTGGAAGGGTCAAAAAGATTATATTTAAAATCTATTACAACACCTCCCATTCCAAATGAGGTTTCTGAGTTTTCAAAATCCTTTTGCTGATATTCAGTTGGAAAAACAGCTCTGACAGTCAGTGGATTCTCAAATCCATAGTGGATTTCAGTTAGCGATAAAATAGCAGTGAAAGAAGAATCTCCACCAAATTCAACCCACTCTTTATTGCTTGACCAGTAATGAGTAAATTCCATATATACGATATGTAATTTAGAGAAAATCCCCTGCCTCGGGAGAGTAGCAGCGGAGGTGCCTACGGTTGGGATAGCCGAAAGATTAGATAGGAGCAAGAAGCAAGAGGCAAGAAGCAAGAAATAAATTTGAATTTTCTTCATTCTCATAATTTGATTTTTACTCCTAATTTAATAGGGAAATATCCTATGTATCCATCTTCAGTAAGATAAATTCTATATCCCCCTTCAGCAAACACATCTATCATCTTAGTATATACAAAGTTGAGTCCTGCACCAAAGAATATAAGTGAGACAGCTGTATCACACTGAGCTGGAGTAAAAGTTTCCACATTGCTGCCTTGCATATATGTAATACTCTCTACTGTCTTCATAAGAAGTCCCGCCTCTACCATAAAGTAGGGTTGAAAAGTAGACATCAATGATGAGATTTGCAAATTGAGAGAGCCAGTTATAATATCAGTGGAGCCTCCATCTATATCTAATCCAGTTAATTCTGAGTAGTTTTTTGTATATTCTTCTTTTTTCAGTGCAAGTTGACTATAGTCAAAGTTCGCACGAAAAGTTATACCCGTAACAAGAAAAAATAGTGAGTATCCTATTCCGCATCCGAAATTAACTCCCGTGTCCCAGTATTTTGGAAAAGTATCTGGTGAACCAGGAGTTGAAAAACCACTATGTAAAAAAAAGCCGAAATTTCTGGGAGGTGGTTTATCTTCTAAAGGACTGAATAGAAATATTATAGCTATAAAAGGTCCCATTTTTACATTCTGAATGCATCTTCAATATGTGTAAGTTTATCTCCTTCTAACCCTATTACATCGAATCTTGCTTCGCATTTCTCTAAAAGCTCGCGATTACTCAAATATTGTTGAGCAACAAACATAATATTTTTTGTTTTCTCGGGAGTTACCGCTTCAATCGGGCTTCCAAATTTATCTCCCCATCTTTTCTTTACTTCTACAAACACAACAACTCCCTTTTTCTCACATATAATATCAATTTCGTTTCTCTTAAACCGGTAGTTCTTTGCAAGTATCACATATCCATTGTTTTTGAGATAGCTTTCTGCACAAGCTTCACCAGATGCCCCGACTTTGTGTTTATTCATTTCAGAAAAAGATAAACAAAGCTATAAATATTCAGGAGAAAAGGAGAAAGACAGAGAAGGAGAAAGGAAAATACTAATTCTCCATTTCATAAATTCCCCCTTTCTCCTATAATTTGTTCATTTTTTCTTTCTGAGGTAATATAGTTTAGCTCTTCTTACTTTTTTTTGTTTGAGGATATCAATTTTTTCAATAGTTGGTGAATATAGTGGAAATATCCGTTCTACACCACACCCTCCTGTTACTTTTCTTACTGTAAATGTTTTGCTTATTCCTCGTCCCTTTTGAGAAATTACTATTCCCTCAAATCTTTGCTTGCGAGTTTCCTTACCTTCCATAAATTTTGTGTGGACCCTTACTTTGTCGCCAGACGAAAAATCAGGGATTTCCTTCTTTTCAACTAAAGATTCTTCTATTTTATATATGTCCATTTTTTCCTTCTTTTCTCTTTCCATTCTTTAATTTTTTTATGGTCGCCGGAGAGCAAAACATCCGGAACTTTTCTACCTTCAAATTCTCTTGGTCTCGTATATAATGGAGAATCAAGCCAATCAAAAGAATCAGAATCCAATGACTCAGGATTTTTTAACACCCCTGGAAGAAGCCTTGTTATAGATTCCAAAATTACCATACAAGCAAGCTCACCTCCAGAAAGAATATAATTTCCAACAGAAAGCTCCATATCTATAAGTTCTTTCACACGCTCATCTACACCCTGGTATCTTCCACATATAAATACAAGATGAGTTTCCTGTGCTAACTTTTGAGCCATAGTTTGAGTATATAGCTCTCCTCCGGGGGAGAGGAGTATAACCTTAGCATTTTGGTCTTTAACTGACCTTACACCCTTAAAGATAGGTTTTGCTTTAAGAACCATCCCAGGTCCACCACCGTAAGAGTAGTCATCCACTTTTCGGTGTGAATCATTGGTAAAATCTCTAAGGTCTCGTATTCTTATGTCAGTAATTCCTTTTTCCTTGGCGATTCTAATCACTCCATAGGAAAAAGGGCTATCAAACATTTGGGGAAACGCAGTAAAAATATCGAAAATCATCACTCAAGAATTTCAAGTACTGCTCGTTTGCCCAGCTTCATAGAAGCCGCAGTCAATATAGTTCGCATTGCTCTTGCTGTTTTGCCTTCCTTACCTATTACCTTCCCGAGATCTTCTTTTTCTACTTTAAGCTCAAAAACTACCGTTCTTTCTCCGTCCATTTCCGTAACCTCAACCTTATCAGGCGTATCTACAAGGGCCTTAGCCATCATCTCAACTAGCTCTTTCATTTTGAACCTCCTCTTTACGTTTCATTAAATTAGCCACTATCTCAGTTGGTTTTGCTCCTTTCTTTATCCACTCATTAGCTTTGCCGAGGTCAAACTTCAACTCCTTCCCCCGAGGGTCATACCAACCCAAACTTTCTATATATCTTCCATCTCTTGGAGCTCTTGCATCTGCAACAACTATCCTGTAAAATGGTGCGTGTCGTTTCCCCATTCGTCTAAGTCTAATTTTAACCACTTATCGTCCTCCAAACAATTTGCCCCAGAAGCTCTTTGCCTTCTCCTCAGCTTCCTTCTTGGCTTCTGCAAGTGCTTTCTGGTGCTCTTGAAATTTCCTGAGTTCATCTGGCTGAGCATACTTTAAAGTTACTATATCCTCATCAGTATCAAGACCATATGAGAGTCCTGTTACATAGACATTAAAATTATCATCAACTACAAGAGAAGTAGGATAATCCATATCGTTATCTAAACCATTATATTTTTCTACCCACATTGTATTTCCATTCCTATCATACTTAATTGTCACGATGTCTTCC
Source organism: Caldifarciminota bacterium (assembly GCA_023129235.1). GTDB lineage: Bacteria > Hydrothermota > UBA3073 > JACQXS01 > JACQXS01 > JAGMCN01. The sequence goes on along the minus strand of JAGMCN010000014.1, from coordinate 3,801 downwards.
CAAGTATCTTCTCCGCCATAGGATTCTCCTGTTACATAGACATTGTAATTCTTATCAATTGCAATAGCATACGGACAATCGTAGTCATGCGATTCTCCGTCATAAGTTGCCGTCCACATTGTATTACCCTCTGAGTCATATTTAATTGTCACAATATTCTCAAAAGTTGACTTGTTCCCATAATCTCTTCCTGTTATATATACATACCCTGAATCATCTACTGTGATAGCATAAACTCTGTCATAATCATTAGATGAACCATTGTATTTTCTCATCCAGACAACCTGTCCATTTGGAGCATACTTAATCGTAGTAAAATCACATTTGGTGTCTTTCCCATAACCTTGACCTGTCACATAAATATATCCTGCTTTATCAACTGCAACTCCGTAACCGCAGTCCCTATAATCTCCACTCGCATTATACTTCTTTACCCATTCCATCCGTTGAGCAAAAAGGAGTGTTGGAAAAATAATCACTCCCAAAAAGATTTTATAAAGTTTCATTACTACCTCCTTTTTCTTTTATTACAGCTTGTGCAGCTGCAAGCCGTGCTATCGGCACCCGATAAGGTGAACAACTCACATAGTTCATACCTACTCTATGACAAAACTCTATAGAATGTGGTTCACCCCCATGTTCTCCACATATTCCTATTTCCAATTTTGGATTTGTACGTTTTCCACGTTCTATTCCTATTTTTATAAGCTCTCCTACTCCATCTTCATCTATACGCTGAAACGGATCCCATTTTAAAATTCCTTTATCAACATAATCTGGCAAAATCTTGCCTATATCATCTCTCGAAAATCCAAAAGTGGTCTGAGTAAGGTCATTTGTTCCATAGGAGAAAAACTCAGCAGTTCGTGCTATCTTATCAGCAGTCAAAGCCGCTCTTGGAAGTTCTATCATTGTCCCAACTGTATATTTAAAATTCACACCATATTTTTTCATAACTTCTTGGGCTACCTGGTCTATTATCTTTTTTTGATTTTCAAATTCTTTTGCCTCTGCTACAAGAGGAACCATCACTTCAGGTATAATATTTAGATTTTCTTGAATAAGTTCACAGGTTGCCTCAAATATTGCACGTGCCTGCATTTCAGTTATCTCAGGATAAGGAATTCCAAGCCTGCATCCACGATTTCCAAGCATTGGATTTATCTCTGAAAGCAAAACTATTTTATCACGAATCATTTTCTCAGAGATGCCCATTTCCTTTGCAAGTTCTTTAACTTGTTTAGATCCTTTTGGCAGAAATTCATGCAAAGGAGGGTCAAGCGTACGAATTATTACCGGCAAGTCATGCATTTCTCTCAATATCTCTTTAAAGTCTTCTTTTTGCACAGGAAGTAGCTTGTCAAGAGCATGTTTTCTTTGTTCCAGTGTATCCGCAAGAATCATCTCTCTCACAGCACGGATACGGTCTTCCCCAAAAAACATATGCTCTGTTCTGCATAATCCTATACCTTCTGCTCCAAATTCTCGTGAAACACGAGCGGACTCCGGAGTATCTGCATTTGCCCGTATCCCGAGTTTCTTTACCTCATTTGCAAAAGTTAATAATTTATCAAACTTTTCACTCCGAGAAGCACTAACTTTTGGCACATCACCTAAAATTACTCTTCCTGTTCCCCCACCTATTGTAATAATATCTCCTTTTTTAACTACCAAGTCTTTTGCTCTAAATTTTTGATGCTTGTAATCTATAGATATTGATTCGCATCCCACAACACAGGGTTTTCCCATTCCTCGTGCTACAACCGCCGCATGCGAAGTTATCCCTCCATGCTGAGTAAGTATGCCTTCACATACTCCCATACCTGCTATGTCCTCAGGGGAAGTTTCCATTCTCACAAGAATAGACTTCCTGCCCTGCTCCTTTAGAGCAACTGCATCCTCCGGAGTAAAGACTACCTCACCCGATGCAGCACCCGGTGATGCAGGCAAACCCATAGCAATTACATCGTAATTTACACGAGGGTCAAGCATTGGGTGGAGAAGTGTATCTATGTCTTCCGGTGATATACGCAGAATAGCTTCTTCTTTAGTAATTAATTTTTCTTCTACCATATTGACAACTATCCTCACTGCTGCCAGAGAAGTTCGTTTGCCTCGTCTTGTTTGAAGTATCCAGAGATTCCCCTGCTCAACCGTAAATTCAATATCTTGCATATCACTATAATGATGTTCAAGTTTTTTTCTTATTTCAAGAAGTTGTAAGTAAGTATCTGGCATTTCTTCTTCAAGGGAAGGAGGTCCTGAATTCTTTTTTTGGGCTATATTTATTGGACAAGGGGTACGTATTCCAGCAACTACATCCTCACCCTGTGCATCCAGAAGCCACTCTCCATAAAATACATTTTCCCCAGTGGCAGGATTACGAGTAAAAGCTACTCCCGTAGCAGATGTTTTTCCATTATTTCCATAAACCATTGCCTGAACATTTACTGCAGTCCCCCAGTCATCTGGAATATCATAAAGTCTTCTATACTCAATAGCTCGCTTATTGTTCCAGGAGTCAAAAACCGCTGAAATAGCTCCCCAAAGTTGTTCCCACGGGTCAGATGGAAAATCTTTATAAGTAAAATCGGATACTACACTCTTATATTGTCCAATAAGTTCTACCCAATCTTCTGCTGTAAGTTCAGTATCCTTTAATACTCCGCGTTCCTTTTTCTTGGCAACAAGTAAGTCTTCAAACTGTTTTTCAGAAATTCCAAGAACCACTCCCCCATACATCTGAATTAACCTTCGTTCACAATCGTAAGCAAATCCTGGATTTTGTCCTCGATTTACAAGTCCAACTACAGTTTGTTTATTTAACCCAACATTTAGGATTGTGTCCATCATTCCTGGCATAGACACTCTCGCTCCTGAACGAACTGATACAAGAAGGGGATTTTCCGGGTCTCCAAATTTCCTTCCCCTAACAGACTCAACTTTTTTAAGATTCTCTATTACTTCTTCTTTAAGTCCATCTGGATATCTCTTAATATTAGAATACTCCCTACATACCTCTGTTGATATTGTAAATCCAGCAGGAACAGGCATACCAAGTCGAGTCATTTCATGCAAGTTTGCTCCCTTACCACCCAGCAAATTTCTCAAACTTGCATCTCCGTCAGCCCTGTTTTTACCAAAAAAGTAAACTTTCTTCATTTCAATTTATAATTTAGCATCTATTGTTTGGCTATCCTTCTCCTCTTAATTCATGTTCTTCTCGCTCTTTGCGCTTTTCTTCCCGTTTTTCTTGCTTATGCTTACGCTCATCTTCAAAACCAAGAAGTTCAAGTAACACAAGTTCTGCTCCATCTCCCTTGCGAGGCCCAAGAGATATAATTCTTGTATAACCTCCTTTACGGTTTTGGAATCTTGGTGCAATATCATCAAATAATTTCTGTACTATATTTTTATCTTTAATTTTAGCAAAAACTCTTCTTCTCGCCGCAAGAGTGCCAAGTTTAGCAAAAGTTATTAAACTTTCAATAAATTTGATAGCCTCTTTTGCACGTGTTTGAGTAGTTACAATTCCATAATGTGTAAAAGCTGCACACGCCAGATTTTCAAGTAACCTCATTCGATGAGCTTTGGGCCTATTAAGCTTTTTTACCCGTTTCCTATGTCTCATTTCTCTTCCCCGTCAGTTTTAATAATCTTTGAAATATCCATTCCAAAAGAAAGATTATATTTCTTGAGCAAACTTACAAGCTCAGCAAGCGACTTTCTTCCAAAGTTCGGATATTGAAGCATTTGAGTTTCAGTTTTTTTAATCAAGTCTCCCAGAGTCTCAATTTTAGC
>JAGMCN010000139.1 GCA_023129235.1 Caldifarciminota bacterium | reverse complement strand
GGCTGGTGCTTCCTGGTTTTTTCCAAGTCCTCATAGATTTTTGTTTCATAGTCCTTCCGTGTGCTGAAATGGAATACATTTTTCTTGAAGACACTTGTTACTGTATCTTCAGAATGCTCGGCAAACACAGCATCAATTCCACCGTCTTTTTTGCCGATACCCCGAGGAACGATGCCCTCATATTTGAAACACGACAGCAGATCACAGCATAGCCGCTCAAAGTTTGAGAAATCTGTTATTTTTTCAAGAGCTTGTATTGTAGCGTTAAAAGCCATTTAAAATACTTCCCGATAAACTCTCTATTTTGTCTTGCATTCAATATAGAAAAGAAAATGTAAGAAAATGGGACGGTTCTTTTTTTTCATTCTTTATTCCTTCCCTCCCTGCCCGCAATGGCGCCTAACTCGTTTATATTCGCAGTAAAGTGCGGATATACTTCTAATATGGTAATATATCCGAAGTAAACTTCGGATATACATCCTTTTGGCTGAAGATTATTGCCCAACTTTGCCTCCTTCTTTTATTCTATCCAGGGGACTTACCGTTCGTCCTAAGTCTTTTTTGCTCGCATGGGTATATATCTCTGTAGTTTTTGAGCTTTTGTGGCCCAATAATTCTTGAATATACCTCCTACAACCTTCAACAGTCTTGATTTTTTGAATACAAGCAGGATTATACCGAAAAATTACCACATCCCCCCATTTATCTCTACCAATTTTTACCGATTGTTTCATCTTTAAATAATTAGCATAAAAACCACTGGAAAACCAGATGTTTTTGCGGCAATTCGTAGAATTGTCATAAAAAAATTCCCCTTTGTTTTAATCCGTTTACCCTTTGTAATATCCTAACGAAGAAACTCTATTTTGGAGTATTGCAGGAGGTGAATCCAAGAAATCCTGAGGCAAAAATACTATTAGCCTCTGGATTTCCGCCAGCGTGTCATTCCGCACCTGATGCGGAATCTGGAGTCTGGATTCCCGTTTTTACGGCAATGGTTGTCTTCATTAAAAAAGAAGGAAAATTCCCACATTTTGCAAGTTTAATAACGGCTCAGCCGCAAATTTGGAGCGCAGCGGAATTGCCGTCAGGCGCAACGTTTGTTATCCCTCTTTACAATCTCTTGAATTAACTGCCCAGTCCCATGCCTCAAACTAACTGACAGGCTTATTTACTTATACGCGGATTCCGTCTCTGCCATATTTTCAAACGTGGCCCGGTAATCCTCTGAACTCAATACGGTGTCGAAAAGACCAACGTCTTCGTCTTTATGCTTGTTGACACCAATATACACCAGGCTGGCATCCTCGTACCTTTTGAACTTATAGATCGCGTCATTCATTAATGCGCTGTTGAAGACCCCCAAGCTAACAAGCAACTCAAAATCCTTCACGGACAAGCCAGTAACTTTCTTAAAGAGTCCAGGCTCCAACTGCGTAATAACATCCTTAAGACATCGCTCGCGGTAATCGGTCAGGTACATGAATACAGGAATACGGGTAGCAAACTTGACCAGCTTCTCTTGAATTTTCTTCCGCATGCTCTTGTATTCTTTTTCTTCGTCTGTTAGTTCCTTCTTTTCTTTGGGGGTTAGCTCTTCGTCGTTTTTGTTCTTCCGCGCCTTTTTTACTGCTTCCGACTTGTTGATGATGGTTTCGATGTCCTGATTCAGATTACGGAATCCTTCAATGTTCTTCAGCGCTTCCATGGCCGCTTCATTACTCATCAACCGTTGCAAGGTGTTGTTATCCACATTCACCAGCAGTGCGCTTTCCCATCGCCTTGCAAGAAGTGTGGCGGATGTCCCGCTCATCGCTATATCAAGAATACCCGCCGCATCAATCTGCTTCATGGAACTGCCGTCATAAGCCAGCACAGGCAGGAAGCTGATAAATTCCTCAACTTTTTTCTCGGGATTTGATTCGTCTACATTCAGTCGGCAACTGTAATCGGCAATCTGTCGCAAAGCCCTGTCCGGCGCAAAATCAAAGACATAGCATTCCTCTTTGATGATCTGCTCGCGGTTTGGCGTGATGTTGTCCGGGTTCATAATGGTCCAGGGAGATTGTACACGAAAAGCGGCCTGAAAATAGGTTTCAGGGCTTGAGGAGTTCCGTAGCATGAAAATACCGGTCCATGGCCTCACCGTAATCCCGTTGGTCAGTTTCCCGCATGAAAGAGTAATTGTCTTGGTTTGCAATGGATCATCCATGGCATCCTTCACCGGCGGCAAAGCCTCAACACCGATCCCGGCGGCGCTTCCAGCCGCTACTACCACCTGATAATCACGATAAAACTTATTTTGCTTTTTTCCCAGCAGCTTGCGCATGGCATAACACGAGGCAACGCTGGGCAGAAACCAGAAGGTATGGGACAATATGTTGAGCAGCCGAACATCCGAAAACGGCATAGGCGGTTTTTTTGCCCCCAGTTTCAGATTATCAATAGTTGCGGCCTGAAATGCGCCCCGTATCAAATCCAGCCACTTCTGTACTTCATCCTCATATGTAAACTTCGCATTCTCATATTTCCCTTCTGCAGAAAAGAAAACGTTCAAATCAAACTCGTCAAACTCTCCTTGCATGGCAATCTCGCGAATCGCATCCGGCAGTTGATAGGTCATCAAAACCATACGGGGCAGTGGCGCATAGGGGTTGTCACTACCTTGCCGTTCCTGCTTGGCTCGCTGCTCGTCCGAATATGTCCAGTTGAAAATCTGCTCCTCGATAAACTCACCCGATGCAATCGCCCGAAACGGCGTCCCTGATAGATATAGATAAGCGTCCGTCGTGATCGGCATGATCTCTTCGTCGTAATAATCGAGACCTTCACCTTCACCAAATTCTCTTTCCTTCTTGTCCTCCGCTTCAAACAGCTCCTTGGCGTTTTCCCGCCACGCACCGTAATGGTATTCATCAAAAATCACGCAATCCCAATTGGTCGCGTGAACCCATTCGTTCTTGGTTTTGATACCCTTGGTGCTGGGGTTTCTGCCCAAATAATCCTGGAACGACCCGAAGCAGACAATCGGCTTTTTCTTATCAGCTTCCTCATAGGACAAGCCACCGGGGGAGATAAACTGCCAGCCCTTGTGAAATCAATATGGCCTTTCAAATCCTCTTCCCAGGCATGTTCAACTGCCGGTTTGAAGGTCAGCACGAGCACCTTGCACCAGCCCATCTTTTTGGCAAGCTGATAGGCAGTAAAGGTCTTGCCAAAGCGCATTTTTGCGTTCCAGAGGAAGTGCGGCGTTTTATCGGGGCTTTCCTTTTGGACTTCCTTGAAATAGGCAGCTGTTTTCTCCACCGCCTTCTGCTGCTCGGGCCGTATCTTGAAATTAAGCGTGCGGAACTCTTCGTTCATCTCCCCGGACCAAACGGCTAACACCGCAGCCTTGACCTTATCAACCGAGCACTTGAACCATTCGCCACCTGGGTTTTTGATGTTCATTCCCTTCAAACAACGGTGAACCTCGCGATCGGTGAAGCTTGTGCCGTCATTGCGCATGGCAGATTCTTCGAGGACGATTCTGTATGGCGGCTTGCCGGGTTTTTTGGTTGAATACTGCTGTGCCACGCGGCTTTGTGTGTCCACCGTGGTATAGCCGACTTTGAGCAAGCCCGCGTATTGAGGATTGGTATCCTCATAAGCATAGATAGTCGGCCTGGCGTCAGGCCGTGGTGGGAAGAACTCGTTACTCATTGTCTAACTCCATCGGACGAATCATTGACTCTATGAATGCGATTTCGTTTTCAGTTAAATTGTATTTTTTATAGAGTTTTTTGTCAGTCCAAAGTTCATCCATATTGACTAAAGGAACATAAGCAAATCTTTCACGAGTTATATCTTGTGAAAATGATAAAAGTGACACCAAAAACCTTACAAATTTAGTTTTCACATATTGTAAGCAGTCTTCAGCACTCTTTTTTCGTGTAAAAGCTCCAAGAATAATGTAAGACTCTGTGCAAACATATTTTGGACTCAATATTTCGACTCTAGATAAAACTCTTCTTGTTCCGTCTTTATCTGGTTGCCCAGCGTGATCGTGAGAAGTCTTCGATGTCATTACTTTCCATTTATTAATCATGTTTTTACCAGCAGTCACTTTTAATGATGAAATTAGGCCTTCACCTCCAGATGAAACTAAATATATATCACCCGACCCATCTGGCCTATCACTAGTTTTTAAGCCAAATGGTCTTGTAGGAGAAATAATCGAGGTAAGCTTTTCTTCATTTTTTGAAAAGACTTTTTTTAATATAGACACTGCGGGTTCAAATCGAATAAATGTCTTGAATTCATTAAGAGGCCTTTTTGAAGTGAATTCCCTGTCCTTAAATTTATTTACTACAGCACAATCGCCATGTCTGTCCTTTTCCCATAAGAAGTAGCAGACACCACCAGCTATATCCACGCCAGGAAAGCATTCGCGTGCGTCTACGTAATCAACAATAGTACTTATCCTGTCATCATCAATCATTTCTTTCCTAAATTCATTTAAACCCATCCCACCAGCAAACCACCGAGAAGGAATAATCATAGTCAAATAACGCGGATTTAACTTCTTTGCCTGATGAACAAAATGCTGATAGATTGGTTTTGCTTGTTTTCCAGATCCTCCAGTATCTAACTGATATGGCGGATTGCCAACAATAACATCAAATTTCATATTAAATATCTCCTCTGGATTTTTTGAGTGAATAAACTCATAAGCGTGGGTTTCGAGTTCTTTGCCACGCTCATAGTTGGCCTGACTTGCCCCACAGAATACGCAGCGCCCGTTTTTCCATGTATGCTCGACCCGCTCAAAGTGGATATTGCCCTGAGGATCGTTGAAAGTCTCACAAACAGAGTATTTCCCGTTGGCTGTCTTAGAACAGTAAACCGATCGGCGGGAAAGCAGCGAGGTCAGCTCCGTGATGGCAATGCCAAAAAGCTGATTTCTAAAAATGTGGTTTATCCTTTCCTGTCTGTCTGGGATTTCCTTTTCCAGGCCTGCGTCCAATCGCTTGGCGATTTCCCGCAGAAACACACCCGACTTGCAGACCGGATCGAGAAAGGTCGCATTCCTGTTGCTCCAGATTTCAGGCGGGAGTAGATCAAAAATTTCGTTGACCATTTTGGGCGGCGTGAAAACCTCGTCGTTACTCAGATTCGCAAGACAGGTCAGCACATCGGGATTGTAATTGTTATTATTCACGTTCATTTCCAAGCTTTAAAAAATGAATGGGGCGGAAACTGCGAATTTCTTTTGGAATGAAGACCTCCTCTCCTGAATCGGAAAAAAGCAGCTGCTCGGGCTTAGAAAAAAGAGATATCTGTTTCTTTTTTTTATTGGGAAGCAATTCATGAAAGGTAAAATCGCGGCGCTTGAACATGCTACCATTGAAGGGCGACCACTCGGAAAAGACGATTTCTCGTGGATTATCACCCACTGTCTTAAGCGAAAGAGCATCACCCCATATAATATTTTTTCCAAGGATGTATTTAACCGCATTTCGGCATCCCTCTTTTGCTTTCTTTTTGAACAAGTTGCTGTATTTCTTGTCGAAGATGTAAAAAAGTCGCTTGCGGCATTCCACAACATTATCTTCGAGGATGTCTATGCCGTAGATACTGGACACGGCGAGAACAGCATACCTCTCATATTCCAACCGGCTCTTTTTGTATCTGGATTCAACAATATAGAGTTTCCGTTTTAAAATTTCCGTCATGAAATTGCCCGTGCCGCAGGCAGGCTCCAGAAAACGGGAGTCAATCCGCTCTGTTTCCTGTTTTACCAAGTCAAGCATGGCGTTAACTTCCCGCTCGCCGGTGTACACCTCAGCATGATCGGTAACTCTCTTTTTTGAGACAACTTGTTCTTCCATTAATTCTGATCCCATCGTTTCATAGGGCTAACGTGGAACTGTGCGGCGCGCCCTTTGCGTCCGCACCAGTGATTGGTTAGATCACGTTTTCTCCATCATTTTCAGAAATAAGTAAAAAAGGAATATAGCAGCTAGTGCAGCTAAAATTATTTGAAATAATAGCACATAAAAATTTAAGGGTTTTTGGCCTCGCTGCTCCTTGTATGCTGTGTAAGTCAATTTTTTATCAAATTCTACGTTGCCGCCGCCAATGGAGATGGATTTAAAAAAGGGTGAATCCATTTGGCAGACAATATAAACGGATTGTCCTTTTTCAAGCTCTGCAACTTTCCAGCTTTGCGTAGATGAACTTTTTTCATTCAAATTTTTAATGTTTTCTGCTGGCAACAATTCGCAAATATCAGGAGTTGATTCACCGAAATCTATTCGGATAAAAAAATCCTTTGCTAAATCTGACCCAGAATTAGATATTTCAGCATAAAATGATGACGGAATAGATGTATTAACTGGTGTGACGAAAACCTCTGTAAAATTTAGCGATGGACTGGGAAGCTGTTTCTTATCATTATCAACTTTAGGCCTTTCGGGATTGGTACTTTCTATTGGCACCAGTCCTTCTTGTTTGCTGTCATAATAGACAAATAAGCTCACGGCACCAGCTATTAAAGCTGCTATTATTGTAGCTGTTATTACACCCTTTTGGCTCGCCAAATTTCCATACTCCTATTGATCTAACATCTTATTATATAAACTACCATATTATAAGAACATTTTTTATGTTGAGCAAGCAAATTTCCCTTAAATTTTTCAAATAACGCCTTACAAAATGGGTAATATTCCATAATATAAGTCTTATATCGTATTATATAGAACTCTGTATAAAAAGGAATGTACATATCGTTATGAGTTTAAGAAAACATTTTGCAGAATACAAAGAAATTGTAAAGAACCATAGTAATATAAAACAGAATCATAAAAAATTTTATATTGCATGGGTAGATTCTTTTAAAAAATTT
>JAGMCN010000138.1 GCA_023129235.1 Caldifarciminota bacterium | reverse complement strand
GGTCCTTTTGCAGATTTTGCCGGCACAGTTGAGGAAATATATCCTGACAAGGAGCGAATAAAACTTATGGTAACTATTTTCGGGAGGCAAACCCCCGTAGAGATTGCTTTTTCTCAAATAGAACCAATTTAAAATCATGGATAAACACAGTGGATAAAGATTTAATTACAAGAATTTGCAGAAAAAGCTTGATAAAACTTTGTAGTTAGTATATCGTTTAATTTAATATGGCAAAGAGAGTTGTAGCACAAGTAAAAATCCAACTTCCAGGGGGAGGAGCTACACCTGCTCCACCTGTAGGCACGGCTCTTGGTCCACATGGCATTAACATACCCCAGTTTTGTAGCCAATTTAATAGCCAAACAAAAGGACAAGAAGAATATATTATTCCAGCTGTAATCACGATATATAAGGACCGAAGTTTTGACTTTATTCTTAAGACCCCTCCTGCTTCAATGCTCCTGAAGAGAGCCGCTGGAATTGCAAAAGCAAGTCCTGAACCAAATAAAACTAAGGTAGCAACAGTAAAGCGAAGTCAAGTCCTTGAGATAGCAAAACAGAAAATGAAGGACCTTAATGCATACACACCTGAAGAGGCAACGCGGATAATTGAAGGAACAGCAAAAAGTATGGGTATAGAGGTAGAAGAATGAAACACTCAAAGAGATTCAAAGAGCTTAAAGAGAAAATAGAAGAACTTTATGACATCTCTGGTGCTATTAAGTTTATAAAAAAGAGTTCTACCTCAAAGTTTGATGAGACTATTGAAATTGCTGTAAAATTAGGAATTGACCCAAAAAAAGAGCACGTAAGGGGAGCCAGTTCTCTTCCTCATGGGACAGGGAAAACGAAACGGGTTCTTGTTTTCGCAGAAGGTGCAAAAGCAAAAGAAGCAGAAGATGCCGGAGCTGATTTTGTTGGGAGCGATGACTACTTGAAAAAAATAGAAGGAGGATGGCTTGATTTTGACGCAATAGTAGCTACTCCAGAGCTAATGCCAAAGATTAGCAAATTTGGGAAGCTACTTGGACCCCGTGGACTTATGCCAAATCCAAAAATCGGCACCCTGACTGAAGATGTAGGCAAGGCAGTGCAAGAAGTAAAAGCTGGCAAGGTTGAATTCAAAATGGATAAAGGGGGATGCCTTCATAGCCCCGTTGGCAAAGTGAGTTTTCCGGAGAACAAACTTCAGGAAAATATTGCCCAGTTCTTAAAATCAGTATGGAGTGCAAAGCCATCAAGTGCTAAAGTCAAGAATTACCTTAAAACTGTTTATCTCTCCTCCACAATGGGTCCTGGGCTAAAATTAGACCCCAAAAGTATAGACCAGTCCCTACAAAGCTAATTACCTAACTTTTTTATAATTAACTTCTCCATTCCCCTTGACTTTTGAAAAGTATGAGTTATATTTATCACAGATAAAAGGAGGAAATAATTAGCAAGCAACTTTTCCTACTTCAACTCTTGCTTTTACTTGTTGTCACTACATGCAATGCTGTCGCCATAGTTCCGCGAGAAGAAAATCCTGACTTGTCCATTGATGAAATTAGAAAAGTTTATGCGACAATTCGGAATATGTCTTTAGACTCGTCTAAAGTGATACAAGTAGATTCGTGCTTATTGCAAAAGGATGCTGGCAATTTTATCTTTGAATCAGGTTATCTATATTTTTTTGAACCTGTCCTTGGCAAATCAGTTTCTGCTTTTTTCCAAGGAAAAGGAGTATTTCGGCTATCAACAGAGAATGAAATAGAAAGACAACAACTTCAAAGGTTTACTGGTCGAGATACAGTTGAACAAAACTTTGAACAAGCCCTTTTTGTGTTTTCTGATAGTACATACGAACAAATAATAGCACAACAAAAACCGCTAAGGCAGTCTATCAATGATGGGCACTTCAAGAAAGCTATGGAGTTCAGAAAGAGAATCCGGAAGAGATTTATATGGAATGTAGATGCAAGGGTACTATCGGATTTAGTAATAGATAAATACGGTTATTTCTTTCAGGCGTATATTGAATGTCCAAAATCACGACATTTACTCTTTATAGTTGATAACCTTTTACATAAAGTCAGTCTTATTAGATACAAAAAGATTCGTCATTCAGAGAGAGCAACTGTTGAAATCTGGTACTCTGTACAAGATAAGGACTCTTTCCCTCGTTATAAACGGCAATTCGATATCAAGACTACAAATATTGATATTTCTATTGACACCAAAGAAATACTTAAAGCCACTACTCAATTACAATTCATTAGTTTTGTTGATGGCATGAGGATCGTGCCAATGAATCTTTCCCCTAAACTTCGTGTAGAAACGGTAATCAACGATGCAAGAGATACCTGTTTTTTTATCCAAGAAGAAGAAAAGGAGGATGCTACATTGTGGGTAGTATTTCCTACTCCTCCGAGAAAAGACAGTATATCTGAACTCACCTTGATTTACTCAGGCAAGGAAATAGTAGAAGATGTTGGTGGAGGTAACTTTGTGGTCAGCAGAAGAACATCTTGGTATCCAAGTTTTTATGCAAATCGGGACCCGACGCGTTTTATTATGAAATTTGCTGTGCCTGAGGAAATGACACTCCTGACTACAGGCAAACTGCTTCGTAGTTGGAATGAAGGGAAGGTTGCATATTCGGAATGGGATAGCGAAATAGACCACATCTTCGCTGGATTCAATTATGGCCAATTTTCTACAGCAACTCAAAAAAGTTCCTTATGTGATATATCCTGTTATACAAATGTTTACTTGTCTGACGCCTTATTTGGACTTCGCAGACTACTTGAGACAAGCGATGCCTTACAAGAAGTTATGATGATGCTTCCGCAAGAATTGAATACAGAAGGAATCGGCAAAAATGCGGCTATAGAAAGTCGCAATGCTTACGAAGTGTGCGTGCACTTTTTTGGAGAAATACCTTTTAGAAAGATAAAGGTATCTCAACAGCCACAGGGAGCTTTTGGTCAAAGCTGGCCTACACTTGTGTATTTATCCTACACAGCGTTTCTTAGCGAATCTCTTAAAGATAAACTTGGATTAATCCAGGGAGATGAATCTGCAATGTGGTATGAGACCGTAGCTGCCCATGAGATAGCACATCAATGGTGGGGACATACGGTAATAACCGATTCATATCATGATGAGTGGCTTGACGAAGGATTTGCCACATATTCCGCGGCTTTGTATCTACAAACAACAGAGGGAACTAATAGATTTAAAGACTATATGAAAATACTACAGAAACAAATACTTGAGAAGATTGAAAAAGGCAAGCGAGCCACAGAAATTGGACCAATATGGTTGGGGAGAAGATTAAATTCACTGGAGACATCCCGGGGATACCGATTAATATATTCTAAAGGTGCCTATGTGCTTCATATGCTTCGGATGATGCTTTTTGATTATGAAAGGAAAAGCGATGCACGTTTTATTTCAATGATGAAGGACTATGTCAACATTTACTCAGGAAAGATTGTATCAATAAAGGACTTTAAAAAAATTACAGAAAAGCATTTTGGTGAAAATATGGATTGGTTCTTTAACCAGTGGGTATATGGAATTGAAATTCCTGTTTACAGATTCAAGTATGAAGTTGAGCATACTGATGACGGAAAGTATTTTCTCACTGTCACTGTTGTTCAAGAAGGTGTATCTCCTTCTTTTAAGATGCCGTTTCATATGGTTATCAATTTTGCAAATGGACATACTGTTGGCCATATGCTTATCACAGGAGCTGAACCTATCAAGAAACAGTTCATATTTCGGGACAAACCGAAGTCGGTTGAGCCAAATCCCTGGCACGGCGTCCTCTGCGAACTCAAACAATAATTCCCTTAATTCCATGAACATACTCTCTTTTGGATATCAGATGAATACTTATGACTCAAGAACTAGCCAGCGGTGACAGAGACATCATCAATTAAAATCCAGGGGAGAAGAGAGCTCATCACTTTTCGTCGTTCTTTAGAAATTGCAGATATCTTGGTGAACAAGTCATATATATTCCCCTGAATTAGAGTTTCGCATAAAGGAACTGCAAGTTTCCCATTTTTCATAAGCCATCCACCTTTTACTGCACCTGAGAACTCACCTGTCAGAGGATTAGGAAATCCTGCAAATCTGTTTACAAGAACTCCCTGCTTAACTCCTTTAATCAATTCATCTTTTGGGGTTTCTCCCCCTTTAATTGTAAAGTTAGTTGGACCTATACCGGGGACTGAACTTGTGCCACCTGCTGCATGGCCGGTGGAGCTTCTTTTTTCTTTAAGTGCAGTGTAAGTATTATACATATAGGCATTCAGTTTCCCCTGTTCAATAATCGTAAGTGGAGAAGGAGGTATTCCTTCACGGTCAAACGCAGAACTTCCGAGTCCGCCCGGAATAAGCCCGTTGTCTTCTACTGTAAGAGATGTAGAAGCTACCTGGCTTCCAAGTTTACCTTTCCATCGGCTCATCCCTTTCTGGAGATTGTTTGCATTTACCGAGAAGAGTATCGCAGATGCAACAAGACTACCAACTGACTCGGGTGAAAGGATAACTTGCCCCTTGAAGCTCTCGCCTTTAGTTGCTCCAAGCGAATCAATCACCTTGCGAGCAAAATCATTTGCACATTTTTTGACATCAATCTCATCAACAAACCTAACGCCATCAAACTCGTATGCAAAAGAAGAAACTTGCTTGCCATCAACCGCCATTCCCATAATGTAATAAACAAAGAAGCTTGATGTTTCTTCTACCTGCACTCCGCTTGAGTTTATAATAGCTTCCTGTGTTATTTCTGCCTGAAACATTCCCCTGTCAACTGTGATTCTTGAGTCATAACTTCTTGCAGTCTCAAGCATAGAGATTGTTTGTTCTAATGCAAGTTTAGTACTGAAGTTTTCAGACTTTGGGTCATAGAGGTTAGGAACCTTTTTAATTTCAACGGGCTCTGGCAACTTATTATATGGGTCTTTGGGAGATTGTCGAGCAAGCTCTACAGCTCGTTGACATCCTTGTTTTAGAGCACCGAAATCACTGATACTCGCAAATCCGAGTCCCTTATCCTTAAAAACTCTGATGCCAACACCGTCTTCAATTTGAGAACGAGCAAGTTGTATATCGTTTTTCTCTATATTAACCTCAAGATGTTTTGAGGATACAGCATAAATTTCTGTTTCTTCAGCACCGAGTTTCTTTGCTTCTTTCAATCCCGTATCACATATTTCTAAAAGTTCCATTCTACCCCCTCTTACGATTCACGATTCACGATTTTTTATCCTTTTTGTTTACCTCCGATGATTGCCTTACATCTTATGTAAGGACCTCCTGCATCTACTTTTGCACGTTGTGATTTTCCACAATACCCTGCTCCTAATCCCCACTTGAATTCGTGACTTACACCATCACAGGATTTAAGCACATCAAATGCCTGACCGGAAATTGTAACTCCTCGCATAAGCTCACCGACTTTTCCATTTTCAATGTGGTAAGCTTCGCGAACGCCGAACATAAATTCTGCATTAGCATCTGCTTGACCGCCGACTGGGCCTTTTAAAAAGTAACCGTGCTTGACACCTGAGATAAGTTCTTCAAGTTCTGAAGTTCCCGGTTCAATATAAGTATTTCTCATTCTTATTATTGGTTCATCTGAATATGACCAGGCACGTGCATTACCTGTTGGAGAAACACCAAATAATTTTGCACTCTCACGATTGTGTAAATAACTCCTTAGGACTCCATGGTCTATAATAACGGTCCGTTGAGTTGGTACTCCTTCATCATCAACAAGAACTACGCCTCCTGCGTGGGGTTCTATTTGTGATGGACCTGAATCTACATGAGTAACAAGTTCTGAAGCTACGAACTGGCCGAGTTTATCTTTAACAATTGAGCCGGAGAGGACCCAATCAGCTTCAACAGTATGACCTATTGCCTCATGTGCAATTAGTCCTACAACCCCTGGGTCAAGGATGACCCAAGCTTTTTCTCCTTCAGGATATGAGGCAGATAGGAGGTCAATTGCTAATTTCACAGATTTATCAGCTAATTCTTCTGGAGACTCTTCATGAAACAAATCAGCCCATCCTCCTGTTACACCGATTGCTCGGGCACCCATCTGCATCTCGTTATCTTTAACTGCAACAGCAGTAGTTCGGAATTCAGGCTTTGAGTCAAGGATATGAGCTCTTGCACCATCTGAGGTGAGAATGAACTTTTCATCCAAAGATTCTCGGTAAATACAAATAGCAGATTGAATAATAGGAGAAGATTTCCTCATCTGCTCTTCTATGGTTTTCACAAGTGAAAGTTTTTCCTCAAGTGAATGAGACTCAACCGGGTCATTAACTTCTGGCTTGAAGTCTCCGCTTGCAAGTTCGGCAGTTTGTAAACCCTTCACCTTTTTCTTTTTGTTGACAGATGCATCACGAGCCGCTACCGTTGCCTCATTAAGTGCATGAATTAGAGACTCTTTTTTGAGTTGTGAAGTGGATGAGAACCCAAATGTCCCATTTATCAAAACTCTTATTCCAACTCCTTTTTTCTCAATTGAGCTTGACTCCTCAAGTTCCCCTTTTCTTATTGTTATAGAATTTACGAGTTTATTATGATACCTAATTTCTGTCCAGCCCTTTGCATAACTCATTACTTCTTCTAAGAGTTCAAACATATTTACCTCCTAAGAGTTCAAAAATCAAAATTAAAAATGCAAAATTGGGTTGTCATTATGAGCAATAGCGAAGTCCCGCACATAACTTATGTGTTGGATGAGATGTTTCATTTCGTTCAGCATGACATTCCTTTGTTATTTATAATTTTTCTGCCTCGTGTTAGTAGTTTGTGTCCGTGACTACGAGCACAAACCACAGTCACGACTCACGAAATAATTTTGAATTTTGCACTTTGCATTTTGAGTTTTTTACATCGGGGAGACTGGATTTGAACCAGCGACCCCATGGTCCCAAACCATGTGCGCTACCGGACTGCGCCACTCCCCGACAAAAATTCAAAAGTCTAAAATGCCTAAATACCTAAAAGATTTTATCTCAACCAACTGTTTTCAGGAATTTAGGTGTTTAGACATTTAGGTATTTGTTTTTTATGTATTCTTTCAGTTTTAAAAGAGCGAGTGTCCTGTGAGAAATCTTATTTTTAAGGCACGGAGTTATTTCTGCAAATGTTTTTCCAAGTTCCGGAACAAAAAATATTGAATCATACCCGAATCCATAGATTCCTTTTTCTTCTTGAGTTATATATCCCTCTACCTTACCTTCAAATACTCGTGTTGGCTCTCCAGATATTCCTACAATTGCAACTACACATCTAAATATTGCTTTCCTTTGTTCAAAAGGTCGGGAGTCAAGAAGTTCTAAAAGCTTTTTCCGGTTAGCTTCGTAATTTCCACTGGGACCGGCAAATCGTGCTGAATAAACTCCTGGGGAGCCATTAAGTGCATCTACTTCTAAACCAGTATCATCTGCAATAGAAATCTTGCTTGAAAGATTAGCTCCTGCTTCTGCCTTTTGAATTGCATTTTCTTCCAGAGTCTTTCCAGTTTCTTCTGGCAGAGTAATGCCCTTTAGACTCAAGAAATCTACGGGAAGATCAGATAGAATTGCTTTAATTTCTCTAAACTTATCAGGATTTCCCGTAGCTATTACAATATGCCTCA
>JAGMCN010000137.1 GCA_023129235.1 Caldifarciminota bacterium | reverse complement strand
GCTAAGAAATTTGGTGCCTCCAGATTGGGAATGATGCTTGCTTTAATAATTGGGTTGGCGGGTGGAATTTTAGGAACTATCATCTGTCCGTTTATAGGAACAGTCGTTGGCGTATTACTCGGAGCTTTCTGCGGAGCTTTTATTGGAGAGAAAATGCTGAAGAGAGAACTTGCTGCTTCACTAAAAGCAGGATTTGGAGCATTCATAGGCAGGCTGGGCGGGACCTTTATGAAATTAGTTCTTGGAATCATAATGGTAGCAATAATCTTAAGTAAGATATTCTTCTGATGAGGGAATATGAATATTCTTATAACCGGTAAACCCGGCATAGGCAAAACCACACTTACCTGTTTTTGGCTTGCTATTTTCCTCATCATATATTATCTTATAATCAATTGAGTAATATTTTTTAAGGGGGTGAGATAAGTGGCAAAAAAGAAAGTAGCAAAAAAGAAGGTAGCAAAGAAAACAGCAAAGAAGAAAACCACCAAGAAAAAAAGATGACTTATAACATTCACCCCCTCTGCAGTCTATTATGTTGTGGATTGTGGAGGGGATGATTTGTTTTTTGGGGATCTGTCCAAAGGCCATTTTTTTAATGAAATCGCTGTTTTTTGTGGTATAATTAAGAAACTAAAACTCATTTGTGTAGTTTCTATTTCATAATGGAGGGTGGGAGATGGATAATAAGAACATTCTTCGGGAGTTTAAAGAACAGTTAGAAATGGTCTATAAAGATAACCTTAAAGAGGTTATTCTTTTTGGGTCGATGGCAAGAGGGGAATCTACAGGAGAATCAGATATAGATGTTCTTATTGTATTAGACAATATCCCCAACCATGAAGATGAATTTGGTAAAATCTTCCGGATTGAGCGGGAGATGGAAAAGAAATACGATGATAAGATAATTATAAGTTCCACTTTAGCTACCCAGAAGGACTACAATACGAGACTTGAGCCCTTGTATCTTAATGTTAAAACAGAAGGGATCACGTTGTGA
Organism: Caldifarciminota bacterium; assembly: GCA_023129235.1. GTDB lineage: Bacteria > Hydrothermota > UBA3073 > JACQXS01 > JACQXS01 > JAGMCN01. Next base: position 635 of record JAGMCN010000137.1, on the reverse strand, counting down.
AAGATGAAATTCAGGAAATGATTCACAAAGCTGAGAGAAGCCTCAGGGCTGCTTCTCGACTTTTTGAAGAAGGCGATTTTGATTTTGCAGTCTCAAGATCATATTACTCAATGTTCTATATGGCTGAGGCTGTTCTCCTTACAAAAGGACTCTCTTTTTCAAAGCACTCGGGGGTTATATCTGGATTTAATCAACATTTTATAAAGACGGGCATCTTCGATTATAAATATTACGAGGTACTTCGTCTGGCATTTGAGCAAAGGAATATTGGGGATTACAGATTTGTTCAGCAGGTTTCAGAGGAGACAGTGCAAAAAGTCAAAAATGATGCAGGAGAATTTTTAGAAGTAACGAAAAAGTACTTGGCGGGTTGTAAATAATGAACGGTTTCATATCAGATATCCTTCATTTTTCTTGCCATTCTAACCTCCATAGCCATGGGTTTTTTTAGTGGGCTCGCAGTCTTAGCTCTTGTCATAAGTCCAACAATAAGGTCTTTTGGCCTTTGTTATATTTGTTTACCGTGATAAATGTTGTCCTATGGAGCTTCGTTTTATGTTAGGTGAGCAAAGTTAGGAGGAGATGAAGACTTTTAAAATTGGCACCCCGGGTTTTTCTTTCTCTGATTGGAAAGG
>JAGMCN010000136.1 GCA_023129235.1 Caldifarciminota bacterium | reverse complement strand
TCATTGGCAAAATAAGGAATGACAAAAAACTCTTGCTCAAATATAATGGCACTATAGTTGGCAACCTTGATATGGAATTTCTCCACGAAGGGGTTCCTTTATCAATAAAAACAGCTAAATGGAATCTGCCGAATCCCGAATCCCGAATCCCGAATCCCGAACCCCGAGACTTAACTCCTTACTTATTGAAAATTCTTTCAAGTTTAAATGTTTGTAGTAAAGAATGGGTAGTCCGCCAATACGACCATGAAGTTCAAGGAGGCTCTGTAATTAAACCTCTTCACGGAGATGCAGCAGTTACAAAACCTTTGCTTGATTCTAATCGTGGGGTTGTTGTGGGATGTGGGATTAATCCAAAATATGGAGAGATTGACCCATATTGGATGGCAGCCGGGGCTGTTGATGAGGCGATAAGAAACATCGTTGCGGTTGGAGCTAACCCAAAGCATGTAGCACTTTTGGATAACTTCTCCTGGGGAAACCCGAATAAGCCAGAAATATTGGGGCAGCTTGTTCGAGCCGTAGAAGGATGCTACTTTGCATCTAAGACTTACAAAGCACCATTTATATCAGGCAAAGACTCATTAAATAATGAATACCGAATAGGAAACAAAACTATATCTATTCCCTCAACCTTGTTAATTTCTGCTATTGGAATAATAGAGGATGTAAACAAAGCAATCTCAATGGATTTGAAAGCTCCTGATAATTCAATATATTTGCTTGGTCTGACATTTGATGAACTTGGAGGCTCACATTATTATGAACTCCATGGATGGAGTAGCAATAAAGTTCCTAAAATTAAACCACAAATTAAGATGCTCAAAAAACTTCATCAAGCGATGCAAATTGGGCTTATTCGTGCCTGTCATGATTGCTCGGAAGGTGGAATTGGAGTAACTTGTTCTGAAATGTGTTTCTCTGGAAATCTTGGAATGCAAATCCGGCTTGATAAAGTAAAATCCGGAAAGCTCATTACTCAGGATGATACGATTCTTTTCTCTGAGTCTAACACAAGATTCGTGGTTGAAATAGCAAAAGAACAGGAAGCTGAATTTGAAAAACTAATGTCTGGATGTGATTTTAGTAAAATTGGGATAACTACTCCACAGGATTCTTCGAAAAAGTCTCCAGAGCTTTTAATATTTGGGCTAAATGGGAAGCAAATTGTTAAGGCAAAAACTGCCGAGCTTAAAGAAGCCTGGCAATCTACATTGGCTTACAGTCAACGGTCAACAGTCAACAGTCAACAGTCAACGGCTAAAACTAACTCACAACTCACAACTCACAACCCACAACTCGCAACTCGTGTCTTGATTTTGAGGACAGCTGGAACTAATTGTGATATGGAAACTAAGTTTGCCTTTGAACTTGTCGGCTCAAAAGTAGATTCAGTGCATATAAATCAACTTATAAGTCGCAAAAAGAGTCTTCAAGACTATGATATTCTCGTTTTGCCTGGTGGTTTTACCTATGGAGATGACATTTCTGCTGGCAAAATCCTTGCAAATGAACTAAAATTTGGACTGGGAGAAGAACTTGAGAAATTCATTGATTCAAAAAAGCTGATACTTGGAATTTGTAACGGCTTCCAGATTCTTGCTAAACTTGGATTGTTACCCGGAGGCAAATTAGGAGAACAACTTGTAACACTTACTAATAATACCTCAGGTATATTTCAATGTGAGTGGGTGCAATTAGAAGCTCCTAATACTAAATGTGTATTTACCAGAGGGATTGAAGAACTTGAGTTGCCAATTGCTCACGCAGAAGGAAGGTTTGTCGCTTCTCGTCCTGTAATTTCGGAACTTGAGCAAAATAATCAAATAGCTCTTCGGTATAAAGATTACAATCCAAATGGCTCAATGTCAGAGATTGCAGGAATATGTGACCCTTCAGGCAGAATCTTTGGACTTATGCCTCATCCGGAGAGATTCGTATTCAAAACCCAACATCCTCAATGGACTCGTGATAAAATAGAGCCCTTAGGACTATTGATATTTAAAAATGCAGTGGAATATGTATCTAATAAAAAAACGAGTAATTTATGAAGGATTATGAAGCTTGAGGAAGAAGTTGGGAAGGTTCTCAAACAGAAGGGACTTACAATCTCGGTTGTTGAATCCTGTACCGGTGGGCTTATTCAAAAACTAATTACTGATGTCTCAGGAAGTTCGGAGTATTTTCTTGGAGGCATTGTTGCTTATTCAAACCTATTAAAACAGAAACTTCTTAATGTATCTCCACAGACTTTAATTACGCACGGTGCAGTTAGTGAAGAGACAGCTTGTGAACTTGCTCGTGGCGTGAGAGAAATCACTGGTGCAGACATTGGAGTTTCAACCACCGGGATTGCAGGTCCTGCTGGTGGAACTCCCAAAAAACCTGTTGGGCTCGTTTATATAGGGTTATGCACCGAGAAAATTCTAACTGCCCACAAATTTTTATTCAAGGGAACGCGCCAAGGAATAAGAAAACAAACAGCTGACAAAGCTCTTGAACTTGTGAAAAATGTAATCCAAAGTATCTAAAAAAGTCGTGGTTTTCTAAAGTAATGTATTCAAGTAAAGGTTATATTCATCGGCGGGCAAAACATAGCGAAGGTAAATATAGTAACAAATAAAATCGGCGTAGATTCTCTTAGAAATTACGGAAGGAAAAAATTCAGAAGATTATTAATGGCTTCTTTTTTTACGCTTTCTTTATCGTAATATCCTTCTTTTATACGCTCTCTTACTTCCTGAATTTTCTCTTCTCTTAATTCTGATGATTCTTCATTAAGTAGTTTGAGCAACTCCATTTCTTGCTTATGTCTGAGTTTTTCCTTTGCCTCCGAAGATATCTCTACCTTATCCTCATTCTTGACTTTATTAGTAGGTTTTTCTCTTTTATTAACTTTGTCAAATGCGTTTATTTGTTCACTAATTTTTCTTATCCCATCTATCTCCATTTTTTTCCTCCTGTTATTCTTATCGGCAGACTTTACATATACTTTAGGAAATATTTAAAAAAATCATACTTTCAAGTCAAGTCTTTGTCCTCCTATTTTCATTCTTGCCTCGCCTCCTACGGTATAAAATTTATGATGTTCCCAATCTACTCTCCATTTCATTACGAAATATGCGTACTCAATTTCTCGGCGATTGACAAGTGCTTCTGCAACTGCCCTTATTACATGCCCACGCTCGTGTCCAGCAACTCGAACTGGAGCTTCAAGTTCATTCATTGGAGTTGGATGCTGGAAGGTTGCTCCAATATCATTAGAACTATCCTTATAAGTTCGTGTTACTCCATATGTTACTTCAATATCTGGAAGAAAGTTTCC
>JAGMCN010000135.1 GCA_023129235.1 Caldifarciminota bacterium | reverse complement strand
GGTGTAGAACCAACATATTGGCCTATAAGGTCTTTTCTATCCACCTCCACTACATGACCTTTTGCCAATAGACCAAGCGACCTAAATACCTTGCCGAGTATCCTTGCTACCGTTGTCTTCCCTGTTCCCGGATTACCGGTTATTACCATATGGACTGCGGGTTTATATGTTTCACCTGTCTCTTTTGCCCTTTTCTTTTGTATTTCAATCATTTCCATTAAGTTCTTAATCTCTGCTTTTATATCCGTCATTCCAATAAGATTGTCCAGTTCTCCCATTACCCCTTCTATGCTTAATTTTTTCGGTAACTCATAAATTATATCTTCCGGCAAGATTGTGGTTAAAACCTCATTATCTACATCTTCACTTTCTACTAATAATTTATTGATCCTCGTACTTAATTGACTTACTATATTTTCAAAAAGTTTTCGTACCTCTCTACCATTACCAAAGTTTTTTACCCTGTTATCATACATATGCTGGAAAATTTCTTTCAATTTTACCTCTGCTTCTTCACTCATCCTATATTTTTTCTTATCTACCATTATTTTAAATATTGCCAATAACTCATCCGCATTATAATCATTAAAATGAATATACTTATCAAATCTACTCTTTAGTCCCGGATTAATATTCAGGAATCTTTCCATCTCGTCTTTGTACCCTGCTGCAATCACTACAAATTTACCTCTATCGTCCTCCATCCGTTTCATTATTGTTTCAATTGCTTCTTTCCCGAATTGGTCTGAACTCCCTTCTGTATCAGGTGCTAATGTATATGCCTCATCAATAAACAAGATACCGCCTATGGCCTCATCTATTTTTTTATTTGTCTTTGGAGCAGTTGACCCCACATATTCACCAACTAAATCCTTCCTGCTTGTTTCAATCACATGACCTCGGTCTAAAAAACCTACCGACTGAAATATCTCACCGAGTTTTCTCGCTACAGTTGTCTTACCTGTTCCCGGATTACCTGTTATAACAATATGCAAGGAAATTTTCTCTGCCTTGCCAAGTCCCCTTTTCATCCTTTCCTTTTGCAACTTTATTTGATTTATCATTTCCTTAACTGTCGCCTTAATATTATCCATACCAACAAATGAATCAAGTTCCTTTATTATTTTGTCTGCTGTCTTTTCTTCCGGTATCTCTCTTTTAATATCCTCCGGTATAATAATATTATCATCCTCTGCGCCTGCACTGATTCTCAAAAGATAATTCCTCAATGTATCATCAAATATTTCCTTTACCACATAAGAATTAGTAAATGCGTCGTCTTTTGTCTTCACTAAATGATTGAATATCTTCTTTAATTTTTCATCTGCCTCTTTACTCAGAGAATAATTGCTTTGTTTAAACTGCTTTATCGCCATTGTATATAATTCATCTGCATTAAAATCTGTAAGTTCAAAGATATATTTGAATTTCACTCTGGTCGACGGATTCTCCTCAATATATTCTTTAAACCCATGGTAATGGCCTGATAAAACGACTATGGGGTCATAGTCCGCTCTGTCCATCTCCAAAAAAAGTCGGTCCATTGGATTTACTTCATTAGAATAACCGCTCGGAAGTAATTTTTGTACATTATCAATAACTAATATCTTGCCCTTTGCACTGTTAAAATTTGTCTTTATGTCTTTGACAAAACTACAAAAATCTGAAGCATCCACTATTGCAGGTTCATCACTTTTTATTATTCCATACTCGCAAAAAATACTGCTCAATATATATCCTATCTTAGTCTTGCCCGTGCCTGTATTACCCATCAGTATTATATTATTATTTATAGTTGGAATATGCTGACCTGCTTTTCGCTTCTTATCCAGTATCCTGGCTATCTTTAGAATCTTTCCTATCTCCTGCTTGATTTCCTCTCTGCCTATTAAATCATCTATCTTAAAACTGGACAAGACAATTTTTGCGCCGCAGTATTTGCAGTATTTTGCGATTTCTCTGTTATCTGAATTGCACTTTTCACATTTTAAAGCCATTCTTCACTCCTTGAAAAAACAATTAAATTTTTGATATTACTATTCCATATGGACGCTCAAATTTTCCATCACCACTGCCTTTCCTTCCCCATTTTGTGATGAATTCGCCTTCTGAGGTGAACTTCTGGATGCGATGATTAAAAGTATCTGCAACATATACATTACCCTGTGAATCTATTGCTATCCCCATTGGCCAAGCAAATTCCCCATCACCATTGCCTTCCATTCCCCATTTTGTGACAAATTCACCTTCCGGGGTGAACTTCTGGATGCGATGATTAGCCCTATCTGCAACATATACATTACCCTGTGAATCTATTGCTATCCCATCGGGCCACTCAAATTCTCCATCACCGCTGCCTTCCATTCCCCATTTTGTGACAAATTCACCTTCCGGGGTGAACTTCTGGATGCGATGATTAGCCCTATCTGCGACATATACATTACCCTGTGAATCTATTGCTATTTCATCTGGGTACTTAAATTCTCCATCACCGCTGCCTTCTCTTCCCCATTTTGTGACAAATTCACCTTCTGGTGTGAACTTCTGGATGCGATGATTATTAAAATCTGCAACATATACATTACTCTGTGAATCTATTGCTACCCCTTGGGGCAACTTAAATTCTCCATCACCGCTGCCTTCTATTCCCCATTTTGTGATGAATTCACCCTCTGGGGTGAACTTCTGGATGCGATGATTCCTATCTGCGACACATACATTACCCTCTGAATCTATTGCTACTCCTACCCCTAACAATAAATTGATAAATTCTCCATCACCGCTGCCTTCTCTTCCCCATTTTGTGATGAATTCACCTTCGTAGGTGAATTTTTGGAGGCGATGATTCCCCCTATCTGTAACATATACTACCCCCGGAACTGTTTCCTGTTTTTGAACTTCTCTTACCTCAACTGCTTTAACCCTTATTGTTTCTTCTTTCTTCTTTATCTCTATCTTCTTTAATATATAAATAAGTGTGGATATTTGCCTTCCTCTAAATTCTTCTTCTGATTTCTTGATGCTTTCAATCTGCGCCTGTGAGAAAAATGATTTCTTCTTTCCCTTTACTTTTTCTTTTACTTCTACTTTCTTTTCTTCTCCTTTTTCCTCTTTCTTCTCCTGAACTATCTGTGGTGCCGGTTCTTTCGGTTTTTCTGATCCTTCCTTAAAAAACTTATATCCGCATTCCTGACAGAACTTTGCATTTAATTCATTAATTGTTTTACACACAGGGCACTCTTTGACAGTTTTCTCTTCAAGAAACTTCTCTTTTTTTTGTTTTTTCGCTTCCTCTTTCTTTTTCTCTTTGTAATTCATAAGTGCTCCCCCTGACATGAACTCTTTCGATTTCTATGGTTTCCAGACTCGCCAAAATACTACTCAATATAGAGTGCTTTTGCCTATGCCTGTATTACACCGCAGTATTTGCAGTATTTTGCGATGTCCCTGTTATCTAATTTGCATTTTTCGCATTGTAAAACCATTCTTCGCTCCTTAAAGAAAAATCAACTTTTTAATATGACTATTCCACCTGGATATTTAAATTCTCCATCACCGCTGCCTTCTCTACCCCATTTAGTGATGAACTCACCTTCTGAGGTGAATGTCTGGATGCGGTGATTGCCCCAATCGGTAACATATATATTATCTTGTGAATCGATGGCTATTCCAGATGGAACATTAAATTCACCCTCAAGACTTCCTCTCCTTCCCCATTTTGTAAGAAATTCACCCATGGAGGTGAATTTCTGGATGCGACGATTACCCTGTTCTATAACATATATATTACCACGGGAATCGATTGCTATTCCACCTGGATAGTAAAACTCTCCATTGCCGCCGCCTTGTCTGCCCCATTTTGTAAGGAATTCGCCTTCGGTAGTGAATTTTGGGAAATTGTTCAAGCCATATGGAAAGCTTACTATCAGGATTGAGGGGTAAGTTGACAAGTTTATTCTTAATCTTATCATCAGCTAATAGTAAGTCATCAGGTTTATAGAAAACTAAATTATCTATCTTGAATTTATCTTTTCCTTGAAGTTCTAAAACCATTGTATTAAATGCCCGCTCAGGATTGGAGGAGAATGCTTGGGCATATTTTCTGAATGTATCTGCCACACTCTTTGAGCCCCGCGCCTCAAGGAATAGAAATAAATCAGCATTTTTCTTTTGGGTAAGGAGAGATTTATAGTATGATGATTCTCGTTCAATAGCATCCCCTATCTCCTCAGCAGTCC
>JAGMCN010000134.1 GCA_023129235.1 Caldifarciminota bacterium | reverse complement strand
TTATATCCAAGGATTTCATAAATATCTTCCTTTTTAGGTTTAAACTTCATCATGTAAATTGATCTTTTTCTCATGTAGGGAGCTTCTAGATGTCTTACAACTATACCTTCATACCCTTTGTTTAATAATAAATCGTAGGTTCTCATTATATCTTCGAGTGAATAGCAAATATAATAGGGTGTTGAAACTAAGTGAGTGGTACGTCCAGTCCAAGTTAATAGAGGAACTAAGGTGTGTAGTCTCATACCTTGAGGCTCTTCGCTTACATAGTCAAATACATGAAACTTTATTGCTTTGTGATTATAATGAAGATTTGCTGTCCTTGAGACTATTGAATGTACATCTTCAAAGTTCATTCCATGACAGTATAGTTCTCCATCTAATTCCTTATCAATTCCGAGGTTTGAAAGCTCCTCAACAATATGAGGCACTGAAAAGAATGGATTTTCCTGAGATGAGAGAAGCATGTACTTTCCTTCTCCAATGGGAATAGCACGACAGCGTTCACCGTCATATTTAGGTTGGACTATATATGGAGGTTTCCATTTAAGAAGGCGTTTTTCCTCGAAAGGGTATGCTAATTGGATTCCTTTTCTTGACACTTAAGTTTTCTCCTTCATCAACTTGTGATAAAAAGGAAGAAGCTCTTGCCAAGATTTGAATATATGAGTTCCCTTGTCGTCAGAAGCGATATATATTCCATATTCTATGACCACATTATTTATATGATCATAGCATCTGGCTTCTACAGACACAGTCGCAAAGGTATTCAAATATTCTTTTAGATTTCCTGCAATGTTTCGAAGTTGCCTAACAGTGGGTTCTTTAGTATCAATAACTTTCTTCATTTCCTTATTCTCCTTTCATATTGTTAAGTATCCTCCCGAACAGGAAGCCTAAAAAGCTTTGGATGAAAAAGAGAAAAACATAACTTGTTTTAGGACGTTCTCTTGCGAGATTAACCTTACTGTCATGCCGCTTGCTTCCTTAAAAATTTAAGCCTTTCTACCTTGTGTCTTGATACTTAAACCTTTAAAAGAATAGTCGGATTATGAGTCCGACAAGCTCCTAAAGCTTGTGCCTTAACAGGGCATTGCTAATATATCGTCATAGCTACGTTCCCTTTTGCCAATTTTTATCTCTGTGCGTAGGATACATTTTAGTTTTCTATAAGATCAGTGATTGCATTTACAACCTCAAGTTTGCCATCAATAATAGATGGCTCGCTTATGTAAACTTCCATCTTTTTATCTTTCTCAGCAGGGCTGTAGAATCGGTTGACTTTAATTTCGATAGGGTCTCCAGTTGGACTTTTTCCAAATCCTTCATGAATACCTCTATCAGATAACACTTGCCAGATTTGCAGTTCAAATGCAGCAAGATCTCGTCTACGGTGTATCCATGCAGCAATCGACTTTGTAACATTCTTTTCGTCAATTTTAATTGTAACTTCTGTTTCGAGATTAGTTTTCTGGATAGCGATTCGTAAGCGAAGGATTTCCTTTAGAACATCACAGTAGGCCTGTATCCATATTGATACCTGCTTAGTTTGGTCAAGATACTTTTGAGTTTCTAAAGATGAAATGGCACAATGAGATTTGACAAGGGCCTTGATGTCGTCTGCTTTTCTTGTTAAGTCTTTCGTTTGTTTTAACGCTTCAATTAGTTTCATACTTTCTCCCTTTATATTGCTGTCTTTAGGTGTCCATTTAAGGTTTTAAAAAAGGTGGAGAAACAAAGAGGAACTATGCCAAACATGAGTTTCCATGCGGACTTTGCCTGCTCTCCATTATCTCCACCTTCAACGAACTTCTAATCATGGAGGTATGATTTGAAGCTTACTCTGCAGCGGCTACCTTAAGTTGTTCAAGGAAGGCGGCTCTTTCATCTTCATTCATGACCTTAAACTTGGCTAGGGAGGCCTGAATTGGGTCTATTCTCCCACCTGAGACTGCTGCACCCATCTTGGAATCACTTAGAAGACTCTGAATTTCATCGTCTGTTTTGCCAGCAGTGTGTGCACGCCTGATGCCGGCTTGAAGTGTTACAATCCAGTTTGCCAGCGCATTGCTGTTTACAGCATCTGCGCCGAACATCTCCACGGATTCATCTACATCTTTGCCATAGTTCACCATAATGACAGTTTCACGATCTAACTTTGGACTTTTAGCACTTACCTCTTTAATTTCTGGCATCTTTTACTCCTTTCTTAAAAGTTTTGGGTTGTTTAAGGTTAATATTGACTGATTAATGATTGCATTATATCTGTAGTTCATGTCATTGTCAAACCATTTTTTGACAAATTTGCTTCATCTATGCCTTTCTATATCTTTTATCACCCTCTTTCACAGATATAGCTTCTGCTTCCATATTAGGGTGATTTATCAATTTTACAATTCCTTCCGCATGATCTTTCCTAAAAGTTCTTTGACTTAGAAATACTTGTCTGATTCCTTTATATTTGGCAGTTAAAACTACTTCATACTGCATTTAGATCACCTCCTTCATCCTCAAGCAGTTTAATAAAACTTTTAAGTTTATCTTTATCACTTAAGATTTTCTCAAGCGACTTAATAATTCCTTCTCTTTTCCTCTTTCCAGTGCATACAGTTAACCTTGTTGCAAAAGCAATTTCTCTATCTGCTTTTTCAAATCTTTCATTCCACAAGCCGATTTCTGAGAGGCAATCACTTCTTGCGTCGGTTAATCTGTTTAATTTTCTGTGAAGATACTTCAAATTTTCCTTGCACCAGATTATTTCTTCCTCAAAAGCTTCTTTTTTTTCTTGTGTTAGTTTAGGCATTTTGTTCTTCCCTTCGTATTTTAATTAAACATAGCTTTGTCTATACTTTCTAACCTTAAACAAGAAAATTTCATCTTCAGAAAACATCTTTACCTTCCCAGGTAACTGTGCTCTTGCAGTTACACGCTGTTTCTTCAATGGTAAAGGTGGTTTGTAGATAGTTTTCTTCAATTTCCTTATCCTTTCCATCTCCATTTTCCAGATAGACATTGTAAGTTCTCCTTATATAGCTAACATTATATAAATACCCACAAACACTGCAAGCATCAAGATTAGACCAAGTGTATCTAAACTTTCCTTAATTATTTCTTTCTTAAGATTTCCTTTTTTTAGTTTTCATTGTTTGCATCCTCTTTTTTCTTTATTTCCTTTAGTCTCTCTATTAAACCATCCTTCTCAATATCTAATAGATTCTTTTCTTTATCAAGTTCTTCTAAACGGTCGCAGATATCATTTAGACGAGCAAGAATGATATTTCCTTGGATACTCACTTAAATCACCTCCTATTTAATCCATTTCAAGCATCTTTTCTCTCAGTTCATTCATCATATCCCTTTTCTTCTCTTCTGAAAAAGACTCAAAATTTTCTCAGAATTTTTATATCTACATTTCGATAATTCAATGTTTCTTTATATCTGTATTATCTTGCCAAATCTCCAGTTCGACATTTATGAGTCTTTCTACATGAGAACTTTCTATATCCATAATTCTGACATAATATGTGTTCTTAAGTGAAGTAGTATCCTGCGAAATTACCATCCCTTTTTGGCCAGTCAGTTTTATCTTTACATAATCGCCTATCAGGAAACTTTGGCCCTTATCGGCAAAATACTCGCAGGTACAGCTGCAAATCAAAAGTGTAAATAGTATTATAGGCAATAGTTTCTTCATAATTGTTCCCCTCTATCTATACTACTAACATTATGGTTTTTTTAATTCCTTGTCTATTTAACTATCCTTCCCAATTTTAACTGGATTCAATTCACTTTCGCAATAACCACAAAGATCATTCTGTTCATCTGCTGTAGGAAACATCCATATGAATTGAGGTTTAGTTTTAGTTTCCATTCTTCCTTTGAACCTGGTAAGTTTTGATGGCTTACTTCTATCACAGTCGGCAATGAGAAGTTGAGAACACATAGAACATCGAGGAAGTTCGCACCTTATTAAATATTTAGCGTATTTATATTTTGGTTTAGATTTCTTTGGCATTGATATTCTCCCGCAGTCTTTCTATAAAAGTTATCTATTTGTCGGCAGATAGCAATTTGAATCTTTCTACGGCCCTTTGATCTCTACGATATTCTTCTTCAATCAAAAGTGTAGCAATTTCTTTAGCCCTTTCCTTTGATATTTCACGATATAACCAATGTTCTTTCCCATGAATAATATTCAAGCACATAACATAAATATCTGCAAAGTCTTTTCTATTCACTGTTTTTCATCTCCCTTCATCTTTATTCAACTAAAACTATTGAAGTATGACCAAGCCACCTTTTATTGACCCTCGCTTCCCATATATTTTCCTTAGGTCTTTTTCTAAGGTGCAGGCTGTGAAGAATTTGACATAATAGATTTATCCTATATACTTGCTGCCTATAAGATAAATCACTTAAATCCATATTTAAAATGAGAGCATTATGTATCTTTATGGAAGCTCTTTGGTATTTTATTTCCATTTCTATTCACCTTCCCCTCTATTTCCCAATTATCCTTATTTTCATCTATGAAATAATAGTAAGTACACAACCTTGTTACCTTTAACAACTTAGCTAATTGCGCAACAAAGTTGTTAAATGCTTTACTTTTGCTGCTTGCGTGAGTATAGAGAGTATGCAACTCTCCATGCCAGTTGAAAGTTCCTTTATAAAGATTCACATTTATCATTTATCACCTGCTTTTTTTAGTTCCTCAATATATTTTAATTGTTCTTCCCTGGACAATTTACTAAATGTTTCTTTTGCTTTCTCAATAGCTATTTTGTCTTTGGGAGCGGATTCTAAATCTGCATATAAAAGTTTGGAATTGAGTCTCATTCTAAATCACCTCCTTTCATCCAATCTAATTTAATTCATCTATCTTTTTTATTTCCAATCTAACCCATCCACTTTATTAATTATAATCATTATACACGTTAAATTTTCCATTGTCAACAAGGTGCAACGGTTATTTTAATGATAGATTGCGATTACAGCATGGATGATGCTTTGTATTATAAATAAACGAAGGTTAATCAAACATAGGTACTGCACCTGGAGCATCTACATCTTTATCTCTTTTCTTTCTATATTCACATTCTTCCTCATGTGATCTATGCAAAGGTCTATTAATCTCTTCATCAATTTTAGTCCTTTCCTCTTTAATTCTACTTCGTTCCTTTCTAATATTATCTATCTTAATTTGCAGTTTTTCTTTCTCACTTAGTGCTTTCTTCTTTTCTTTATTTCCTGTCAATGTATATAGATTATCACATCTCTTATAAACCCACATATAATCTACACCTATCTTTCTTGCAACATCCGCAAAGGACATTCCATTACTTACCATTTCTCTAACCATTGCTTTCTCTTCATCTAATTTATCCATCTTTATTCTCCTCTTCTTCATTTAAGTCATCTTGTTTATTTAACATTTTCTTTTCTCTCCTCTCTAATCTTCTATCTTTTTTATTAAGTTCTTCTTCTCTCTCTCTCTTTTTCTCTCTTTCTTCATAATCTTTCATATCCTTCTCAGTAATAGTTCCATAGGGCTCACCTTTTGGTATAAAGGCTCCACTTTCATCCATGTCACAGTTATCCTTAAACTTTTCTATGTTCTCTTTTCTTTGCTTTTCATCTTCCTCTTCAGCTCTTCTAAATGCTTCATCTATCGAATTTCCATGTTTTGAAGATTTATTTACTTCTTCATTTATCTTCTCTATCTGTGGCATTTTTCCAGTCCAATTAGGATTATTATGAAGAGATTTGTAACTTCCCGCTGCATAAACTCTTGGATCTTCACCTTCCATCCTTAACTCTTCAAATCCCCTAACCATTATTAGTTTCTTCCTTTTCATCCTCTTCTGCATAAGTCCATTACTCTCCAAGTATTGATAAGCTGCTTCAATGGAAGGCTTTTCATTTCTAACCTTATCATTCCTCTTCAGTGTTTCAACTAACACTTCCAAAGACCATGAAACCAACTGACTTGCCGTACTAACCTCCGCACCACCATCTGCAAAGTATTGACAAACCTCTGCCAATGTTCTAATATCAATTCTACTCTGCACAGGAACCGTTGCCTCTCTCCTAATCTCTTCTCTTTCACCTTCAATCATCTCAATCTCCTCCGTTTATTTATTAAACATAGATTACCTCGTAATCATATGTAAATGTAAATGTAAATGTATCCCACCTGCCTAGACCCCCTTCTTTTTTTTTTTTTTTTTTTTTCTACGGACATGGTTATATAGGTGTGCTGGTGGGTGGGATACGATTACAATTACGGTTATGATTACAATTACATATTATATGTTCTTTATCTCTATGTCAACCCATTAATTGTCAACAATGTTGCAAGTAACAAGGGTGAGAAACAGGCACTACTATAGAAA
>JAGMCN010000133.1 GCA_023129235.1 Caldifarciminota bacterium | reverse complement strand
CTTCTGCCATCCGCTTTGTGAGTGTTGTAACGAGAACCCTCTCATGCCGACTCGCTCTTTGCTTAATCTGATCTACGAGGTCATCAATCTGCCCACGCGTGGGCTTCACGGTTATCTTGGGGTCAATGAGCCCTGTGGGCCTTATTATCTGCTCAACCACCTGAGAAGAGTGATTATGCTCAAATTCACTGGGAGTCGCACTTGTGAATATCACTTGATTCGTTAGATTCAAGAACTCATCGAACTTAAGAGGGCGATTATCGAGTGCTGAGGGAAGTCTAAACCCATATTCTACAAGCGTCTCTTTCCTTGAACGGTCTCCGTTATACATAGCATTCAATTGCGGAATGGTAACATGCGATTCATCTATCACCAATAAATACTCCGATGGAAAATAGTCAATTAAGCAAGCGGGTCGCTCACCGGGATTGCGACCACTAATCCATCTTGAATAATTTTCAATCCCCGAACAATACCCAACCTCACGCATTAGCTCTATATCATATCGTGTGCGAGTTTCAATTCGTTGTGCCTCAATTAACTTGCCTTGGGATTTAAACCAGTGAACCCTTTCCTCAAGCTCCTGTTCTATTCCTGTGATTGCACGCTCAAGAGTAGATGATGTTACAACAAAATGTTTTGCAGGATAAATATGAACCCATTTCAGTTCGTTAGTCACCTCCATAGTCACTGAATTTATCTCGCAAATCTTCTCTACATCATCACCGTCAAATTCTATCCTTAAACCCTCCTCAAGATAAGCAGGGCGAATTTCAATAACATCTCCTCTTACTCTAAATGTGCCTCGACGGAAGTCTATGTCGTTCCTTGTATAATGAATATTAACTAACTTTTCGAGAAACTCCTTTCGCTCTATCTTTTCCCCGATTCGCACTGGCACAACAAGATTCTTGTATTCACTGGGTGAACCGAGTCCATAGATGCAAGAAACCGATGCAACTATAAGCACATCTTTCCGTTCAATCAAAGAAGATGTAGCAAGAAGTCGCATACGGTCAATTTCATCATTTATTGAGGCATCTTTCTCTATATAAGTATCGGTTGGAGGTAAATATGCTTCCGGTTGATAATAATCATAATAACTAATGAAATACTCTACTGCATTATTAGGGAAAAATCCCTTAAATTCGCCATAAAGTTGAGCCGCAAGTGTTTTGTTATGAGAAATTACAAGAGTAGGAAGCTGAATCTCCTGGATAACATTGGCAATCGTAAAAGTCTTGCCTGAACCAGTAACTCCAAGCAATGTCTGAAACTTATTTTCTTTCTTAACTCCCTCAATTAGTTTCTGGATTGCCTTTGGCTGGTCACCTTTTGGCTCATACTTGGCTGTAAGCTCAAACCTCATATTTTATCATTGTAATTACTTTTTAAGACCTGTCAACAATTTTCCTACTTGTTTTTCTCTCTCTTATCACTTGAGGATTTTAGAATCTTTTTGATGATTTTAACAATAATATTGTTGTTTTTGAACAAAAAAGTGTTCAGATTTATTCCTAAAAAACAGTCTCTAAAAAAAGTCTTGACATTTATATTAAGCGATAGTATAGATGAAAAAAGATGTATATTTGCAGAAATTCTTGAAAATAAACCAATGGGGCGAGTGGCGGAATGGCATACGCAACGGACTTAAAATCCGTCTCTCTTCAAGAGATTGAGGGTTCGAATCCCTCCTCGCCCAGTTTTTTGAAAATAGTAACAGAGGAATATTTTTCTCTGTTTGAAAAGGAGGTATTATGCGAAAGCTGTTTCCAATATTCATTTGTTTGTTTGTCATTGGGTGTATGAAAGATAAATTTCCACCACAACAGTTTATGCTTACAGGAGCAGTTAGAGTCCACAATGAAGTAAAAGAAAAATCAAAAGTGGTGTTTGAGGTTTGCAAAGGCATAGAATGGCTTAATCCAGATAAGACGTGGAATACAACCACCGATAAATGGGGCAACTATAAAATTGTAGTCTCAAGCGATTGGTTTGGATGTTATTATAGAGTTAAAGTAAGTGCCGTAGATAAACATAATAATTTTTTCGCTTCTGAGTTGGAGTATGGAATTGTTAATTTCGGCGAAAGCAAAAAAGACTTCTGGCTTGGAGAAAAGAAGAAGGAAGAAGAAAAGAAAAAAAGACGAAGGAGCCGGAGATATTAAAAACACTGAACCTCCAACAAAAAGAAGCAGTTCACGATACTGCTGGCTATTTGCTTGTCCTCGCAGGAGCAGGAAGCGGAAAAACAAGAGTCCTTACCTATAAAGTAGCATGGCTTATTGAAAATCTCCGAATAAAGCCATGGGACATCCTTGCTGTCACATTTACCAATAAAGCCGCCAATGAGATGCACTCAAGAATCGAGTCTCTCATAGGCAAAGCAGCAACAAAAGTCTGGATTTCCACATTCCACTCATTTTGTGCCAGAGTCCTCAGAAAATACGCAGAAATACTCGGATACTCCAGAGATTTCACAATCTATGACGCATATGACTCTAAAAGTCTGATAAAGCGAATTATCAATGACCACTCCATAAACCTCCAAATCTCGCCAAAAGCAATCGCAGGAAAAATAAGCAAAGCCAAAAATAGACTCATATCACCCAAAGATTACTCCGAATCCGATGACTTCAGAGCCCCTCTCATAAAAACAGTATATGAGCTCTATCAGGAAACCCTGAAAGCAAACAATGCTATGGACTTTGATGACTTGCTCGTCAATGCCTATGAAGTCCTCAACCAGAGCAACGAAGCACTCTCCAGATTCTCATTCAAGTTCGTCCTTGTTGATGAATATCAGGACACAAATCACATCCAATACGAATTGCTAAAACTCCTTTCAACCAAACACAAAAACCTAACTGTAGTGGGAGATGAAGACCAATCAATTTATGGATTTAGAGGAGCTGATATTGGGCATATCTTGCGATTTGAGAAGGATTTTCCAGATGCCAAACTCATACGGCTTGAAGAAAACTATCGCTCTACCGGGCTCATACTCCAGGCAGCATCTCAGGTCGTCAGCCATAACAATTATAGAATCGGCAAAGAACTCCGGACTAACAACCCTGATGGTGAGCCACTCTCTCTCCTCGTAGCTCCAGATGCCTCTCGAGAAGCTTATGAACTCGTCAATATAATTAAGAGGCACTCACGAGAGCTCAATGATTTCGTAATCCTATACCGCACAAATGCACAGTCAAGAGTTATTGAAGAAGCTTTCCGACTCTCCAATATCCCCTACACAATAGTTGGTGGAATAAGATTCTATGAACGCAAGGAGATAAAAGATGTTCTGGCTTATCTCAGAGTCCTTATAAACCCACAGGACTCGGTAGCTTTTAATAGAATAATTAATACCCCACATCGTGGAATAGGTCCTGGCACCCTGCAAATCTTATCCCAATTTGCCGAAAAACAAGATATCTCAGTTTACTTTGCATTAAAAGAAGTAGATAAGATTGAAAGTATCTCAACAAGAAGGAAAAAAACACTCAAAAAGTTTTTCAAACTTATGGAGTCCCACCGCAAAAAGATAGGCAAGCCAGACAAGTTAATTGACACTATACTTCACGAAATCGGATACTGGGATAAACTTGAAGAGGAAGACACTCTGGAAGCTCAATCAAGAATTGAGAACCTGCAAGAACTTATTAGAGGAGCTTCTGATTACAACACTCTCCACGCCTTCCTTGAAACCGTGAGTTTATTTACAAACATAGATAAATGGGATGACACTCAATCATACATAACTCTTATGACTGTTCACAATGCAAAGGGACTTGAATTCCCGATTGTTTTTATTACTGGACTTGAGGAGGGTTTATTCCCTCACAGCTTATCTCTTAATAATGAAACTGAACTTGAGGAGGAGCGCAGACTTTTCTATGTTGCACTCACAAGGGCAAAGGAAAAGGTTTATTTATCCTATGCTCTCGACAGAAAGGGATATGGATACTCTTTAAAATCAAGATTTCTTGATGAAATCCCACCTGAATTGATTGAGGAAAGCAGTATTTACAACAATCTCTAATCCCCAATAAACCTTTAAACCCTTAAACTCTCCAACTCCTAAACTCTTCTATCTCTATCTCTCTGTGTCCTTTTCCCTTATTTGTATTACTGGCACCACCAAGTTTTTTGCCATTGGGCGAATAGGCCTGCCTACATTTTACCAGTAGTCCTTTCAAAAAGCACTACTTTTTTACTTATTTCATTTGCCTTTAGTATATAAACGCCGGAACTCAGTCCTTTAAAATCCAAATGAAGTAGTAACTCATTCCTTACTACCCCGTTAAATACTGGTTTTACAACTTTTCCTGCTAAATCATATAAGTCAATCTTTAGGGGCTGATTTACTTGTGTGTGAACTTCTAAATTTAATACACCATAGGAGGGATTTGGAGAAATATTTATGAGCCAAATCCTTTTCTCTTTTTCCAATTCCACGCCTGACTCACCTTCTTTTATTATATATACAGCCCCCTTGCTATTATTATGCAAAAAGGTGCCCATTGCTAATTCTCGTTGAGAGCTTGAGCCCTCAAACTTTCCTGTTACAAGTGTCAAGATGCCACCAGCAAGTCTATCGCCACTTACTTCTCCTATTATTAGGTAATTAACAGATGCACTTGCCAGGTCAACCGTAGTGCCAGAAACTAAAGGAACTTTAAGGGTAGAAACTTCACCACAATCTGACCTTAAATTCCCCACTCCATCTCCGCCAGGAGAACCGAGTATGAATTCTTCGCCACCCCCCCAATTCCAATCAGAATAAATTATCTTTTCAATACCATCACCTGGGTCTTTCCCATAAAATATTATATCTGCATCGTTTTCAAACTTCATAACCGACGGCCAGGTTGCCCTGCCAAAAATTACATATGCCTCACCACAATCTGGTCTTGAATTTCCTGCCCCGTCAGCCCCGGGAGCAGCTACAAGAATGTCATCATACCCATCGCCATTTATATCAGCCATTTCCTTATGCAATTCACAAGCATAATCATCTGCATCCTGACCATAGATAACGGTGTGAGAATAAGTTTTTAAGTCAATAATGGAAGATAGTGAGTTCGAGCCAAATATAATGTGAAGCTCACCAGCATTAGGATGCGCATTATTTTCTCCCTTTGCCAGCCCTAAACCCCATATTATATCATCACAACCATCGTTATCTACATCTCCAATAGCAAGCGCCTCATACATTGCCCCACTGGTAGCAACATCGCTTGGGTCAGGCGCATATATACATACATCATTCTGAGATGTCATATCTATATTTCCTGAGAACCCACTACCATAAATAACAGTTACCATCCCTGCATCACTTCCCGACTCGCCTATCCTGTCTTTTCCTCCTGCACATATTACAAGGTCATTATCTCCATCCCCATTTATATCTCCACTGGTGACTCTATCTCCGAAATGGGGATGCAGATTTGCATCTGTGCCTTTGCTTAAATAAAGGAAAACATCTGCATCACCCGGCATATTTATTGTACCCGGGAGAGAAAGCTCGCCCCAAATTATAGAAGCTTCACCCCAATTTCTATAAGAGTTACCTACCCCATCCCCTAAATATCCACCCACAAATAAATCATCGTAGCCATCCTGGTTTATGTTTCTGCAATCTATAGCGGCGCCAAATCTATCAGACTCCGAAGTCTGTATAACAACATCTGCATCTGTTGTCATATTAAATATCCCGCTAAAACTTGGTCTCCCATATAGAATATAGGCTTTGCCCTTATCACCATTTCCCGGGTGGCCTCCTATTATTAAATCATCATATCCATCATTATTAACATCACCTCTCGCTAAATCCCATCCAGTCCCGTCATCGGTCTCATATCCATTTACTTTTACTTTCCATACAGATGGGTCTGCTAAATCTACAACAGTTGTACAAATAGCCGTCCCACTCCATAAAATTATAAGAACTCCACCTAAAATCCCAAATTTTTTATACATCGTCTCTCCTTTTTTCTCCTATTATCTATTAGTTCTCTGTCGCAGACTCGTATGAGTGGTCAGAAATCTTTTTTCCTTAATTATATATACAACAATTCTCTCAAAATGTCAACTTATTTTTTCAGAACCCCTTGAACCTTTTAACCCTTAAACTCTTAAACCTGTAATCCCCAATCTCTAATCCCCAATCTTTGTGTCCTTTGAGACTTTGTGCCTTTGTGGTTAAAACAATCTGTGCCCATTTGCGTTATTAAAAAAGAATTGACAAATCAGGAAAGTGTAGTATAATAACTAAAAATGGGCAAGAGATTTATTGGTTCTTTAATCTTTTTATTTGCTATGCCTTCTTTCACTCAGGCGGATTCAATTGTGAGGGTGGGAGCGTGTAAGACAGCATATCATCCCAAGAGTCTTATAGTTAGAGACAGCTTGCTTTATCTTGCTGATGGAGGGTCTTTTGTGGTGATTGATGTGAGTAATCCTGCAAGTCCATGGGTAAGAAGTGTACTTGAAGATATTATCACAGACAGAGCAGAGATTGTAACCACAAATCTATTTGTTAAGGATACCTTGGTATATATTAGAAGTAATGTGTTTCTCACAATTGTTAGTGTAGCTAATCCAGATTCTTGTGAGATAATAGGATATACTGGTGACTTACCTAACGTTTCTCACGAAAGAGGGATGTTTATATCGGATACGATTGCATTTCTTCCATGTAATATCGCAGGGGTGTGGATGTGCAATGTAGCAGACCCTACAAATCCTACAATTATTGATACCTCTTTCCCCACTTATTGTGCTATAAATTTAACTATGAGAGATTCAATACTTTTTATTGCTGATGGAGATAGTGTTTTAATAGTAAATGCAAAGGACCCTATGAATTTACAGAGAATAAGCTCAGTGCCCACTCTTGAGCACGTAAGTGGTGGAGCCCTCTATGATGTAGCGGTGCAAGGAAATTATGCATATTTCACAGCAAGCTGGTATTATTCCCCCGGGAAATTAGGAATAGTGGATATATCTGATTTAAAGAATCCAGAGATAATTGGAGAAGTCCGAGGACTTAAAGGAGGACCTGAAGCAATTTACTTGGAAAACGAGTATGCGTATATTGCTACTGTTAACCAGTATGATCCTTTTGTAAAAGGAGGTATAAGGGTTGTTGATATCGAGAACCCTGACAGTGCCTCAAGAACAGTGAGTTATGATACTCCGGGAAGCCCTAAGGATATTTATGTAGTAGGCGACCTTATTTATGTAGCTGATTATGATAGTGTTCTCATACTTAGGCATATACGCTCAGGAATTGAGGAAAGAGAGAAGCTAAAATTACAAAGTGTAGAGTTAAAAGTTTATCCGAGTCCATTTAAGAGACAGGTGGCTATTGAGTTCACTGTCCCGTTTTCTGCCAATGCGTGTTTAGAGATTTATGATGCAGTAGGCAGAAAAGTTCGCACCTTATATAACGGCATATTATGGCATACAACATTTAAGTTTTATTGGAATGGGAAAGACGACTACGGGAAAGAAGTTGCAGTAGGCAAATATTTTGTTGCTTTCACACCGGAAGGTTTATGGGCTCCAACAGGAGAAGAAATTATCTATCTAAAGTAAATCTGCGTTCATCTTTGTGCTCTTTGTGTCCTTTGTGGTTAATCTTTTTTGTAATCTCTAATCTCCAATCTCTAATCTTTGCGTCCTCTGCGTCTCTGCGGTTGATTATTTATTTTCTGCAATCTGCAATAAACTCTTAACTCTCAACTCTTAACTTTTTCATTTGACTTTACCAGAAAAGCTCTTAATATTTCCCATATTATGGAAGTAGATAAAAAAGCAATGAACAAAATAAAAAAGGGCTTGAGAATTTTCCTTGTAATCACTGTTATAAGCGTAATAACTATTTTAGCTGTTACAGTCAAAAAAGAAACCTTCGCAAGCTTAAAACAAGTAAGCCCTTTATTCCTCACGCTTACATTAGCCGTTTGCCTCTTCCGAATGTTCCTTGAGTGCCTGAGACTACAAACACTTACTTGGGCATTTGGAAACCCGATTAACCTGAAGTCAAGTGCAGAATTTACTATAGGAGGATATTTCCTTTCGCTCACTCCTTTCGGAGCAGGTGGCTTGCCTATGCAGATTTATATTCTTAGGAGAGAAAGTTTCTCATTTGGTGAGTCCGGTGCTGTTATTGCATTGAGAGGAATTACTTCTCTTATCGCTTTTGCTTTTGGCATACCCATACTAATTAGCTCCCGTGCCATTTTTGATGGAGCAGGAATTAGAATCCTATCAGGATATCTTATAACTATCTATGCTATATTCCTCATTCTGTTTGTTCTGGTAATGCTAAGAACAGATAGAGTCGAGTATCAACTCTTGAGATTCAGTAAATTCCTTGTCCGCCACAGAAAGGAGAAGTTGGCAAATTGGATAAATAAACTTTGTGATGAACTCGAGAGATTCAAGTTCGGATTCAAAAAATGCTGGAGAAAAGGAAAATATAAACTCATACTTACAATCTTTATCTCAGTAGTCTCGCTCTTTTTTTATATCCTCATAGCTCCTTTGCTCTTTAAGGGACTTGGAGTGTCTGCTCCAATTATGAAAACTGCAATAATTCAACTTATCCTTACATTTGTATTGATGTTCGCACCAACCCCTGGGGCTTCAGGAATTGCAGAAGGAGCAGGATTTGCACTTTTCCGAAGTATATGTATGAAACAAGAACTGCTCGGCATTTATGTCGTGCTATGGAGATTTTTTACCTATTATATAGGAGTAATTATTGGCGGACTTATTATCCTAAAAATGTTAGTTAGCAAAAAAACTCCTAATACCTAAACTCTCTTTAGGTGTTTAGGCATTTTGGACTTTTAGGCATTTTATGAAAGTATTAGGTATAATCGGAAGCCCTCGTAAAGGAGGAAATACTGATATACTCGTATCAGAAGTTCTTAAAGGAGCGGTCAGCAAAGGAGCCCAACAAGAGAAAATATACTTAGATGACTTTCAAATGTTTCCTTGCAAGACCTGCGGTAAATGCAAAACCACCGGAATATGTATCCAGCCAGATGATTTTAACCTAATTCTTGAAAAGATAAAAGAGGCATCTGCCATAGTGCTTGGTTCACCTGTGTATTGCAAGACTGTCACAGCCCAGACAAAAATCCTTATTGATAAAATAGACTCCAGCCAAATTATCGTCTCTTCCACTTCAGATGGAAAAACTAAGTTCTCACGCCGTATCCGAACTAACAAAAAAGGTGTAATTATTTGTATAGGAGACTTATCAGGACTAAATACAGTAAAACAATCCGCTGGAGTTATGAGATGCTTATTTCGTGACCTGAGCATTGAGGTCATAGATGAAATATTAGCAAACAAGCTCAGTGAAAAAGGTGATGCCTTGAAGAACAAGCCCATTTTACAACAAGCTTTTATAGCAGGAACTAAATTAAGATAGGAGTCTGTCCGAAAGTCCTTCTCAGACAGAAGGTAGCCATTTGACCACCTTAACGATACCAAAGAACACCATTCAAATATCTGCCAGTTCTCTTTCCATCTCTTAACCCTGTTTATAGCTTCACGCTTGCTCCCAGCACATAGAATTAATATTACTTGGTTATTCTTGGAAGTAATTTGCTCACAATCCTATCTGCCATTTCTATCAGGTCTTCTCTTTCTCCTCTTAAACTGCTTCCTATTTCCTCTGCCATCACTTTTGCTGTCCCGACATCAATTACCTTACAGGTAATATTTACTTTATCGCCTACCCTTGTTATTTCGCCAATTACCACAATCTCTGCTTCAGCCAATCTGCCTATTTTTACATAATCTTCTACTGTAAAGTCCTCTTCTTTCTTGCTAATGTTCGCTTCTGTCGTAGCATTTTGTAACTTCCCACCTTTCACTGCCTTAAATTTACCTGTTTTACCAAAACCAGCTTTTATATACCCACTAACCTGTGCCCCATGACGATATTCCCTTGCCTCAGGAGTGCGTTCCTCAAACTTAAATACCCAAAAGAGAGTCTTTTCCTCTTCTTCTGCTTTACTCACCGGAGCAAAGTCTTTGTTCAATTCCAATATCACTTTCTCGGTAATGTCCAATCCTTCTTGTGTGTACACAACACCCGTTGACGCTACATCAAATATTATTAAGTATTCTCCCTTTTCCCCAATTTCTTGTAAGATTAAATTCACTTTATCAATAAAGGGTTTCATTAGCTCAACATTCTTCTGCTTCGCCAATCCTTCTTGCCCCCATATTCTTTGAATGAACTCCTCATACTTTATTTTAAGTTGCTCTATATCCTGTCGTTTTCTTAATCTGGCATCTTCTGAAAGCATAAGACTTTGGGAATCAAATTCTTTTATAGAACTTTCTATCTTCTGCTTCTTTGCTATGGCTTCTTCTTGCCATTTTGCAAGTTCCTTTTCAAGTTTCTGTTTAAGCTCGTTCTTTCCTCTATATTCTTCAAGAATCCGATTTGAATCTATAT
>JAGMCN010000132.1 GCA_023129235.1 Caldifarciminota bacterium | reverse complement strand
GAATACCAAACGAAATTCGGACTTTTCAAAACCTTTGATATCTTGCCTTAATCGTGCCCCCTAAAAACTCGCTATTTTTAATCATACGGATCCACATGCGGGGTGTTGTGGGGGCTGAGGGAGAAAAACCCTTAGCTACCCGATTAGGCGAACTTGCTGATATTATTACACTTACAAATATGAAACCACGAACTATTATGAAGAATTAAGTATTGTGTCCCCCGAATTCATCCACGGGGGCGGTTGGTGGGTATTTGTTTTATTTTATGACCCATTTTGTTCATAGTTTCCATGCCTCCTTATCAAGATATGCAGAAGGATCATAGGGTGGATTTCCTCTTTGTTCCAATTCTTTCTTTGCCATCTCCCTCAAAGGTTCAAAGCTTAACTCACCAGAGATTGCCTTACCATATTGTGTAGCTTCTTTGATAACCAAGGCATCTTTCTTTTGTGCTACCTTGTGTAAAATGTTGGTAGAAATAGGCCCACCAATATCATATAGTCGTTTTAAGGCATCTATACTTTCGTCTAAGGGATAAGAATAACTGTAATTACCAATTCTTTTATAACATGCTGTTTTGAGGATGAGATCAGTGTAATCTTCAAAAAGGTTCTTCAAAGCGGAAAACATTGAGGAAATATTATAAATGTCTTTGGAATACTTAAACAACCAATTTACGACTGAATCTGCGGCTTTTTTTTCTCCCATATCTCCAAGAATCAGTATTGTATCCTCTATTAAACTATCTCCATTCTCCACAACCCAAATGAGAAATTCTACGTACAAGTACCATGCTTTTTCTTGGTTATCCTTGGGGGTCCAGCCTATCATTCTAAGAGCATCTATTAAATATCCTGGTCGAATATATTTTTTATCCTTCAAAGCAGCCAGAATTAGTGATTCTACCGCTCTTTCATCTCCGACCTTTCCAAGAGCCTTTGCGCTCCACCATCGAACATTCGCATCTTCATCCTTCAAAGCAGCCAGAATTAGTGATTCTACCGCTCTTTCATCTCCGATTTTTCCAAGAGCCTTTGCTGCTCCAGATCGAACCCACTTATTTTCATCTTTCAACATTTGTATGAGTGGTTCAACAGCTCTTTCATCTCCGACTTCTCCAAGAGCAAGAGCCTTTGCTGCTCCAGATCGAACAATATTATCTTCATCTTTCAACATTTGTATGAGTGGTTCTATTGCAGGTATAAGTGCTTTTTTTTCTACCGTTGCTAACTTTTTGAACTTGTTTAATGCAAATAGGTAATAAACTTTCTCTTTATCATTTTCAGGCTTCCAGCCCAGTCTGTCTAAAGCCTTAGCCACAGTTTTTCGGATATAAGGCTCTTTAGCAAAATTCTTGAGAACTTGAAAAAGAGGTTTTATTGCCCTTTCATCTCCTATATTTCCAAGGATATCGACTGTGTCCCCAACAACATCAGATTCTTCACTTTTCAGCACTTTAATTAGTTGGGGTACAGCTGGTTTGCCTATCTTTATGAGGGCTTTTTTTGCCTCACTGTTAATATATCTGTTATACTCTAGATAACGATCCAATGACATACCTCTTGTATCCACAAGCTGTCGAGCCTTCATTCTATCCTTCATGGCCTGAATCAGGGGCTCTATTGTCTCTTCACCTCCTATTTCTCCAAGTGCTTCAACAGCTCCACATCTAATATCAGCATCTTTATTATCCAATGCTTTAATCAGAGGTTCCACTGCTAACTTCCCAATTTTTTCAAGTGCTAACATCGCATTTCTTCGAGTATCCCTATCATCATCCTTCATAGCCTGAATGAGAGGTTCCACTGCTTCCTTATCTCCTATCTCCCCAAGTACCTTTGCTGCGTCCTCTCGAATCTTCCAATCTTTATGCTTCAAAGCCTTTATCAGCCCCTCAACATCTTTCTTCTTTTTTAATTTCTTTACATTTAGCTTAAATATTCCCATCTTCACACCTCTTTCACATTCTTATAGCGACTAACGATTGAACTCACCTGCCGCCAACACTGCGGGGCAGTGAACTTTGAAAAACCACCTGCTTTGATGCGGGGCAGAGCCTTTCAAAAACCGCCGAGCTGT
>JAGMCN010000131.1 GCA_023129235.1 Caldifarciminota bacterium | reverse complement strand
GGAAGCGTTCGCAATAGACATAAGAGAAGCAAAATTGGCGGTTTATCCAAATCCATTTGCTAAACAAATCATTATTCGTTATTCACTACCAGGGGACCCAAATGAAGTTAAGACCACACGATTAACGATTTACGATATTAGTGGTAGAGTTATTAAAAAATTAGTTGATAAGAGGCAAGCCCCGGGGTATTATGCGATTAAATGGGGTGATATAAATAACAAGCGTAAAGAGGCACATAGTGGAATCTATTTTGTTAAGCTTGAGATTGGAGGAGTAGTAAAGATGAAGAAGCTGGTGATGATTAGATAATAAATAAGCAATAGAAAATGACTTCGAAAGTTTCGATAATTATTCCTGCATTTAATGAAGAGGAAAATATAGCATCTCTTCTTGAAAAATTTGACCAAATGTTGCAGGAAAATAGTATTCCTTGTGAGGTAATACTTGTTGATGATGGAAGTACTGACAAGACTTTTGAAAAGGGGGTTCAATATCAGAAGAAATACAACTTTTTAAAAGTTATTAGGCAAAAAAATCGTAGAGGTATAACCGACGCTTTATTATCTGGTTTTAATGTGGCAAGGGGAGATATTTTTGTATACTTTCCCGCTGACCTTCAATATCTTCCAGAGGAGATTCCGAAGCTTGTGAATAAGCTTGAAGAGGGATATGAATTAGTAGCCGGATGGAAAACCGGACGGTATGAAAAAAGATTTGTTTCAGGTGTTTATAACTGGCTTTCAAGGATGTTGTTTAGAGTCCCAGTTCATGACCTTAATTCAATAAAGGCATTCAAAAGGGAGGTAGTTCGAGAGTTGCCATGGAGAAAGGATTGGCACCGGTATATAGTTGCAATGGCTTATGAATACGGGTTTAATATTGGGGAGGTAAGAGTAACTTTGTGTCCTCGAAAATATGGTAAGTCAAAGTTTGGATTTTGGAGAATTCCAGTTGGTATTTTAGACCTAATAGCGGTGAAGTTTCAAATGTCTGTGATGCGCAAGCCTATGCTCTTTTTTGGGTCAATCAGTGGGGGACTACTTCTTGCGGCACTGGTTGTGGGTATTATTGCACTTTACTTAAGATTTGGGCTTCAGAAAGGTTATAGACCTCTTCTCTATTTAGTTATTTTTCTTGGGATATCAGGATTATTGCTCTTTGTTGTAGGATTTCTCGCAGAAGCTATGGCAGGCATTCAGGACGAGATAAGAAAATTAAGAAGGAAGTAGAGGTATAAATTTGCTGTGGGAAAGGAAGAAGGTGAGAGTTCTTTTCTTAACACATTGCTTCATCCGGAAGAAAGGAGACCTATCAGGTATTTTTTTGTTTGATTTAGCTCGTGAACTTGTTGCCAGAGGAACAGAAGTTTTTGTAGTAACTCCGCACGAAAAAGACCTCCCTTATTTTGAAAAGATTAACGGTATAAGTATTTATCGATTCCGATACGCCCCTTCTAAACTCGAAAAGTTAGCTTATCAGGGGAATATGCATGAATTAGTCAGGAGAAATTTATTTTATCAATTTCTGTTTATAGTATTTATCATTTCTTCCCTGCTTAAAAGTATCTGGGTTATAAACAGGGAGAGAATAAACCTCATTCATGCACATTGGTGGATACCATCAGGTTTAGTTGGTGCTCTTGTTTCAAAGATAAAAGATGTCCCCTTAATCCTTACATTCCATGGGACTGATTTTCAGCTTTTAAAATCACACAGACAAATAAATTGGATAGCTAATTGCATAACTGATAGAGCACAAAAAATTACTGTAGTATCAAGTTACATAAAAAGAGGGCTGGAGAAGATAATAAAACTTGATAAGAATAAAGTTCAAGTTATTCCTATGCCAGCAAGTGTGAAGAAAACACAATGCAAAAAAGATAAACGGGGGCTAATAATTGCTACCTTGTGTAGACTAACCGAACAAAAGGGAATCAATTATTTGCTAGAAGCTTGTAGTTTATTAAAGGAGAAGAAGATTCTTTGCGAAATTTTTATTCTTGGAGATGGACCGGAGCGAGAAAATCTTGAAAAGTTAGCGAAAAGATTGAACCTTCAAGCAAAATTCAAAGGATATATCCCTCACAATGAAGTTAGTTCTTATTTAGGTTTATGTGATATTTTTGTGCTTCCTGCAATGGGTGAAGGATTTGGCATTTCTTTAGTGGAAGCAATGATTTGCAAAAAACCAGTTATTGGAACAAACTCTGGTGGAATTCCAGATATTATTAAAGACGGGGAGACTGGGTTGTTAGTGCCAGAGAAGAACTCCCGAGCATTAGCAGAGGCTATAGATAAATTACTGAGGGACAAAAACTTAGCAAATCGTCTATCAGAGAATGGATATAAGTATGTAATTGAGAACTTCACACCTTCAAAAATTGCAGATAAGATGCTGGATATTTACTCAGAAGTTCTGGGATAATCACCAAATTTTCTTTGATTGCATAAGAAATTATATATTTTTCCCACCGCAAAGGCGCAGAGGTCGCAAAGTTTTTTTAAATTTTTTCATTTTGTGCTCTTCCTTGTCTCTGTGGTGAAATATTTTTTGCCAACAAAAGACTTGACAAATTTTCAATTTGGAAGTAAATATGGAATAGGAGGTAATATCATGAAGTATAAATATATGTTTTGTTTTATGGTATTTTTGGGATTTTGTGGGTTGGCAGATGCTTATGAAGGTGCTGAGGGATATTGGGATAATGTAGTTCTTGGTAGAGTTATAATTAGTTACGATAATAGTATTGATGTTCATAAAGCTTCGCTTGAGGAACTTGGGATTGCAGATAAGGGGGCAGATGTCGTAACGAAAAGTGTGGGACCACTTAATTTCGTGATTGTTCAGACTGCCGAAGATATTGAGGAGATGAAGAAATTTATAGAGCTTATGGAAAAGCATCCTAATGTTAAGTATGCAAATCCTAACATATGGATGAAGATCGCTTTCACGCCTAATGACACATATTACAGTTTATATCAGTATGATAAGCGACAGATGAATTGTGAGGCAGCATGGGAATATACACTTGGAGATACATGTATTTCTGTAGCTATCGTTGACTGGGGTACACAATATACACATCCTGACCTTGCGGCTCATTATGAAACCTGTAAAGGATATGATTATTATGGCATGGATAATGACCCAAAGCCAGAGAGCTCGAGTGAGTTCCATGCCACACATTGTTCTGGGATAGCAGCTGCTGTTATTAATAATACTACTGGGATAGCTGGTGTCGCAAATGTGAGGCTCTATTCTTATAGGTGCGGAGATCCTAGTCTGGGAATAGATGTGGGTGCTGTGATACAGAGCATCCAAGATGCTGCTTCTCTCGGGGTAAATGTAATTTCAATGAGTTTTGGAGGATATAGTACAATTCCTCAACTTGACGACGCAATAAGTTATGCATGGAATAGAGGATGCCTGCTTTGTGCTGGAGCAGGAAACGATGGAAGCTCAAACGATTATTATCCGGCTGGTCACTCCAAAGTTATAGCTGTTGGGGCAATAGACTCAAGTGACCAACATTGGAGCGATATCACCGGCGAGAGCAACTATGGACCTAACCAGGAGCTTGTTGCAGGAGGAGTAAATATTATGTCAACAGTGCCGTTTAATCAATACAAGAAATTGAACGGGACAAGTATGGCTTGTCCTAATGTTGCCGGTGGGGCTGCACTTGTGTGGTCAGCTAATCCCAATCTCACAAATCAGGAGGTAAGAGCTGCTTTATGCTCAACTGCAGTTGACCTTGGTGCCCCTGGCAGAGATGACTATTACGGCTACGGCAAACCAGACCTCTGTGAAGCAATAAAACTTGTTAGCATAGAAGAAAGTGAAAAGTTAAAAGTGAAAAGTGAAAAGCTGGAAGTTTCACCGAATCCAGTTGTTGGGAAAGTCGTTATTCGTTATTCGTTAAACGA
>JAGMCN010000130.1 GCA_023129235.1 Caldifarciminota bacterium | reverse complement strand
ATCTTCGGCACCGATATAACACTCAACTTTGGAGCATAAGTTGAAATTTCTTTCCTTGGCTCAGAAATTACAGAATTCATATGCTCAAGAATCTTAAGCCGTGCCTCTTTTCCAGTTTTAAGCACACGTTCAATAACAGGTAGTTCAAGTCCTTTAGTTTTAATATCAAGCTGAATTACATTTAATCCATCTCGGGTACCTGCAAGTTTGAAATCCATATCTCCAAGATGGTCTTCTTCGCCAATCATATCTACAAGTATAGTATCTTCCACAAGTCCAATTGACATTCCAGCAACATGAGATTTTATTGGAATACCTGCGTCCATCAAAGCCATTGACCCACCACACACAGTTGCCATTGAGGAACTTGCGTTTGAACTGAGAATGTCAGAAACAATCCGTATAGTGTAAGGAAAATCGTCTGATGAAGGAATTACTGGCTCAAGTGCATGTTCTGCAAGAGAGCCATGCCCTATCTCTCTCCTTCCGGGACCTCGAAGCCATTTAACTTCTCCCACAGAAAATGGAGGGAAATTGTAATGAACCATAAAACTTTTATATGATTCACCTGTAAGTTCTTCTATTTTTTGCTCATCCATCACAGTCCCAAGAGTTACTACTGATAGAGACTGGGTCTCTCCTCTTGTGAACAAAGATGACCCATGAGTTCTTGGTAGCAAACCTACTTCACAAGATATAGGTCTAATTTCTTCTAATTTGCGTCCATCAATGCGAGATTTGTTTTCAAGAATTTCTTTTCGAACAATACCTCGTTTTATATCTTCAAATTCCCTTATTATATCGCGTTTCTCATATTTCCCTTGTTCTGAAGATTCTCCAGCAAATTCTGAAATAATTTTGTCTTTGACTTCGTGAAGTTTTGCACTTCTTGGTGAGCGTTCTTTGATTTTAAGTGCAGATTCAATATCAGATATAAATTTACTTTCTATAAGTTGTTTTAATTCTTTTCCCTGTTCTTCGAAATTCCAATCCCTTGAACCATCAGGAATGTCTTTCTGAAATTCTATAAGCTTTTGAACCTCAGAGACCCCAAATTTTAGAGCACGAATAATAGTTTCTTCCTCAATCTCTTTGTTTTTTGACTCTATCATAGTTATTCCATCCTGGGAAGCTACTACTACAAGATTAAGTTTGGACTCTTCTCTTTCACTCGTAGTTGGATTTAACACAAAATCATCGCCAATCAAGCCAACTCTAACGGCTCCTATTGGACATTGAAATGGAATATCAGAACTCCTCAATACAAAAGAAGCTCCTAATATTGCTAAAATATCTCCATCATTCTCTTTGTCCGATGACAAAACAGTTCCAATTACCTGCACAGGTATATTCCATCCTTTTGGAAAGAGGGGTCTTATGGAACGGTCTATAAGTCTTGAAGTTAAGGTTTCTTTGCCAGTGGGTCTCCCCTCTCGTTTGAAAAACCCTCCCGGTATCATACCAGCGGCATATTTCTTCTCTATAAATTCACAAGTTAATGGAAGAAAATCGGGTGGGGATTCAGGTGGATTTACATCTCTACAGACTGTAACAAGAACAATCGTATCTCCATATCTGACTGTACAAGAAGCATTTGCTGAAAGTGCTAATTTGCCTGTCTCAATAGAGAGGTCTCTTCCCCCAAAGTTAATATTCATTTAATTCTTCTTATGTTGAGCGATTTTATTATCTCTTCGTATCTTTTTGGCTCTTCCCTCAAGAGATACTTAAGCAATTTTCTCCTCTTTGCAATCATCATAAGAAGACCTCTCCTTGAATGTTTATCCTTCTTATGGACTCCCAGATGAGCAGATAAGTTATTCATTCTATCCGAAAGCAATGCAATCTGCACATCTGGCGAACCTGTATCTTTCGAATGAACTCTAAACTTTTTTACAAGCTCCTGTTTTTTCTCTTTCGTTATCATCTTTTCAATAATAATTAATCTTTATTCGCTTGTCAAGTTTTTTTAAAATTGTATCTCTTTTATAATGTAATTCATCTTTTTCTGGATGGTCAAGGTTAAAATGAAGACCTCTTGACTCTTTCCGCTTGAGAGCACACTCTATCACAAGTGAAGCAGTAGTTACGGCATTCCGCAACTCAATTAGTTGGAAACTAATCTTATGGGTCTCATAAATTTTTTCTATATCAGATTTATATTTTAAAATCTTATTTTCTGCTTCCTGTAACTCCTTATCGTTTCTCACTATTCCAACTTGCTCCCACATTAGTTTCCTTATTTTTAATAAATAGTCTGAAATTACCCTTTCTTCACAAGACTCTTTTTCAAGAAGATTAAAAGATTTAAGATTTGAAGATTGCAGATTCTTTTCTAATCTTTCAATCTTTGATATTCTAATCTTTGAATCCCCGATTGCTGTTTTAGCTGCTCTGTGAGCAAAAATAATTGATTCTAAAAGTGAGTTTGATGCAAGCCGATTTGCACCATGAACTCCTGTGCAAGCAGACTCACCAGTCGCATAAAGTCCTGGAATATTAGTTTTTCCATCTATATCTACAACAATGCCACCGCAGGTATAATGAGCTGCAGGAACAACTGGAATTGGCTCTTTTATTGGGTCTATGCTGAAATTGAGGCAAGCGTTATAGATATTTGGAAACTTATCAAGTATTTTACGAGACCCAAGCCCGGTAATGTCAAGAAGAACATAATTATCACTTCTTTTCCTGAGTTTCGAATGAATGGCTCTTGCAACTATATCTCTTGGAGCCAGTTCTTTTCGGGAGTCATACTTCTCCATAAATGCATTACCATCTTTAGTCTTTAGAACCCCACCTTCTCCTCTTACAGCTTCAGAAAGGAGCAGTGCGCGCCCATCAATTTTCTTGCCATAAAATGAAGTCGGATGAAACTGAACAAACTCCATATTTGCAATAGGTGTTCCTACCCTATAAGCCATCGCTATACCATCACCTGTGGCGATTCTGGGGTTAGTTGTATGTAAATAAATGCTTCCTATTCCACCAGTTGCGATGAGAATGGATTTTGCGAAAAAAGGCAAGATTTTATTCTCGTCAGTATCAAAAACCCATACGCCTATACATCTGTCATCTTCTAAAATTAAATCCACTGCAAGCCAATTTTCAAATAAATCAACCCCTCGCTCCTGAGCTCTTTTGATAAGCGTTGTTTCAATTGCTTCTCCTGTCGCATCTTTTGTATGAACAATCCTCCGTGCCGAGTGCCCTCCTTCTCTTCCAAGGTCAAATTTGGCTCCACGAGATTTTGTAAATCCTACACCCAGTTTACTAAGCTCCTCAATTACTTGAGGTGCTTCAGTAGCCATTAACTTCACAGCATCAGGATTACAAAGCCCTTCACCTGTAAGTAATGTATCCTGAATATGAGACTCTATAGAGTCAGATGGAGCTATAGCGGCAGCTATTCCCCCCTGAGCATAATTTGTATTTGTCTCGTTGCTCTCTTTTTTCGTAATGATAGCTACTCTACCATAATTTCTGGTATCAAGAGCAAATGTAAGTCCTGCTACCCCACTCCCTATAACCAAAAAATCAGTCTCCATATTACTTCATTCTTCGTTAAACGGAAATCGTTAATCGGAACAATTGAACGACTTTAATTTCTCTACGAAATAATCAAGTTCCTCGCGAGTGCGTTTTTCTGTTACTGCGATTAAAAGTTCATTAGTTCGTTCTTTATAGAACTTACTCATTGGGATTCCCGCAAAGATATTGTCTTTAAGTAACTCCTTCACAATTTGAGACGCCTCTATTGGCGTATGGACAAGGAACTCATTAAAAAACGGAGTATCATAAGATAAACTAAATCCAGGGACTTCGGAAATTCTTTTAGCCAAGTAATGAGCTTTCTCGTAGCAAATCTCACCAACTTCACGAATTCCTTGAGCCCCCATTACTGTGAGATATACGCAAGTAGCGATGGCACACAGTCCTTCGTTTGTGCATATATTCGATGTCGCACGTTCTCTTCTTATGTGTTGCTCGCGTGTTTGGAGTGTCATAACAAAGCCCCTTTTGCCTTCTACATCTTCTGTTCTCCCAATTATCCTTCCGGGCATTTTGCGAATCCATTCTCTGCGTGTAGCAAAAATCCCAAGTCCCGGTCCCCCAAAAGATTGAGGTATCCCAAGAGATTGTCCCTCAGCTACAACAATATCCGCACCCCAGTGCTGATGAGCACCCCAGTCACCAGGTGGAGCAAGCACTCCAAGAGAAATTGGAAGCGGAATCCCTATGTAGAGCGAATTATTCTTATGGATTAAAGCCCCAAGTTCCTCAACTGGCTCAAGCACCCCAAAGAAATTAGGATGCTGAACCACAACACAGGTAGGAGCATATCGTGATATGCCTTCTTTAAGAGCATTTATATCCGTCCTGCCATCTTTAAGGGGAATACGATGCACTTTCCCAAGATAAGTCTCAACGCATTGTATATATGACGGATGAACGCCCTCGGAGATTAAAATCTCGCCCTCTTTCATAGTTCGTGCCATATAACAAGCTTCAGCAAGTGCTGATGCCCCATCATACATTGACGCATTTGCAACTTCCATTCCCGTAAGCTCGCAAATCATTGACTGATATTCATAAATTGTCTGAAGTGTCCCTTGAGACGCCTCCGCTTGATAAGGAGTGTAGGCAGTGTAAAACTCCGGTCTCCTTATCACATAATCCACTGCTTGAGGGATATAATGGTCATACGAGCCAGCCCCAAGAAATGAAATACACTTATCTGTGCTTATATTACGCTCTGATAGTCCCTGCATCAGCTTTTTAATCTCAAGCTCTGATAAAGCTGGTGGCAACTCAAGAGGCGATTTAAGTCTCAAGTGTTCTGGAATTGGGGAAAGGAGGTCAGAAAAGTCAAAGTTCTTGACTCCGATTCGTTTGAGCATCTCACGACGCTCATCGGCTGTATTAGGAATAAATCTCATTTAATCTCTTGCCGTTCGGGGTGACCCCCGAGACTTTCGGGGTATGCCCCAGAACTTTCGGGGTAACCCCCCAACTCTTCGGGGTGACCCCCGAGACTTTCGGGGATGTCCCCCATTCGTTCGGGGATGCCCCCAAGTCGTTCGGGGAAGCCCCCGATTCTTTCGGGGAAGCCCCCGATTCTTTCGGGGAAGCCCCCGATTCTTTCATAGACCTCTGCAAATCATTCATTTCTTTGGTAACTTCTTCAACAAATCTTCTATTTTCTTCTTCTCCTTATCAAGAGACTCTGGAATATGAGGAAGTGCTTCTTCTATTTTTTCCCTGACTTCGTCTTCAAGCTTTTCGTCTTTTTTAAGACATTCTTTGAGAGAAGTTGTGAGATTTTTTACAGAGGTTCTTATTAAATTTTCACTGCGAGCTTCGGGACTAGCATAACCTTTAAGAGCCTTTGCCCACCAATAAGCTTCAGCGTCGAATTCCCCTGATTGTCTAGCCGCAATAGCGAACAGTCTTGATTTATCTGTATTAAACTTTGCTATTTCCTTATCCATCAATTTCGTTTTCTCATTCACCAATTGTAGCATCTCATCCGTCAATTCCGTTTTCTTATTCATCGATTGTAGCATCTTATTCATCGTTTTCATTTTCTTATTCGTCAATTGTAGTATCTTATCCATCAGTTGCATTTTTTTATCTACCTTTTCCAATTTTTCATCTACCTTTTCAATAATCTTTTCCACATCACTCCTAATGGACAACCAGTTGAATGCTACTATGAGAAGAGTCACTCCAACCAACACAGATATGCCAATTACTGCTAAGTTGTGTTGAGAGTTGATTATTAGTTTAACCGTCTCCCAGTGTAATGGGTTAGCAATCAATGTATCAGTAACTAATGAATCAGCAATCATAGAAATCTCCTTATCTTAACAAAAAATACAACGGTTCTCAAGTTTGCCTTACTTCTGAGTTACGAGTTCCTCATATTCTTTGGGTGTCAAGAGTGAATCCAGCTCCTCCGGGTTAGACATTTCTATCTTTATCATCCAGCCCTCTCCATACGGGTCGTTATTCACGGTCTCAGGTGTAGTAGAAAGCTTCGCATTCACTTCTATAATTTTACCAGTCAAAGGTGCATAAATATCGGTAACGGCTTTAACTGCCTCTATGGTTCCAAAGGGACTTCCCTTTTCAGTGAGCGAGCCCACAGGATGAAGCTCAATAAAGACAACATCAGATAGCTCTGATTGTGCATAATCACTTATTCCACAGGTTGCGATATTATTTTCTATCCTCACCCATTCATGAGTCTTTGCATATTTTAAGTCTTCCAGTATCTTCATATCTCCTCCCAATTTCTGATATAATATATTTATGCTTTTATTATGTCAAGAGTAATTTTTCTTGATGTCTAAAATTGCAAACCACAGAGCTCACAGAGTTCAGCGTGAGAACACAGAGAAATTTCTAATTTATTTTTTCTCTATCTCTTCTCTGATTGTAACTCTGTGTCCTCTGTGGTTAAAAAAATCTTGACGAGAGTATATTCTGATGTAAAGTAGAAATACCTATGAATGAAGAAATAATCGCCAAACTTAAAGAGCTTGAGAAAAGAGCTATTGAGTTAAGTGATGAACTTTCTTCTCCTCAGAATATAAAAGACAAAAGGAAATTCGTTTCGTTATCTCAAGAATATAGTGAACTTCAGCAAACTGTTGGACTCTGGAATAAATATCAAGAGATTGTTAGAAGTATTAAAGAAGATGAGCATATATTAGCATCAAAAGATGAGGAGCTAAAAACTATTGCAGAAGAAGAAATCCAGGAATTTACTGCAAAGAAGGAGCAATTAGAAAAGGATATTTTAGAGTGCTTGACTCCCAAAGACCCAAATGACGAACGGAATATAATAATGGAAATAAGGCAAAGTGCCGGTGGAGATGAGGCATCTCTTTTTGCGAGCGACCTTTTCAGGATGTATTCAAGATACGCAGAACGCAAAGGATGGAAGATTGAGATTCTATCATCCCATCTTACTGCAGTTGGAGGGTTTAAGGAAATCATATACTTTCTGAAAGGGAAAAAAGTCTATAAAGATTTGAAATACGAGAGCGGTGTTCATAGAGTCCAGAGAGTTCCTACCACAGAATCTGCTGGAAGAATTCACACATCAACAGTTAGTGTATGTGTACTTCCAGAAGCATCGCAAGTAGATATAACGATTGACCCAAAGGATATAAAATTGGAAACTTTCAGGTCTGGAGGAGCTGGAGGGCAGAATGTAAATAAAGTATCAACCGCTGTTCGGCTTATTCATACTCCTACAGGCACGACGGTTGTTTGTCAGGATGAGCGTTCTCAGTTTCAGAATCGGGAACGTGCGATGCGTATTCTGCTTGCAAGACTTTATGATGAGAGACAAAAAAAGCATGATGCTGAAATTAGAGATGCTCGAAAAAAACAAGTAGGCGAAGGCGACAGATCTGAAAAAATAAGAACTTATAATTATCCACAAAGAAGAGTAACCGACCATCGGATAAATCTTACACTTCACAGACTTGATTCCATACTCAACGGAGAGATTGATGAGATAATATCAAAGCTTAAAGAATCCCGTGGACTTGAGATATGTTAGAAGAATTCTCCGAAGAAGTAAGAGGAGCTCTCGCACAGGCAACTCAAACTCTCAAAAATAATCAGTTTAAGGAGCCCTCTATAGAAGCAGTTTCACTTGTAGCCAATGCCTTGAAGCTTAATAAAATCTCCCTTTACCTCAATTATAATAAAGCTTTATCAAATTCCGAGCAATTTGCTATATCCAAACTTCTCGCAAGAAGACTTAATCACGAGCCACTGGAATACTTGACAGGGTATGTGAATTTTATGGGGCTTGACTTTATGATTGAGCCACCCGTTCTTATCCCAAGACCAGAGACTGAAGTTTTAGTTGAAACTCTTGTAGAAGTTGCAAGAGACAAGAAAAATCCTATAATCTTTGATATAGGAACAGGATGTGGAGCAATTGGAATAGCAAGTCTAAAGTTTTTACCTAACGCAAGAGTCTATGCTTCCGATATAATTGACCTTCGTCTTGCCCGGAGAAATGCGATTAAACTTAAAGTATCTGAAAGAATAAGATTCTTAAGAGGAGATTTGCTTCATCCATTTTTCGAAGAATCCTGTGGAAAGGGAAAAGCAGATTTCATCGTATCAAATCCTCCTTATATACCGAGTTCTGAAATACCATCGCTTCAGCCAGAGATAAGGTTCTTTGAGTCGCACACTGCATTAGATGGGGGAGAAGATGGCTTGTTTTTTATCCGCGAGCTAATAAAAACTTCTGTGGTTAAACTTAAAAAATCTGGGATGCTTTTATTAGAGATTTCTCCAGAGCAAGCCGATACTGTAAAAAAAGAAGCTCTTAAGTATTTTGAGTCTGTGGATTTCATAAAAGACTTCTTCGGAAGAACAAGAGTTTTCCTCGCTAAATATCCAAAACTCAAGAAGTCATAAAACTTCCTCTTGACATATGGAGATTTTATATTAGAAGGATTATCTAAATGAACAAGATTCTAAGAAAAGTTACGCTGGCACCAGAGATAAAATTATTTGAAGTTGAAACTCCTCCTATTGCAGAGAAAGTCCAGCCGGGCCAATTTGTTGTTATCAGAACTCACGAGAAAGGAGAAAGATTCCCATTGACTGTTGCTAATGTCAATCCCAAAAATCACTCTATTACTTTGATATTTCAGGAAGTAGGGAAATCCAGCGCACATCTGGGAACATTCAAAGAAGGAGACGAGATTCTTGATGTTGTCGGACCCCTTGGCAAGCAATCAGAGATTGAGTTGTTTGGGACTGTGGTTTGCGTGGGTGGAGGAATTGGCGTTGCTCCAATTTATCCTATATTAAAGGCACTGAAATCCAAAGGAAACAAAGTTATCTCTATCATTGGAGCAAAGAGTAAAAATCTCTTGATACTTGAAGAGGAAATCAAAGTTGCCTCTGATAAACTTTATATAACAACAGACGATGGGTCTTACGGAAAGAAGGGTTTTGTGTCAAATGAACTTACACGACTCATTGAAGAAAGGATAGAAATCAATCGGGTTGTTGCGATTGGGCCTCCGATAATGATGAAAGTGGTAGCAGATGTAACTCGTCCATATAAAATCAAGACAATCGTATCACTCAACTCCATAATGGTTGATGGAACTGGAATGTGTGGAGCTTGCAGAGTTGAAATCGGAGGAGAGACAAAGTTTGCCTGTGTGGACGGACCTGAATTTGATGGACATCTTGTTAATTTTGATTTACTGATGAACCGCCTTTCTATATATCTAAAAGAAGAAAAGGAATCGTTAGATAAATTCAGAAGTGATTTAAATAAATGCTGTCGGTCAACAACTGATAATCAACAGAGCTGATATGCCAAAGTCATCTCCTCAAAAGACCCCAATGCGAGAGCAATCTCCTAAAGAGAGGATACATAACTTTAATGAAGTCCCATTTGGATATTCTCCTGAGGAGGCAATTCTTGAGGCAAAACGGTGTCTGCAATGCAAAAAGCCAAAATGCATGGAAGGATGCCCTGTTGAAATAGATATACCTAAATTCATTGAGCAGATTGCAGATGGCAATTTTAGAGAAGCCGTAAGAACTATGAAGGACAAGAACAGTCTTCCAGCAATTTGTGGACGGGTGTGTCCTCAAGAAGAACAATGCGAAAAATATTGCCTCCTTGGAAAAATGGGCGAGCCAGTAGCTATTGGGAGATTAGAGAGATTTATCGCCGATTGGGAAGCAGAACAAGATGAGATAGAGATTCCTGAAATAGCTCCTCCTACTGGCAAGAAAGTCGCAGTGGTAGGAAGTGGACCTGCTGGCTTAACTGTGGCAGGAGACCTAACAAAGTTAGGACATAAAGTAGTAATCTTCGAAGCACTGCATAAACCCGGAGGAGTCTTAATTTATGGCATTCCAGAATTCAGATTGCCAAAAGCAATCGTAGAACGCGAGGTTGAATATATTAAGAAGCTGAGTGCTGAGCTTGTGCTATCGTATGTGGTAGGGAAATTGAAAACAGTGGATGAGTTATTAGAAGAATTTGATGCTATTTTTGTTGGAACTGGAGCAGGACTCCCGTGGTTTATGTTTCTTCCGGGCGAAAACTATAATGGAATATATTCTGCAAATGAATATCTCACTCGCTCTAATTTAATGAAAGCATATCTTTTTCCAGAATACGACACACCAATCGTAAAAGGCAAAAGAGTTGCAGTAATTGGTGGTGGCAATGTAGCTATGGATTCAGCTCGCACTGCCTTGAGACTCGGAGCAAAGCATTCAATGATAATTTATCGTCGCTCAAAAGTAGAGATGCCAGCAAGAAATGAGGAAATAGAGCATGCAGAAGC
Organism: Caldifarciminota bacterium; assembly: GCA_023129235.1. Classification (GTDB taxonomy): domain Bacteria; phylum Hydrothermota; class UBA3073; order JACQXS01; family JACQXS01; genus JAGMCN01. Next base: position 10,210 of record JAGMCN010000130.1, on the reverse strand, counting down.
AGAAGGAGTTGAATTTCATTTCTTGACCAACCCTGTTGCATATCATGCAGATAAAAATGGATGGGTGCGTGAAATGGAGTGCATCCGTATGGAGCTTGGTGAACCAGATAAATCAGGAAGAAGGCGACCTATTCCAATAGAGGGTTCTAATTTCAAAAGTCCAGTAGATGTAGTAGTAGTAGCAATAGGAAACTCACCTAATCCACTTATCTATTCCACCACCCCGGGATTAGAGCAAGGCAAACACGGGAATATCGTAACAGATGAAGCTACGGGCAAGACTTCCAAAGATAGAGTGTGGGCAGGTGGTGATATAGCAACAGGAGCCGCGACAGTAATCCTTGCAATGGGAGCAGGTAGAATCGCTGCCCGCTCAATCCACGAATACTTGCAAATCACCTGAAAATCCCATTTTTTCAGTAGTCTTTCTGAAAAAAGCTTGCATTTCCCATAAAATAGTATATTTAATTTTACCACAGAGTCACGAAGCCACAGAGAACACAAAGTCTTTTATTTCTTCTCTGCGTTCTTTGCGTCTCTGCGGTGAATATTTCATAAATGACAGGGATTTTTCACATTCATACAAGTCATTCGTTTGATGCTACGATTTCATCAAGAAGGATAGTTGACTGGCTACAAAAGTTAGGAGTAGATTTTGCAGCAATCACTGACCACGAGACTATCCAGGGAGCTCTGGAAGTAAGACGATTAACGAATAACGATTTGCGATTAACGATTATAGTGGGTGCTGAATATTATACTGACAAAGGAGATATTATAGGACTGTTCCTTGAAAGAGAAGTTAAATCAAGAAAAAGCAATGAGGTGATTAAAGAAATCAAAGCCCAAGGTGGAATTGTGGTTCTGCCCCATCCATACAAATCACATAAATTAGATGAAGAACTGATTAAGGCGGTAGATGTAATAGAAGTTTTTAACGCAAGAACAAGCGAGAACAAGAATGTAAAAGCCCTCGCACTTGCCAGAAAGTATGGGAAACCCGGGATTGCAGCTTCTGATGCCCATTTCTTGCAGGAAATCGGATTAACAAGAATGGAATTTGGAGACACTGATTTGAAGAAAGCAATTCTTAATGGAGAGGGCAAGATAATAAAAGCTGAGGAGAGCCAATTATTTTACTCAGCATTTACCGGCCTCACCAAACTTTGCAAAACAAAAGACCCTCGTGTTACTCTTGGATGGATTAAGAAACTTCGCTCACTACTTGTGAATCGTGAATTATGAAGGGTTACTCTTCAATTATCTCCACATTTGCGCGGGGGAGAGTTATGCAAGTTCCGTTTGCAAGCTCTACTTCAAAAATACGCACTTTTGCACCCGTTTCTACAAGTTGAAGCTCTGATGGAAGAGCTACTACTTTACCGATTTCCCCAAAATGTGGCTCACGGATGATACGGACCTTTGAGCCCGCTTCAACTCCTTTTATTCTTATTTCTTCTCTGATTTCTGATAATTCTTCACCGCTTGGGACAATTATTTCTGGTCTCAAGACCCCTGCCCGTATTTGAGTGGCTCCATTTATTGATGCTTTCTTGCCTTCCTGAGAACACAAAAGCTCAAATGTGCGCTCAGCCATATTCATTTGTCCAAACCCTTCTGTTACAACAAGAGTTATTCCTTTTTGTTCTGAGCCTGTTATCGCTACTCCAAGGTCGTATCCCAGAAAGTCTATTAGCTCTTTATCAGCTATTCCACCAACTACAATTCCTTTGCATCCACATTCAGCAGCTTTCTTTAAAGTATCGCAAGTTACAAGCGAACCACCTATGAGAATTTTACCCTCAAGTTCTTTAGTTATTTCATTTGGGGTCAAGACATCAGAAGGATTTGAGGCTACTTTTGTAATTATGCCGTTTGTTTCTCCTCCAATTCCAAAGATTCCCTGAACAAAAACTCCTATCGTCTCAACAACAACACCTTCTTCCGGCAAAACTTCAGTTACTACTCCATCTATGTAAGCATCTATTTCAACTTGGATTGGAGCTTGTCTTAAAATTGCCTGTCCTGTGATTTTAGAAAAGCTTTCAAAAGTTCCATCTATTGGAGATTTTATTATCGTTTTCATAAGCCCAAATATTCCCTTGGTCTGAGCAATTATCTCTTCTTTCTTTAGCGAATCTCCGGGATGTTTTAAAAGATAAGTATCAACATCTTCCGGGGGAATACCCAGAAGCCCGGCAATATTTAATGGTTTAACATCGCCAGGTAGTTGAGTCCGAGCAACAACTATGTCAGCCGATACCTTTTTCCCTGTCTCAGTTACTACTTCGCCTTTAAGAGGGAGTCTTCTCTCCTTGCGAATTCTGGCTCTTGTTGTTACCTTTAAGCCCGGTGTATATGCATGTGCCATATTAAAAGTTTAAAGCTTAAAATTAAAAACTCCAATGTTTAAATATTTCAGGCATATTCAAATACTGGAACCTGAATGTGAGCTTCTGCTTCTTTTTTACTGATAAGTTCGTAGATCCGCGAAGCCACTTCTTGACCTATTACTTTCTCACCACATCTTTCACAAACATAAGCAGGTACGTTCTTTACCACATATATATCATTCTCTATACATAACTCAATATTTGTATTTTTAAACTCCATTTTATCTCCACAATAAAGGCACTTCATAATTTTTCACCTCCTTGTTTTGAAATCAATCCACTGCGTGGGATCAGGCCTATATACTGTAATCACCCATATATCAGGTGGTGCTGAACATACAATGTGAATAGGGATATTTTTAGAAGTAAACCCAACCATAAGACAACTGGGAAAAGGAAGGTCTTCTTCATAGAATTCAATCACATTCCCATTCTGTAAAGCATCAAGCACTCCATTCGGGTCTATTTCTCTTTTTATCATTTGCTCAATTGCATGTTTTGTATAAAATATCTTTCTCTGTTTTGCATAATCTCTTATCTGATTTTCAATTTCTGCAATGTCCATTACATAAATCCAAGCTTCTTTTTAGGATAATAATTTATACTATCTTTCCGAAGAGCATCACATATATTCGGGTCTAAATCTTCACTAATTTCCCCAATCCATTCATTCGTTTCATTACTGCTATAAACCCCAATTTCTCTGGAGGAAACTATCTCATTACTATCAATTTGATCTTTTATTTTCATCCACGACCACCAGAGAAGGTAATTTTCATTTCTCTCACGAAACAACCTAACAGGTTCAGTAGCCATAAGTGAACCACTAAATTTAATATCAATTTTACATATTTCTTGTGCAGATGCGGTTACCTCAAATCGCATTAGAATAAAATCGTTACCTGAGTTGTCAATATGTTTTATAAATTTAATTTTGTAAGGGGTTTCCACAATACCTCCATTTGCATAAACATCTAACATTTCTTCATCCTTCTGCATTTAACCTACGCACCAAGCGTTTCTTTTTTTTAACTATAGTTATGAAATTTTGTGTAAATTCCACATAATCTCTTCTCATAACCTCTTCTCATCCCACATATTATATCACTCTCTACATTCTAAACCCTTGTTTTTCTCCTCTCTCACTCTCCTTCATAAAAACATCATAGTTCTGAAACTTTCCGACTGCCTTCATTTCTTTCTCTTTTCATTCCGCTTCTTGCTGATTCCAATAGGCTCTCTAATCCATCTCCACACGGGTTCTTTTTCCCGGTACAAAAACAAAGGAAACAACCAAGTTTCTCCAGTATAAGTATTCAATCGCATAATTCCTGCCTCAAATGGAATGATTTTATATTGCTCTACATTTTTAGAATTTAACGCATCTTCAAAGGTTGATACTTCTTTTAATAAAGAATTTTGACGCAGAATAATGAACGCTTCTCCCACAACTAACAATCCTAAAATAACCCACATATACCAAGATTTCATTTTATTCCTCCCGAGTTATGGCAAATGTTACCACTCAAAGATACTACATTTTATATATGTATGACTGAAATACCACTGCCAACTATAACTAATATTACTTTATATAATCCACCAGTCAACACAATAATTAGATTAAGAAACAATCAAAATTTAGCCTTCTAATAATCTTTTTAAGTTTTTTACTCTCTCACTTTCTACTTTCAATTTATGTATTAAATTCGTAAATTTACCCAACTTAATATTTACCTTCTTGTGTAGTTCATCAGCATCCTCAGGCAAGGCATAATTTGTCACATTTATATCGGATTCCCTTGCCGCTTCTAAAACCCATTCTTCTAATCTTGGACAAAGAACAAATAAGTAACTACACTTTTGAGCATTATAAAATATCTTAATTTTATTGCTTAAAGAACTATTGTCTACTCTTAATTTTTTAACAAGATTTGGATGAGAGCGCAATAAATCTTCATCCACCATTCCTTTTGCATTATTTGTTTTCCTTAACTTTTTGCAAACTTTTGCCGTACCTCCTTCATGAGTGAGAGACTCTTTAGAAATTCCTAGAGCCTGTACTAAAGACATATCTGCCTTGCATTCCACATATATCATTCTGTAAATTTTTCAATATTAAAGAACACATCTGTATCCAAATCTAATATTTCCTCTATTTCCTTATTATTTAACGTCTTAACTTTTGTCTGATAGTTTTTAAAATAAGTTATGAAAATACCAATATCTTCTTTTGGAGTTTTTTCTAACACTGAAAGCAGAAAATAAGGGTTATGGGTAGAGATAAAAAACTGATTGCTTTTGTCAAAAGCTATCCTTTCTGCAAGATATTTTGTATAATAGGGAAATGAATTGCTTTCTGGTTCTTCAAGTACAATTATTGAGTCCCTATTTGTCTCAAGTATAGCTAAATAAAAAACCACTCTTAAAAGAGTATCAGAAATTAAGGAATAGGGGAAAGAAGATATTATATCTTCTTCTTCTTTTTGCAATTCTATTTTGTTCTCAGGATATCGCAAAGCTATCTTAAGCCCAAATGGCTCAAATAGTTCTTTAATAAGTCCTCTTAACTCCTTGTGTGTCCTGATAATCATAAAAAGGTTGTTCCCAAAAGGAGGATAGAGGAATTCTGCTTCTTTCCCAGAAAACACTCTCTCTACCTTAAATCTGTAAAATTTAAAAGGCTTACCTTCATCAACTTCAAGTCTTCTGCTACCATTACCCTCATAACGATAGTTGAAAACTTCATCAGAATCCATTTTTCCTATAAATTGGTCGTTATTATGTTCTACTTCTAAAAACTTTTCATCAAATTTTATTTTTATCTTCTCATCTATTCTACCATCATAAAACAAATTTATCATATCTTCCATTCTTATAAATTCTTTAATATTGCTATACTTGCTATAGTATAAATGTGAAAGCAATCCTATGGTTTCAAGAATATTTGATTTTCCTGTATTCGGTTCACCTATGAATATATTTACTTTCTTGCATTCTAATTTCAGGGACCTTATAGATTTAAAGTTTCTAATCTCTAAATTCCCCATTCCTATCTGAGGAATAAGTTTTCTATAAGCCATTTTTCAATAAACCTCAAGTGCAGTTAGCCATTTATTGAGTCTTTCTATTCGTTCCTTCTGGTCCTCAGGAAGTTTAAATGGTCTGCCTCTTGCATCTATAATAATCCCTACTTCTCCACCCTCAATTTCTTTTATTACCTCTTTACCTCTACCTTCTCCTATATCAAATCCCTTTTCAGGAATCATCTGAGCTTCCTCTTTTCCCTCAAATGGTATATATACAATATCTCCAAAGTTTACTTTTCTACTCTCACCTTTTATTTTCACTTCTACACACGGGCGTCCTTCTTTACTTGTGCCTACAGGAGCTATACAAGTTCCCAGTTTAACAAGACAGTCTTTTTCAAACACCTCCATTGCCGCCTTCTCGTGCACAGTAGCAAGCACTCCCAAATGAGGCATCATAAATATTGAATCTACTGCAATCCTTGTAACTCCTTCTGGTAACCATGCGTCTATAAGCATAAGAGCTGCCTGCATTCTCTTTGGTGCGTGAGAAATCCCTCCACCTGAACCTATTACTAAATTCAAGCTCATCATATCAATCAAGGATTGTCCTGTTGTCTTTTGTGCAAATGTATCTGAAATAGTGCGTCTCTGCTGAACTCCCTTGAGTCCCACTGCCATTGACTGATGATGCTCGAATGCAAGTCTCATTGCCTCTCTTGCTATTGCCTGCTCTATCTTCAAATCCTCAAGTGATGATGGAATTGTAGTTGGACGAACCATCTTATTCCGAATACGATTACGCAAATCAACTTCAGGAAGTTCAAAGGGTATCCATCTCATTATATTATCTACCCCTGCTTCTGCCATCACATTTGATATTGAATAGCTCATCCCAAGATTAGCACTCACTGTCCGATTAAATACTCCTTTAAACACAGAAAATATATCTGTTGTTGCTCCTCCCATATCTACACCCATTACATCAATTTGTTGCGTCTTTCCAACCATCTCAACCAATGAGCCAACTGCTCCTGGAGTCGGCATTATTGGGGTATCTGTCCATTCTATTAGCTTTTTATATCCCGGCGCATGTGCCATTACATGCTCCAGAAATAACTCATGTATCTCATTTCTCGCAGGTCCCAATTCTTCTCTCTCAAGCACAGGTCTTATATTATCTACAACTGATAAAGCAGTCTTTTTCTCCAAAATATCCTTTACTTCATTTTGTGCATCTTTATTGCCGGCATATATCACAGGAAGCAAAAAAGAAGTTCCAAATCTTGCTTTTGGCTCTGCCGCACCTATTAACTGTGAAAGCTCTACTACATGAGAGACAGTTCCTCCATCTATTCCTCCCGCAAGAAGTATCATATCGGGTCTTAATTGACGCATCAATTCTATCCGTTGATGTGGCAACCTACCATCATTTGATGCAATTGCCTCCATTACTATTGCTCCTGCTCCAAGAGCCGCACGAGCCGCTGATTCCACAGTCATTGACTTCACGACTCCTGCTACCATCATCTGCAAGCCACCACCTGCCGAACTTGTGCTTATATATATATCCACACCTTCGGTATCGCTCTTTCTTGGCTTTATTATTTTCTCTCCGTCCAATATCTTTTTGCCTGTAAGTTCTTCTATTTCCATTATTGAATTTAGAACACCCCGAGTTACATCTTCAAATGGTGCTTCAACTGTAGTAGGAGCTTCTCCCCGCACAACCAATCTGTATTCTTCGCCTTGTTTTTCTATTAAAATCGCTTTAGTAGTAGTACTCCCGCAATCAGTCGCAAGTATAGTTTTTATTTCATCCATTTTGTTATTCCTGCCCAATCATAGTCAACAATTCTTCTTTGTCAAGCATTTTAGTCTTTAGTCTTGTAGATATAAATTTAATTTGTTATAAGCACGCGGAGGATTTATTAAAATGGAAATTCTGTTTTTGATATTGTTGTTGGCATCCATGGATATTTATTCGTTCCAGCAACAAAATCGCGAGTAGACAAATAAAAATCTCCCCAATATTCTGGTGGGTCGTCTTCTCTAATATCGCACAAGAAATCAGCACTACCAATCCACCAATAACCGTTTTCTTTCTCTGTTTTCCTAAAATTTGCATCGGTATTTATCAATTCTACTATTTCCCCCCTTGCTAGATTGTCTTGAGTTATGAGATCTGTCTCTTCAGATATTTTTTCCAACAGTTTTGCAATTTGTGTTTTAACTTTCCTATAGTTCTTAGAAAGTATTCTTTTGCTAAACACTAATGAGATATTTTTCCTAAAATCAGTAGAATAGTCTTCCTTTATTTCTATATAAGAAGAAGGATTACTTTCAGATAGGTATATTAATAAGCTTGCTAACAAAGGATATTTTGTTAAGATATTAGAAGATATTATGTTTAATACGCGGTAACTTATATGGTGACTCCATAATCTACTTTTGGAAATAATGGGGCAATTATATTTAATATTTATCTTTATCCATTGCTCGTCATTGCTTTGGAAAAATGATAATGTACAGTTGTCTGTTCCAACAGTATTTAGTTCCTTGTACCAACTTTCAGTAGTATTTGTTGGAACAACGTTTTTGCAAGTCATCATTTCTAAAAGACATTTTTCAATAACGATAAGAACATGTCGAGCGTTCTGCTTTACAAGGTCTACATCATCTTGTTTAATTGGTCTAAAATGAGAGAGAGAATTTCTTATATTGCCAATTTCATCTAATTTATTTTTGATTATATCCTTGCTACCTGAGAAGTACTCATTAAAATATTTCCAATAGGCCTCAGAAGTAATTAATCGTGTTAATTCACCACTCGTAAGATACATTATAGGACAAGTCGTTGAATATCCCAAATAACCAAAACTTTTTGCCTGATGTATTCTCTTTTTAGCAATTGATTCAACGGTCCCCCCGGAGTCTGAATCATCGCTTACAATAGATTCACACCATTTTTCTTGGAATTCATTTTTTAGTACACTGAATACAAAAACTCGTAGTGCATTTTCGATTCTAAACAGTATTGTTAAAGCTTCGTAGTAATGTAAATCTAACCATCCTACTGGTATTTCAATACTCTTATCTTCTTTAATGACAGCTTTTTCCCATTTCATTTCTCTCCTTCCTTTATTTATATGTTATAAATAATTCTATTAAAAAGTCAAGAGAAAAGATTTTTATCTTTGTGCCCGTCAGCTGACGGATTGTGCCCTTTGTGGTCAAAAATCTTTATTCGCTCAATTCGTGTCCATACGGATTCTGTGGATAATTCGTGGTTTCTCTGTAGTTCTAATATATTTACTTAAATGTTTCGTAACATACTATTTCTTTAAGTGATTTGCGAATCTTGGGACCACCAGAAGTAGCAGGATACCCTATTGGTAACAGGGCTACTACCTTATATTCCTCAGGGATATTAAGTATTCGTCTGACTTCAGACTGTGAAAATGCACCTATCCAGCAACTCCCAAGTCCAAGCTCAACTGCCTGCAATGTCATATGGTCAACTGCAATAGCAAGGTCAACTGCATAAGCAGGAACTTCACAGCCCATAAGATGGTCAGGTTGAAGTCCCACTGCCGCAATTATAACAGGAGCTTCGCCAACAAATCCTTGACCTCCTGCTGCTTTTGCAATCGCTCTCCGTCGCTCTTTATCTTTGATTACCACAAACTTCCATAACTGGCGGTTAGCGGCAGAAGGAGCAATGCGAGCCGCCTCAAGTATCTCATTTAAACTCTCTTCTGGAATCTCTCTTGGTTCATAAGCTCTTACACTTCTTCTATCAAGTATAGCATTACTTACATCCATTTTTCCCTCCTTGACTTGTATTATTATTTGAAACTACTGCCGTGTCAATATTTTTTTGTTGACAAGCTACTTTTAAAGATTAAGTTGAAGGAAAAGGAAGAAATGAAAGTCAAATATCTTGCACACGCAAGTTTCTTATTAGAAACAAATTCTGGAGTCCGAATAATCACAGACCCTTATGAACCAGGCGGATTTGGAGGCAAGCTTCAATATAAGCCAATAAACGAACCCTGTGATATAGTCCTTATATCACACGAACATACAGACCATAATTATACGCAAGATATAACAGGAAACCCAATCATCGTGAAAGGAACTACTACTGCATCTGGAATAGATTTCAAGGGGGTATCTACATATCACGATGATACAAATGGCTCACAGCGAGGGGAAAATAATATTTTTGTATTCACAGTTGATGGAACCACTTTCTGTCATCTCGGAGACCTTGGACATTTGCTTACACCGGAGCATAAGAGCCAGATTGGCAAAGTAGATGTCCTTTTCATACCAGTTGGAGGAGCTTATACTATAGGAGCAGAAGAAGGAACTCAAATTGTGGCAATACTTGAACCGAAACTTGTTATTCCTATGCATTACAAAACTCCAAGCATTGATTTCCCGCTTGTTGAAGTCAGTGAATTTACAAAAGATAAACCAAGAGTGAAAGAACTCGGAACTTCTGTTGCAGATATTACACTTCCATCGGAGCAAGAAATCTGGGTTCTTTCACCAGCACTATTATGAACCTACTTTATGCAATGGCACCTCCATCAGGTGGAGGGCAAGGAGGAAGCAGAGGGATTCTTACCTTTTTACCTCTCATTCTTATATTTGTAATATTTTACATTTTCCTGATAATGCCACAGAAACAACAGCAAAAAAAGCATCGTGCATTACTTGAAAATCTAAAGAGAGGAGACAAAATAGTAACTGCTGCAGGAATTCACGGGACTATATTAA
>JAGMCN010000013.1 GCA_023129235.1 Caldifarciminota bacterium | reverse complement strand
TAACGGAAGAAGAAGAGAAAATAGCTGTTTTAGAGGGAGAAATCGCAAAGCTTGATGCCGAGATTTTAGCTATTGCAGATGAAATAGCAAAACTCCATGCAGCAGAGCCGAAGCATGATATATATGTTGTAAGACAAGGCGATTGGCTTGCGAAACTTGCGGAATATCCTGATGTCTATGGACGTGGAAATTACGCTATGTGGCCCAAGATTTACAGAGCCAACAAGGATTTGATAAAAAGCCCAATTCTTATTCAGCCCGGGTGGAAACTCAAAGTTCCGAGACCCTAATTTGTGGAATCCCGTATCGGGAAAAGAGTTGGTAAAAGAGCGTCTCTCTTTAAAAGGTATAGACCCCTTACTGCTTTGTGGCAGGTTAGATGAAAATCTGAAACTCCTTTCAAAGGAGTTCAATACAGATATTGTGCTAAGGGGTAATAATATCATCCTCTGTGGTGAACCCGAGAAAATTTCGCTCTTAAAACTAAAGATTTTATCCTTGATTAAAGAAATAAAAGAGGGAAAAACCATATCTAAGGAAGATTTAGGTAGGACAAACCCGTCCCCCACAGTCACGAATAAGCAGGTTATTGTAACATCCAAAAGACTGATAAAACCAAGAACCTCTGGGCAAGTTGAGTATCTGAGAGCACTAAATTCCTTTGATATAATCGTTTGTATAGGACCTGCGGGGACAGGAAAAACTTACCTTGCTGTTGCAAAGGCGGTCGAGCTTTTAAAAAAGGGGGTCTTCCGTAGAATCATACTTACAAGACCTGCTGTGGAGGCAGGAGAAAGGCTTGGGTTCCTGCCGGGGGATTTCAAAGAAAAAATAGAACCCTACCTTCGCCCACTTTATGACGCTCTTTATGAGTTAATGCCTCATGATAAAATAAAGCATTGTATTGAAGACCATACAATTGAAGTAGCTCCTCTTGCTTATATGAGAGGTAGAAACTTAGATAATTCTTTCGTGATTCTTGATGAAGCTCAGAACACAGGAAAAGGGCAGATGAAGATGTTCCTTACAAGACTCGGCATAGGCTCAAAAGCTTGTATCACAGGAGATATAACCCAGATTGACCTTGAGAATCCTAATCTCTCGGGTCTTTTACATATTCAACAAGTGCTTTCAGGAATTCGTGGGATTAAATTTGTGAAGCTTTCCAAGAGCGACATCCTGCGTCATCCTTTGGTGAAGAAAATAGTAGAAGCTTATGAAGATGAAGCTGAATCTTTCCGGGATAAACATTAAGAATATAGCTTTATTCGCTGGATTTTTGTTGATTCTTAACTTGATATATCCCGCCTCGTTTCCAACAAAATTTAGCTTAACGATAGGAGATATCGCCCCAAAAGATATAATAGCTCCCCACATTTTTTACATAAAGAAGAACAAGGAGGAACTCCAAGAAGAAAAAGAAAGTATCAGGAAGAGCATATTTTTTGTACTTCGCCGGGACCGGAAGCAGGCTCAAGTGGTAAAAAAAGAGGCAGAGAACTTCTTTGAGCACCTCGAAAAGATGCGATGGGAGAAGGAGGCATTTAACAAAAAAAGAGCTAAACTTATTGAACTTGAGTCTTCTTTGGGGAAAAAGGAGATAGGATTCCTCTTGATTAAAAATTATAGACCTTTAAAGGATAGCCTCCTCAAAATATTAGATGAAGTTTTAAAGCAAGGGGTAATCACGGAGAAAAGTAAAATTGATGGGGCGGTAGTAGTAATCCTGGGAGAAGAAAAACCAAGAAGCATAGGAGAATTCTTAGATTCTAACGAACTCTCCAGAATTTTTAAGTCTCGGGCAACTCAAATGTTTCCAAGAAATAACGATGCGATTAGCACCTTTGTAGCTCTTGCGAATTCTTTTGTTAAGCCAAATCTGGTAGCTGATTTGCCAAAAACTTTGAAGAGGAGAGAACAGGCAATTATGCGAATTAATCCTACTAAGGGGACTGTCTCAAAAGGAGAAATGATTGTACGGGCTCATGATATTGTCACCCCTGAAGTTATAGAGAAATTGCAATCTCTCCCCAAAGAAGCTGGTATTTCTGGAATGTCCACATTTATTGGGAGGAATATTATATATCTCATTGCACTCCTCGTTCTTTACTTATCTCTTTATTTTTTCCACCCTCCATTACTCAATGATTTCTGGAAATTATTTTTGCTTATGCTCCTTATGTTTATTGTTATGGGGGTATCATCTCTTATTATCTTGTCAAAATTCTCTTTATATCTTATCCCTATAGCAATATTCGGAGTTTTAGCTTCTTTGCTTTTAGGAATCCAAGCAGGTGTAGCAGGAATTATAGTTTTGACAATCCTTATATCAGTATATTCAGGTGGAGGATTTGAGGTGCTAAGTCTTTGCCTGTTTTCAGGTGTTGTCTCTGTTTTTGTAAGCACCAATGTTAAGAAACCATCGGATTTCTATAAACCCGCTCTTTATATCGGAGGAGCTTATGCCCTTACTGCGTTGGGAATGGAACTTATAAAACTTTCTTCCGGGATTTCCTTGCTCAAGTCCTTAGGATATGCTGCGATTGGAGGTGTCGGAAGTTCATTCGTGGCTTTTGGACTACTTTCTTTCTTTGAACGCGGGTTTAAAATTACTACTCCAATTACTCTTTTAGAATATACAAATCCTGACCATCCTATTCTGATGGACCTAAGCCGATATGCGACTGGCACCTATCATCACTCTATGATAGTAGCAACTCTTGCCGAGCAAGGAGCAAGAGTAGTAGGGGCTAATCCATTACTTGCAAGAGTTGGAGCATATTATCATGATATTGGCAAGCTCAAGAAACCGGATTATTTTATTGAAAACCAGCAGGGCGTAAATCCACATACTAAACTCAATCCAGAATTAAATGCTCGTATTATTATCTCTCATGTAAGAGAAGGGATAGAACTTGCACGCAGAGAAAAGCTCCCGGGAGAAGTTATAGATATTATAAAAGAGCATCACGGCACGACTTTAGTAGAATCGTTTTATAATAAGGCGAAACTGGCTAGCAAAGAAGTAAATGAGCTGGATTTTAGATATCCCGGACCATTGCCACACACAAAAGAATCAGCAATTGTGATGCTTGCCGATTCAATTGAAGCTACCGCAAGAAGTCTTGCAAACCCAACTCCCTCCAGAATAAAAGGGATTATAGAGGACACCGTTGAAAGAAAGATGGAAGACGGGCAATTCTCCAAGGTTAATTTGTCCCTTGAAGAACTCAAGAAAATAGAACAAAGTTTCCTTCCTGTGCTAACAGGTCTTTTCCATCAACGAATAAAATATGAGAAAAGTACAGATAAAGAGTCTGAAAAAGAATCCAGGGATAAAAAGGACTTCGCTTAAATCTCTTGCCTTGCTCGTGCTTGAGATTGAAGGTGCAGAGGATACAGAGATTGACATTACCCTCGTAGATAACGGATATATACAGAAGTTGAACAAAAAATACAGAAAAGTTGACTCCCCAACGGATGTTCTTGCCTTTCCCATAGAAATAGAGACACAATTCATTGCGCCCAAGAAGGTAGGGGCGAAGTTACCTCGCCCCCACAAGTTCTTGGGAGATATATACATATCCTTAGACAGGGCTGAGGAGCAGATTCCTGCTGGTGAAACGCTTGAACTTGAGGTTTTTCGCCTTTTAGTTCATGGCATGCTACATCTTTTGGGCTATAATCATAGTAGCGAAATGGAAGAAAGGCAGGAATACTACCTTCAGAAAATAAAAAAGCAGAAAAAGGCTTTGATTTAATCTAAGTGGCATACTTATTTGAAGGGTTGGCTCTTATTTTTCTGCTTTTCCTTTCTGCTTTCTTCTCGGGCGCAGAAACCGCTATATTTCACCTCCCAAAAGTAAAGATTGAAAAACTTGCTTCACGATACCGTAGTTTCTCTATGCTCCGAGAACGGGAAAAGCTTCTGGGAACCATCCTTTTTGGCAATACTCTTGTGAACGCAGGTGCGTCTATCATTGCTGCCAGAATATTTTATCGGATATTTCAGACCGAAGGATTAGCAATAGTAACAGGAGTTATGACTTACCTATTACTTGTGTTTGGAGAATTTGTCCCAAAGCTCTATTCGCTGGAACACGCCGAAAGTGTGTCATTAAAATTAGTGCCCTGTCTTCGCTTTGCTCGGTATATCTTCTTGCCCATTACTATACCGGTCAATGCGCTAATTTCACTAATTAATCCTGAACCCAGAACCTCTATAACCAGAGATGAACTTCGGGTGCTTGTTGCAACCGAAGTAGAGGAAGGCCGCATAAACAATATGGAAAAGGAATTCATCCTCTCGCTTTTGAATTTCAAGGATAAAAAAGTGAAAGATATAATGACACCCAAAACCGAACTTAAATCTCTTTCTGCATCCACACGATTAACCCCTGCCACAATATCAAAACTATATTATTCAAGAATCCCTGTTTATAATAGTAACCCTGAACACATCACAGGCATCCTTTATCTCAAGGATTTAATTGACAGGGAAACAGTAGGAGCAATACAAGAATTGCCTTTACGCAAACCCTATTTTGTATCTGCCTCAATGAATGCGAGTGAATTGCTCTCAGAGTTTCAGCGAAAAAGAGTCCATATCGCTATAGTTGTTGATGATAACAAGAGTGTCGTGGGGGTCATTACACTTGATGATATTCTACGCACTATAATCGGACAATGATAGGAATAATATTACTTCTTATTGCTTCTGCCTTTTTTACTGCTTCAGAGATGGCTTTTATATCCTGTGATTGGATTAAGCTCAGGCATTGGGCAAGCAAAAACAAAAAGGGAGCAAAGTTTGCCTTAAACCTCCTCCGCAATCAAGATAAGTTACTAATAACCATCCTCGTTGGGAATAATCTTGCAATAGTCGGACTTTCGGTTATAGCATCAAGCGTCTGGGGACTTCAAGAAGGGGTTGTAATATTGCTTACAGCACTACTTATCTTTATATTCGGAGAAGTCCTGCCAAAATCTATAGCTTCAAGATTTAAGGAACAACTCGTGATTATTCTTGCAAAACCTTATGTTGTAATCTACTGGCTCTTCTATCCATTGATATTCATAGTGTATCATAGCTCTATTGGGATATTGAAACTATTCAACGCCCATCCTAAATTCACATTCCACAAATTTACAAGAGAGGACTTGCGAGTTGCCAGCAAAAAAGCTCTTTCTTTACCTGAACATCGCATTATTTCGCGACTCCTGGACTTTAGAGGAAAACAGGCAAAAGAAATAATGATCCCTAAAAACAGAATCCTCTCTGCTCCAGCAGATGTTTCTCTTCAAGAACTAAAGCAAATAATAAAAGAGAGTGGATACTCAAGAGTTCCTGTCTATGGGTCAAAATCACCTGATGCGGATGAAATAATTGGCGTGGTTGAAGCTAAAAGTCTCCTTATCGCAACAAGTGTATCCGATGCAATCAAGCCCTGTAAGTTCATCGATGATAATTTATCAATAGAAGCTCTTTTTGAGGAGCTAAAGAATAAAGAAAACTTCTTTGCTCTGGTAAAGGACCGTCGCGGAGGGCTCGTCGGACTTATTACTGCCGAAGATGTAATTGAAGAATTGTTCGGCGAAATAGAAGACGAATACGATAGAATTTAAGATTCCCAATACCCGAACACGAATTACACGTCCGAAGGATCCGTATGGAAAAATCATTAGCACACAGATTTACACAAATTGAAAAGATTATCACAGATTGTATAAAAAATAACACTTTGTTGTGTAAGTCTGTTTTATCTGTGAATATCTGCGTGCTATCTTTTAAGTAGTTTATTCCTATTACACGGACTTTTTCCATATAAAATATAGCCCCCAAAGAGTAAGCCAGGGCTCATACTTAAGCCCTAATGCTTTGGCAAATAATTCACCAGCTCCTCCTGTGCAAACAATTTTTGGATTCAAGTCCTGCTTGATTTTCTCTATCAATCCTTGAATTCTGCACAATTCTCCCCAGTAGCTACTTGATTTAATACACTCAATTGTAGATTTACCAAGTAGGGGCAATTCGCGAATTGTCCCCACAAAAGAAACTTCTGGAAGCAAGGAGGTGTCTTGATGTAAAACCTTGAGTCCCATTTCCACGCCAGGCAATATAACTCCACCCCCATACTCCCCATCAACTTTTGCCTTTTGCCTTTTGCCTGTTGCCTGTTTTAAAACATCTATGGTTATCGCACTCCCAAAATCAATCACACAAACAGGCAATCCAAATTTCTCGTATCCACCTATGAGATTTGCTACTCTATCTGCTCCTAACTCAGAATAAGCCCTTTTAATTAAACTTGAGTCAACAAACTTCGGGGCTATCCCATAAACTCCTTGAATCACACAACGAAAGACTTCATTTTTTTCTGGCACAACAGAAGCAATCATTACAGCAGATACTTTATCATTTGTTGGAGTGAAACGAAAATCCCGATTTATCGGGAGAAGCCAGGATTTTATATCTCCAAGTTTCTTGTTTGATATTCTTTGGGGGTTCGCAAGTAGTGGCGGTTCGCGAACCGTCACTACATCAAACAATCCAATGGATGTAGCAGAATTCCCTATGTCTATACAAACAATCTTTCTGTCGTCGCACTCCATTCAATGCCTTACGCTACACTATATTAATCTTTATCGCACGAGCACAAACTTGCATACTTTCTCAAAATCTCCAAGCTTAAGATTGATGAAATAAATCCCTTGAGGCACTTGCTTACCTGCACTATCTCTCCCATTCCACTCAACCCTAAACTCTTTACTCTCAACCCTCAACTCTCTTACCAGTCTGCCAGAGATATCGTGAACCGTTAACCGCATATCTTTAATCTGCAATTTGTAATCTGGAATCTGAAATCTAATATCAGCCCCTCTCCCAGATGGATTAGGATAAACCCTTAACTCTAAACTCTTTCCGTCAACTGACGGACTCAACTCTCTCTCCTCAACCCCAAATTGCTGGATGCACCAACAAAAACCAGCTCCATAGTAATATTCTGGATTTGGAACAGCGCCCAACTGTGAAGTATCTACAAAACTTGCTGCCCAAATCGGCACATCAGGTGGGTCAGTTTGTAATATCGTCTGCCACTGCTCATCCGTTAGTCTATTAGATATTGGCTGTTTAAACTCATAATACGAAAACCCTGCTCCCCAACATACCGTAAGCTCCCCATTTAAAGGAACTATCACATACAAATTAAATGGATAACCCACTCCCTCTTCAAGACATTGCATAAGATTAGCATCTGTATGGACATCTGCAATAACTGGCATCTGGTCATCAGGAGGTGGATATTTAGGCAGTCCACAAAAATCATATCCTGGATAAGGCTCATATTCATCAAAGATTACAAGTTTAGCAATCTCTGCTCCTATTCCTGTAATTGCCCTATCTTCTCCGTAACTAATACTTTGATTTGTAAGCTCTTTCTCCGCTATTATTTTTAAAACAAGCAACGAGTTTTCAAGCCCTATAAGTCGTGCTTCAAAATCATAATAAAGTAAATCAAGTTCTTTAAGTCCTTCCTTTGTATATTTCACAAGAGAAGCAAGTCTTGCAAATGCCCAGGGATTCGGCTCTACATAACCATGAATTGTATATGACTCTGAAGGACTCCCTGTCGGAGGACTCACACTCTGCTTTGCATATAATATTGTATCGTGCCTGAGCTCGCTCCAGCTTCCAAGAGCTCCATAAAGTTCCTTGCGTGTCCATGCCTCATTTTGCATAAAAGTCGGGAATCCAGTTCCTTTTGCAAAGGTAAAGGGCATAAGACAATACAACCAATTCCAGTAAAGATTCTGCGCCCAGGTCGCATCTGGCAAAGCCGAAAAATATGCTTTAAGATAACTCATCTTTCCCGGATAACCCTCATATGCAGTCTCATCGTAAATCTGGTCAAGTATTTCGTATGCATGCTCAGAACCCAAAACACTCATTACATCAAGCCCCCTTGGAAAAAGTCTCTCCCCTGGGATTCTATCGAATGTTAGTTGACTAAACATCCAGGAGTCCGGGACAAATCTCTGCCCCATAAACCTAAATCCCTTGGGAGTCAATGTAGGTATCGCAGGGTCCGGAAGTGTATTCGCCTTTGCAATAAATTCATTGAGTAGCACATCGTTAGCAAAACTATCAGGCGGCAGTGAAGCAAAGCCGGCTCCATAAACTCCTTCTGCAATTTGAGTATATTGCTCGAGATGTATATCATCTGACTTGCCCACAAAGAACATAGTCGGCAAATAAACTCTTTCCCAGACATCTGTCCCCGGCTCTCCTGCTACTTCAATATTATGTATTCCGTGAACTAAAAGCACTGCCATCCTTGTTTGAAGTATTGTATCTGGGACACACACGTAATCCCCTGCCACTACTGCTCTCATTGCAAAAGTCATTCTCCCATACCACATCATTGCTCTGAAATACCGCTCAAGTGTATCGCTCTTTGTATAATGCCCTCTTGGCACATATTGACTGTAATCTTCAGCACACTCAAATATAGGTGAAGGAGTATATCCTTTATGAGCATAAACAAGTGCGAGTTCAGTATCTACAAGTGTTTCTACTTCTGGCAACGGAGTGAAGGTAGTATTGAGCAAGCATTTTGCTACACTCAAATAAGCGAGATTCCGTTGCAGCGCCTCTTTAACAGATGGAGCACTTGCTGAATCCCATTCCTCCTTGACTTTGGAATAAAGCGTATCAGTAAGATTTTCTATATCTCCAACGAGTCGCTCAATTTCAGCTGTCTGGAGCAACTTGTCATACAAAATATGATAAGTATGCAACAGCGCATCGCAACTCACGAATATAGGCATCTCTCGTTCTCTTACCTCGTTATAAATGTCGTAAATCTCCATCCGAGCAGAAGGCGTGGACACAAAAGCATTATTCAGTAAAAGTGACTCCTCACAAGCAGTGAAGGTAAAGCTATCAAAGTTAGCCACATTCGTGAATCCTGAGTCTATTGCATAAGGTGTGCAGGCAGGATTAACGTCTACCGGATAAGGATGATACACTCCAAATTCTGTGTGCACCGTATCCGTAATATCGGCTATCATATCAGCAGAATAGCCAGCCCCACTAACAAAAATCCCAAACAAAATACACAAAAATTTATTCATAACCACCTCCATTGTATATTATATGTGCTAAAACTCCCGTTTTGTCAAGTGAAAAATGCAAAAACCACAGAGGACACAGAGTTGAGGCTCGAGATAGAGATAGAGAAAAAGCTCCATCTCAAATCTCTATCTCTGTCTATCAAGTAATCTGTGTCTATCTGCGTTCATCTGCGTCCAATACATTATATCTCTAAATCCAGCTGGATACTGTATCTCTGGGTTGGGGACTCTCTGAATTTTGAGGTTATCTCATATTTCAAACCAAGCTCACAAATTGAGGCAACTCTGCCTTTAATAATAAAATAAGCCCTTGAGCCTTTGCCTGCTATAACGCGGTTTGTCATAAGTCCGGGCAGGTCTCTTTCATATTCATAAAGCTTAAACTTAGAAAGATTTGAGTCAAACAAAATAAGTCTTGTTGACACACTTAAATTTCTCAAGAACTTAAAGTTAATATCTCCATATAAAAGCTCACCCTCCCTACCATCAGTCTCATAACCCTTCTCTCCCCGAACTCGCATATCAATATTTTTAACCCCAATATCTGCTTGCAGTCTAAATTGATTGCTCCGGCTGATTCCAAGAGACTTAAAAGAATATCTGCTGGTAATACTAAATTGCTTTGTGAACTTGTGTTCTATCTCACTGGAATATTTAACTCCCTGTTCCGGGAGTTCTTGAGAATAGATTTTTGGCAGGCGAGTAAAGACATCAAAATATCCTGAGAATTTCGTGCTCTTTGAAATCTTGTATCCGATGTACAGGTAATTTCCTTTTTCTGCGAGCCCGCCTGTTGTGACTGACCTATCCGCCCAAGGCGAAGAGTGAAAGACATAAAAATGCGACGGATAATATCTTGATAAAGCTCCTAATTTTAATTTCCCTCTTTTATATTCAACTCCCGTAACCCAAGCCCATTCCGTCGAGCAATGGTGGTTAAGCTTACAAAGGAAAGGCGACGAAAGTCGCCAACTTGTATCACATCTTCCAAGCTCACCAAACCACTGGGTTTTAGCCAGCTTATATGAAAAGTCAGCTCCAAAAAGCTTATGCGTCCCAAGTTTCGTTCCTTCTGGATTTAAGAAATGCGAGTTCTTATATCCTGTAACTCCAAGCTTTATCATTCCACTCCATTCAAATCTTGTGCCCAAAAGCTCCTCCCGTATCCTATCTCTTTTGTCTAAGCCAGACTCAGTAGAGTGGTCGCTTTCATAATCATAATAAATAAAAACCTCTCCATCCTCAACTTTGCCATCCAGCAGAGTGCGAGAACAGAAGATAAAGTTCTTACCCTGACTGCTTATCCTTGATTCCAAAGCCAGTCCACGCAAATAAGTGTTTTCTCCTGCATTGGTATATAACCGAATTCCTCTTTCTCGCGATTTAATCATTCCCTGATTCTTAAAAGTAATAAGTGGTGGATATCCGAACAAAAGTCCCTCCCCAAATTCAAGTTTATAGTCGCCAAGCACGAACTTGGGAAATCGCTTGTTCAGTTGGAGCATTATTCCCCCAGTAATAAAGTCTCCGTAGCTTTCCTCATAATAATCCTTTTCAAGAAGTAGCACCCCAGAAAGATTTCTATATCTGAGTTTAAGTCTCTCATAAGTTTTCCATGGGTCACCGAGTTTTCCTGACTCTCTTGGAAAGGATTCTTTGACCCTTGCCCTCAATTCAAATAGCAGGGGTGATTTGTGAATTGCCCCTACTGTTACATAGGGCTTAATAAGTTCTAATGTCTCGTCTGTCAGCCCAAGAACTTTGTTTAAATCTTCCACCTTCTTAAATCCTCCAATCTTATTTCTCGTTTCTATAATGGACTTTGCAAGCTCTGGAGAAATCCAGTATATCCTCAAAAAGTTTTCTTTCTTCGCTTTATTGAGTTGAATCGGATGTTGTTCTAATTTGCCAAGCTCATCAATCAAATCCTCATTTCCTTGAGGAGCCTCAAACTCCTGATATACGAGGAAAATCAAAAAGAGGAGAATCACTTTTTCACAAAGATAAGAGGGAATACAACATCTGATAAACAACAGGGAATCCAGACTGCAAAAAATAATGTGAGGAAAACAAACGGAAGCAATCTCATCCAACTTGCTGCCCCAAAAGCCATAAGACTAAACAACGATGCCCATGTGCTTAATAACACATGCCCAAAATGAGGAATCCTGGTCGTGGGTCTCAACCAACCGATTGCGATGCCCAAGAAAGCCAAAGGATTCACAAGCCACCATTTTTCAATAAAGCCAATATGCAACTCCATCTTTGCTCCAACAAGCATACCCCCAAGATATGGAAATATTGTATCAGATATTGTAGCTATCCCAATAGAGCCAACATACCCAATTAAAATTCCTGCCAATGCCTTACCTCCGTGAAGTTTGTACATCGCTGTAGTTACAATCGCACTCAATACTATATGCAAAGGATGGAGTATATAAAAAATGCTCTCAGAAACATGAGAAGGGACTTTGGTTAAAATCACTATTACCATAATTATAATTCCTGTGAGAGCCCCAAAGCTCGTGAAGGGCATATGGGTCTTTAATTCCTTGATTATATGTTTGGGCATTACGGATTTACTTGCACTCGTAATAAGTTACTCCTTCATAATCAACCTTCTTAATTTTCTTATCCCTCTCCAAGATTTCAAGATATTTTATCAGTTCGTTTCTGTGGATGCCCAGAGAGCTGTGAATATCAGATAAAGTAACAGGACGCCTTTTTATGAGTTCAATAATTACGCACTCAATATCTCCAGAGAGACTTAATTTATCAAGTCTTGACTTATCAAATCTGGCTATCACCTCACAATTCTCGCCAAAGAAATCTCTTGTTTCCTCTAACTCTTTAACAGATAGAGGATGAGCAAATTCCTCAGCCGGTGGACGAACTACTGTATTAAGATGCACCTTCTCTGGATGAGTTTCAGAAATTAGCTCTTTAAATTTCTCAATCTCATCCTTACTATCATTTATTCCTTTGACCAGCATTATCTCAAGCCAAAGCTCGTTCTTAAACTCCTTCCGAAACTCCTTGATGCCTTCTACAATTTTATCTATATTAAGAGATGAGTGTGGACGATTCATAGCTTTAAATACCTCCTCTGTAGCCGCATCAAGCGAAGGAACTACAAGGTCTGCTGGCAACAAATCCTCCCTCAACGACTTATCCCACAGAAAAGAACTGTTGGTAAGAACTGCAATTGGAATTTGAGTAATTTTCTTAATTTCCCTTGCAAGCCATCCAATCCCAGAATTCAGTGTTGGCTCACCAGAGCCCGAAAATGTAATATAATCAATCTTTTTGTCGAGCAAGAGAGCTTTCCTAACATCTCGCAAGATATCTTCTTTTGGAAAACATTCTCTCCGTGCGATTGTCTTGTCGGTCGTCTTCCCCAATTGGCAATATATACAATCAAACGGGCAGGTTTTGTATGGAACAAGGTCAACCCCTAAAGAGAATCCGAGTCTCCGAGAAGGCACAGGTCCGTAAATATATTTCATTTCAGATTATACATCAACCGCAGAGAACGCAAAGATTTATGATTCATTCTTTGGTTTTCCTCTGCGAACTTTGCGTCTTTGCGGTAAATAGCTCTCCTTGATTATTTTACGATGTGATGAAAATGGAATAGGGGGAAGTTCGTTAAGGGAGAAGAACCTGGCTCCGCTGCAGTCTGACCCAGCCAAAAGAGACCCACTAATAAATTCAACCTCATAACCAATTACTAAAACACTTTTGTAAATCTCAGGATGCTCAATGTAAACCCCAATAAGCTTTTTTGTCTTGCCCTTTAGATTAGTTTCCTCTTTTAATTCTCTCGTTGTGGCATCTTCGGTAGTCTCTTCTGCCTCTATAAATCCGCTTGGGAGAGCCCATTTTCCTTTCTCTGGCTCCACATTCCTTTTCACCAAGAGAATCTCGTTATTCTGGTTCTTTAGGAGAATAGCTACTGACGGAATAGGGTTTTCATAATTTATCCATCCACATTCTGGACAAACAAGTCTTGAATATCCTTCCAATTTCTTTCTCTTGAGCAGAGTCCTACACATCGGGCAATACTTAATCTTTGTATTCATTTATGCTTTCGAACCACGAATTAACGCTAATGGACACGAATTAGAAAATTGCACACAGATATTCACAGATAAAATAGATTTGCACAGTCTTGATAGAATATAATCTGTGACCATCTTTCCAATCTGTGTGAATCTGTGTGCTAACCTTTTTTCGTGATAATTCGCATCCTTCGTGGTTAATTATTACTTAAACTTATTATCCAAAACCTGGTTAAGTTTCTCAAGTAAAATATCAAGCTCAACATTATATCTTTCGGCAGTTTCTTCAATAGTCCCCCATAACGGCTCTCCACACACAAGACAGGGAATCCTCAAGTCCATAAAAACCTTCACTGTATCCGAATATCTTTCAATAACCTCCTCAACCGTCATCTCTTTAGTTATTCTGTCCATAGCTGTTTACACAAGTCAAAAATGGGTAACGAGACCAAATTGGATGATTCGGGGAATATCATAGTGGCCTGGGTTATTATAATACTTTCCCCAGTTCTCAACATTAGCCCGATACATCTCTCGAGGACTATCCCATCCATATCTTTCTTGATAATATTCTTCACGGCTATTATATACAGCAGTATAGATGGTCTCATCCCATTTTGGGGGATTTCCATTATTATCAGGTTCTCCGGTACCGGAATAGACATTTAAAACGTTCTGATAATTAAATACATTCCATACATTCATAAATAATCCTAATTTTACTCCAGCAATCTTGAATCCTTTCTCTATTCTCATATCTACCCGAGAAGTAGGTGGCATCCTTCCCTTTCCTGCAAACGTTCCCTTTTGGCCAGTACTGTCAAAAAGTGCACCTGTTGTGTATGTGTATCGGAGGTCAAAATTTAGATTAGAAATAGGTTTAAATGATGTTACAGAAGGTAAGGAGAAATGAATATTTGCGTTCCACGAGTGGACTTCGTCAACTTCCAAAGAATACTCGCTTGCAGGGGGAGGTATTCCGTAATAATGATAATAAAACCATACTTCTGGGGAAACTCCAACTCCCTTAGCATTTAAATAAGAATAACCAATCGCTCCAGAAAGATGATTTGACATCTTTTTGTTTAGAGCTAAATCTACTCCATAAACTTTTGCCTCATTTTCTGCCTCAACAATGGTATAAGATGCAAGTTTATGACGCCAGATTGTAGTCATTGTTCGGGTAGTCAATAAATTTTTCATATCCTTGCAATAAGCTGATGCTCCTAATACAAAATCTAAAGGTAATTTTTGTCTTATTCCACTTGCATACATAATAGTTTTTGCAACGGAAGGTCAGGATTTCCTATCGTAGGCCAACCTATATCCAAGGCAGGATTAAGATTTTGATACAAGTAAGCAAAGTTATGAGGTTTATAAAAATGACCATAATTAACATATATTACTGACTTATCAAAAATATGGAAAGCCACTTTAATTCTTGGACTCACTCCATATTTTGTCTCGGCTGACTTTTTCCCGGCGTCAAGGCTATCAAGATGGATAAAACATTCTGAAGCCGGGTCAAAGCAATCGAGTCTTATTCCAGCATTAATCTTTAATTCCTCGCATTTAATCTTATCCGATAAATAAACAGCATAAACTCTTGGTTCTCCTTCATAACTGCTCAAATAAGGATTGCGATTTATAAAGTTAAGTTTGGTTGAACTCATCTCGTATTTCTTTAAAGAACCACCCAATTTTACTTTGTTATATTTACCTATTCTGGAGGCAAATGAGAAATTCGCAAAATTCTTTAAATGTTCTTGCTTTTCCCAGAATGGATAAAAATTATACTCAAAACGGCCCCATTCATCGGTGTTATATCTTGTCATATACAAATTTCCCGATGGCTCAATTTCAGCTGCACCAATTTCATCCGCCACATATCTCTCTAAATCCCTAACATATTTGTCAAGATTGAACTTATGATAGTAAATATATATACTATCTCCTCTCGTATAAATAAGTTCATCGCCTTCTCGTGAAGTGGAACTCATAAGATAAGTGCCCGTTTGATAGCATCTAAACTCTAATGCATCAATAATATCCTTTGGTTCTGCATCAAAATTCCATTCCCATTTGCCTGCACTTGGATTCCAATATCCAAGCTTATTTATATTCTCATAATACCACATCCATGCACGTTCTTCTGACCAACCTTCTTTCCATTTCTTCGTCTCAGGATTATACCACAAAGAATCTTCAGCCACGTTAACCCAGGGAAGTCGTGTCCCAATTGTTTTCCACTCATTATAAGATTTGCCTCCCTGTGAGCTTGCCTTAAAATGAGAACTCGTTTTGCCAAAATTTACAGTATAAGAAGTATTGCGAGTAATATTATGCGTCAGAAATAAATTTATTGCAGAGTAGTCAAATTTACAAAGAGGCCAATCTTCAAACCAGGCTCCACGAGACCTCCTGTGGTCATAAATCTTGTATTTCTGATGTAATAGCTCCCCTTTTAAACCAATTTTCAAAGAAGATATTGGCTTCCAGTTTATCTTTGCCATTCCGTTCCCTTGACAAAGAGCGTTATTTGGCTTTGGCAAAATGCTCGGAGAATGGTTATCCGTCGTATCCATATTGCCAGATGCGAAAAAGGTTATATTCTTAAGCAAGGGAAAGGGTCCACCAACATTTAGATTACACCTATGCTCTCCAATATCAGTGTTCGTGAAATACCTTATCTCTCCATCGTAATGTTCGGTGCCTTCTTTGGTTAATATATTCACTGTTCCCGAAGAAGAGTTGCCATATTCTGCATCAAATCCATCAAGAGTGATTGACATTTCAGAAATAGCATCTCGGTTGAAAGCTATATAAGGAACTCTATAAACTGGGTCTGTAACTTCTATGCCGTCTACAAAAAATACTTCTTCTCCAATGTCTCCACCCCGAAAGTGTAATCCTGTACCTGTTTTAACTATACCAATTTGTTGAGCTAAAATTTCCGAAATAGGCATCCATTCAAGGTCTTTTTTATCAATAAATATCGTAGTATTAGCAAGAATAGAATCAGCGGTGGTATCAGCAAAAACAGAATCAATATCAGTGGTATCTCCCGAATTGACTGTAAGCAAGATAAACAAAATTAATTCGTTAATCATTTTCTCTTACCCAAGAAATTTCTTTATCCTTTGTTTTATCTTGAGAGGAGTTAAGCCATATTTTTCAAGTAATATTTTGCGAGAGCCATGTTCTATAAATTTGTCAGGCAAGCCAATCATAAGTAAGTCTACCTGAATCCCTTGTTTGCTAAAGAATTCCAAGCCTGCTGAGCCAAAGCCCCCATTAATCGTGTTTTCCTCAATAGTTATGATTTTGGGTGTATCGTGATATGCCCCTACAATTTTCTTGAGTAACTTCTCGTCCAATGGCTTTACAAACCTTGCATTTACTACTCCTAAATCCAGTTCTTTGGCAACTTCCAGTGCCGGATATACCATTGAGCCAATAGCTAAAATCATCCCCTTTTTCCCCTCTTTTAATACTTCCGCCTCTCCGATGGGCAGACACTTGAGTTTGCTCCTACCAATAGACAGGTCATCCGGGATATTAGTTCTCGGATACCTTATTGCAATAGGTCCTTTGGTATAATTTATTGCAGTGTATAACATATTCCTGAACTCCTCAGCATCCTTTGGTGCAGCAATCACAAGATTTGGCATGCATCTCAAATAAGATAAATCAAATGCCCCTTGATGAGTGGGTCCATCCGCACCTACTATTCCTGCTCGGTCTATTGCAAAAACAACGGGTATCCGCTGAAGGCAAACATCATGTAGCACCTGGTCAAATCCCCTCTGCAAGAAAGTAGAGTATATAGCACAAACGGGTTTTAAGTCCTCAAGTGCAAGCCCTGCCGCAAAAGTAACTGCGTGTTGCTCTGCGATTCCCACATCAAAAAATCTATCAGGAAAGGTATCTCTAAATTTGCTGAGTCCTGTTCCATCTGGCATAGCCGCTGTTATTGCTACCACACGCTTGTCTTTATGTGCAAGCTCAACCATCGTTTCTCCAAATACATCACTATAAGTGGGAACCCTACTCTCTTTTAAGGATTTACCTGTAAGCTTATCAAACGCTGATAATCCGTGAAACCTTGCGGGTTCTTGTAGAGCAGGTTTATATCCTCTACCTTTTTCTGTTATTATATGGACAAGCACCGGCTCTTTTAAATTCTTTACATACTTGAGATTTTCTATAAGTGTTCGGATGTCGTGTCCATCAAGTGGTCCGATATATCTGACCCCAAGCTCCTCAAAAAAGATGGTAGGAACAACGAAGTTTTTCAAGCCCTCTTTTAATCTTCTTGTAACATCTTTTGCTTTCTTGCTAATATTCCCTGGGAGCTTGTCCATAAGATCCCAAACATCGGCTTTGAGATAAGTATAAACAGGGGTCATAACAATGCGATTTAAGTAATGCGCAAGTCCACCAACATTTTCCGATATAGACATCTGATTATCATTAAGCACGACTATCATGTCCTCTCGCACAAACCCCATCTGATTGAGTCCTTCGTAAGATTCTCCAGAGGTTAGAGCTCCATCTCCAATTACAGCTATTACTTTGAAGTTCTCATTATTTAAATCTCTTGCCACCGCCATTCCAAGACCAGCGGATATTGCGGTGCCTGCGTGCCCTGTCCCAAATGCATCGTATTCACTCTCCTCACGTCTTGGGAAACCAGCAATACCTTTGTGTTGACGCAGGGTGTGCATCTCTTTTCGCCTTCCCGTTATAAGTTTATGGGCATAAGATTGGTGCCCTACATCCCAGATTATTTTATCTCTTGGGGTGTCAAATACCCGATGAAGAGCAAGGGTAAGCTCTACTGCACCAAGCGAGGGACCAATGTGCCCACCAGTTTTTGAAACAACATCTATTATCTCCTCACGAATCTCATTGGCAAGCCCCATTAATTCTTTTATAGATAATTCCTTAATGTCCTTTGGCGAGTCAATATGGTTTAATATAAGTTTATATTCCATTTATATCAGAAAATACATTAAAAAGATTTTTGAACCACGAATTAACACAAATGGACACGAATTAGAAAACTGCACACAGATGTTCACAGATAAAATAGATTTACACAGTCTTGATAGAATATAATCTGTGACTATCTTTCCAATCTGTGTGAATCTGTGTGCTAATCTTTTTCGTGATAATTCGTGTCATTCGTGGTTAATGCTTATCTCTCTTCTTCACTCTTTTCTATTCTTGTATCCTTTAGCTTAAAATCCCCTTTTTCTGTGTGGACGAGTTCCCTTACTTTCTCCTCTACTTTTGTAAGTTTCTCTCTACAGAATTTGATTAAAGATTGCCCTTCTTCGTAAAGCTTTAACGAATCATCAAGCGAGACATCTCCTTGCTCAAGCTTACCAACAATTTCCTCAATCCTTTTTAATGCTTCCTCAAACTTCATTTGCATTTAACACCTCACATTCTGCTTTGCCCTCATAAAACTCAATCTCTACCTTCTCTTTTGGGAGAAGGGCATTGCTCATCTTAACCACCTTTTTCTCCGGAAGCTTATAGCAAATGCTATACCCTCTTTGCAAAGTAGCGCGGGGGTTTATTCCCCGCATCCTGGCGTCTATTACCTTTATTCTCTGCAATTCCCACTCTAAAAAATGCTTCATTCCCTGATTAAATCTTTGAACCGTAAATTCAAACTCTGCCCTCTTTTGTTCCAGTGGATGAGCAAAAGAGATCCCAATCCTATAACCAAATTCATCTATTGTCTGCCAATGAGTATGTATTAAATCAAAAAGTCGTTTTAATCCATAGCTCCTCTCTATGGAGTTTATTTTATCCCGGGCGTCCTCAATGTTCTTCCTTGTCCTGTCTTCAATTCTATGCTCAAAACTGCTTAATTTTTCCAGAATCTCTTCGCTGTCTGCAACAGCAATCTCGGCGGCGGCTGATGGAGTCGGAGCCCGGTAGTCAGCCACAAAATCTGCTATCGTCCAGTCAATTTCATGCCCAACTGCTGATATTACAGGAATTCTTGAATTATATATTGCCTGTGCAACTACCTCTTCGTTAAAAGCCCAAAGGGCCTCAATTGAGCCACCTCCTCTACCAACAATGAGCAAATCTACTTCTCCGTACTCGTTAAACTCCATTATCCCCTGTGCAATATCTTGTGCCGCTCCAGCTCCCTGAACCCTTGAAGACCTTACAATTATTTGAATCCCGGGGTATCTCCTGTGGGCAACTCTAATTATATCCCGAACTGCGGCTCCATCAAGTGCAGTAATAACTCCTATTCGGTTTACCCAACGAGGAATGGGCTTTTTGTGAGCTGAAGCAAAAAGTCCTTCTTGAGCTAACTTATGCTTTAATTCTTCAAACTTAATTTGAAGTTCTCCAATTCCCATAGGATATACACGTTCAACTTGCAGATTATATCTCCCGCCTTTTGCATAAACTCGCAAATTCCCATAAATTCTTACTTTCGCCCCATTTTTCAATGCCACAGTTGCAAGAGTCCGATTTTCTTTCCATATTATGCAGTTAAGTAGTGCAAACTCGTCTTTTAAGCTAAAATAAAGGTGTCCTGTTGGCGATGGTCTATAATCCGTAACTTCTCCTTCAATCCAAGCTTCTGGAAACTCGCTTTCCAGAAGTTCCTTTATTCCTGCTGTAATCTCCGATACGCTATATACTTTCATTTTCTCTATTCTCAAGTCAGCGACTGGAGTCAGAACTATCTTGAAAAAATGGCGATAACGCCTTGTCCGATACTGTTAAGCACAATGCCTGTGCCTACACTTGAAAAGAATTTCGTATTGTATTTTCTGTAATCTTCAGAATGTACGTAATCATCCGTGCTGAACATCCATGTTCCTGAAGTTATGCCTCCCCAGATAATTCCTCCAAGAATTCCTGCGGTAAAGCCCTTAAAGAAAGTCCTTGTTCCACCTTCCCATTCATTAAGCCATCCATTGCATACCAACCCAGTTGTATGGCCTCCCAGCAATCCTGCGGCCACATCCGCGATACACACAGGGAGAACAACTCCCCACTTCTCTTGGTAAAGCCCCCCGTCCTCCATTGCAAATCTTGTGGGAACTAAACCAGAATGAAGAATCCCTGTAATCATTCCTACTACTGTGAAGTTCGCTGATATGTCGCGTTCTTTTTCTCCTGTTTGACCAACAATATTATTCAATAAATTGAAGGTTGCGTTGTTGGTGACCGTGATGCCCAATTCTTTCCTGTTTTCATAACTCTTCTCTCCACATACAACTTCCTGTCCTTGCGCCAAAGACAGCATATCTATCAAAGTAGTTCCAATCAAAATAGTTCCTACAATCTCAGAGACTTTTTTGAATTTTAATTTGTGATTTTGCCTTTTAAGTTTTGTCTGTAAAATTCTTTGTAATTTTATGTGTTTGCCTCTAAACATTACCAATTTTTGCTCTACTCGTTGGTTATTCTTTACTTTATACGACAGAAAAGATTAGGTCAAGCAAAATATTCAGGGTTTCACTTTTGAGAAAAATTTATTCTTACTCATAAAAAGATTGCATTGCTCCTTTACAGGAGCTTGATTTATTAAATCCAAGAGCTCTTTCATGCTCTTTTTCAACACAGGATGTTCTACCCCGGGCGCAATTTCAGCAAGAGGCAAGAGAACAAATTTCCTTTCATGCAGACGAGGATGAGGGATTACGATCTCTGGGGTGTGTGTAGTCTTTCTATTATAAAGCAATATATCTATATCTATGACCCTTGGGCCAAACTTCTGCGTCCTCTTTCTGCCAAGCTCAAGTTCAATTTGAGAAGTCTTCTTGAGCAGCTCAATAGAGCTAATAGTTGTTTCGAACAAGCCAACACAATTCAAGAAAAGTGATTGTTCCTGAAGCCCCCAGGGCGAAGTTTCCCATACAGAAGAACAGGTTTTGAGATTAGCACAAGATAGGAGTTTTGAGATAGCAGATATAATATTCCCAAGCCTATCACCGATATTTGAGCCAAATCCAAGATAAACGTTCTGCATTGTTTCAAAAATACGCTTGGTTTATGTTTTTGTCAATTTTAATCTTGACAACCGAGTTTTTTGTGTTATTCTCCTCAAGCTATGGAGAAATGGTGGCTCGTAGACGCAAACGGAAGGACACTTGGCAGGCTTGCAACTCACATTGCCAAAATGCTTATGGGCAAAGATAAATCTACTTATGTCCCATGGAGAGACGATGGGGATACCGTTGTTTGCGTGAACGCCGAAAAAGTTGCCGTTACCGGGGGCAAAGAGGAAAAGAAATTTTACAAAAGGTACTCCGGGTATCCTTCAGGGCTTAAGTTCATAAGATTTGACCGTATGATGGAAGAACATCCCGAACGGATAATTTATCATGCAGTTCGCGGAATGCTTCCCAAAAACCGATTGAGAGCCCGAAGGTTAAACAAACTCAAGATATATCGGGGGTCGGAGCATCCTCATCAGGCTCAAGCTCCGACTAAATTAGAGATATAAATGGAACAAATCATAGCCATAGGAAGAAGGAAAAGAGCAACAGCTCAAGTAATTTTGCGAGAAGGAAAAGGAAATATAACTGTAAATGGCAAGAATCCCAAAGATTATTTTGGCAGAGACGATTTTCTAAAATATATTGAACTTCCTTTTCACACGATAAAAAGTGATATCCAGTTTGATGCAATTGTCACTGTCAACGGGGGTGGTTTGTCAGGTCAAGCCGGGGCGTTGGCACTCGGTATTGCAAGGGCACTTTTAAGGGTTAACCCGGAATTTAGAAAGTCTCTTAAGTCAAAAGGATTGCTGAAGCGTGACCCGAGAGAGAAAGAACGCAAAAAATACGGTAAAGCAAAAGCAAGGAAATCATTCCAATGGACCAAACGATAACCATAAAGAGCTTAATAGAAGCGGGAGTTCATCTTGGACACAAACGAGAGAGCTGGAATCCAAAGATGGAGCCTTATATATTTGCAGAACGCAAGGGAATTTGTGTAATTGACCCCGAAAAAACTCTCGAACTTCTCAGTCGCGCATGCGAAGAGGCAAAGAAAATAGCAAGCGAAGGAAAAAAAATATTGTTTGTGGGGACGAAAAGACAATTTGCTGATGAGGTAAAAAAGGATGCCATAAGGTGTGGAGCTTTTTATTGTGTTCATCGATGGCTCGGTGGAACTCTCACAAACTTTTCTACAATAAGAAAGAGTGTTGAAAAAATGAAATCGCTTGAAGAACAAAAGGAGAAGGGTGAATTAAATAAACTTACAAAGAAAGAAAGATTGTCAATTGACAAAGAACTTACAAAGATGCATCGTGGTCTAGATGGGATAAAGGATATGGAGGAATTTCCCGGAATTGTTTATGTAACGGATATTAAAAAGGAGAAGTTGGCTGTTCATGAAGTGGTAAAGCTTGGACTTCCCATAATAGCAATTGTTGATACAAATGTAGACCCAAGAGAAATAACTTACCCGATTCCCGGAAATGATGATTCAATGAAGTCTGTAAATTTAATAACTGCTGCAATTGCGAGCTCGGTTTTAGAGGGAACCGAGGAGTTTAATAAGCATAAAGAAGTTGAAAGTAAATGAAAGAGATAGGCGTTAATTCAATAAAGGAGTTGCGGGCAAGAACAGGAGCAGGAATAATGAATTGTAAACGTGCTTTACTTGCTGTAAATAATATAGAAGAAGCTATTGATTATTTAAGAAAAAAGGGTATTGCAAAGGCAGACGAAAAATTAGGAAGAATTGCAGGTGAAGGTATAATTGAAACTTATATCCACCCAGGCTCAAGGCTTGGAGTTATTATTGAACTTCGTTGCGAAACAGATTTTACTGTAAGAACTCCTGAATTTAAGCAACTTGCGAAGGACCTTGCAATGCAGGTAGCTGCAATTAATCCCAGATGGGTATCCAGAGAAGAAATTCCAAAAGAAGAGATAGAGCATGAGCTTGAAATATATAACACTCAGGCAAAAGAGTCTGGAAAGCCGGATAAAGTAATAGAGCAGATTACTCAAGGAAAGCTTGAAAAGTTTTATAAAGAAGTATGTTTACTTGAACAACCATTTATAAAGAATTCCGAAATAACTATAAATGAGTTAATAAAAGAATACATTGGAAAACTTAGAGAAAATATATACATAAAAAGATTTACCCGATTTAGAATAGATTAATATGCCTATTTCTGCAATAATAATGCTCATATTTGGATGTATAGTACTTTATGGAGGATTAGGATATTTCCTCTATAAAGCCCTTAGACCTAAATAATAAAGTTTTCCCCAAATATTAAGGATAAAGATTATAATAAAGAATAATGTGTTGTAATAGGTAATGTGGATAAGTTAATAAGTTATATAAAAGGGTATAGGGATTATGTTTTAGGAACGATAAAAGTGTTAATAACTGTGTTGGGAGATACCAAGTTTTCCACACTAAAAAATTAGGAACAGGTTATTAACTTTACGATGTTATTAACTTCTTCGGAGAGTTCGTTGTTTCTGTTTAATAATTTTTTTATCTTGTTATAAGCATGAATTATGGTAGTGTGGTCTCTTCCGCCAAAAGTTTTTCCTATTTCTTTTAATGAGGATGTCGTATATTCTCTTGATAAATATATTGCCACATCTCTTGGGAGCACAATAGATTGCATTCTACGCTTTCCTCTCATACTGGCTAATGAAATATTATAATGATTTGCCACGACCTGCTGAATTTTCCCCATAGTTACTTCGCGGCCATTCCTTGAAAGCAAATCACGCAAAAGTTCTCTTGCCCTCTCAATATCTATAACTCCATTAGTAAGCGAAGCAAAAGCAAATAATTTAATAAGAGCTCCTTCAAGTTCCCGAATGTTACCTCTTATCTCGGTTGCAATGAATGAAATAACCTCATCAGACACTTGCACCTCCGCCAAAGACGCTTTTCTCTTTAAAATTGCTATCCTCGTCTCAAAGGACGGAGGCTTTATATCACAAACAAGGCCTCCCTGAAATCTTGAGACAAGCCTCTCCTCAAGATTTGCTAACGCTCCTGGTGGTCTATCCGATGAAAAAATAACTTGCTTCCCTTCATCATATAAAGCATTAAAAGTATGAAAAATCTCTTCTTGCAACCCCTCTTTTCCCTCAAGAAATTGAATGTCATCTATTAAGAGAGCATCTTTTCTCCGATATTTATTTTTAAATTGCACCACTCTATTTATCTGAATAGCATCTA
The DNA here is from genome assembly GCA_023129235.1 of Caldifarciminota bacterium. GTDB lineage: Bacteria > Hydrothermota > UBA3073 > JACQXS01 > JACQXS01 > JAGMCN01. The sequence goes on along the minus strand of JAGMCN010000013.1, from coordinate 24,216 downwards.
TCATCTCAGTCATAAATTCTTCGCAACCAAGGTAATATACTTTCAATCCAGAAAAATGTTCTTTTATATAATTCCCAACCGCTTGAAGCAAGTGTGTTTTGCCAAGTCCCACGCTTCCGTAAATAAAAAGTGGGTTATATTGCCTGCCCGGGGTTTTGGCTACAGCAAGCGATGCCGCTCGAGCAAAGTTGTTGGATTCACCTATAATAAAGTTATCAAAAGTATATCTCGGTTGTAGATGAGATGAGTCCGGCTGATAAACTCTACTCGGAACACTCTTCTCTTTCCCTCCTTCGACAGACTTATACTTAACCTTTAAATGCTCCTGATTTAGGGTCCCCAATATTTCGTAAATACTCGTGTGATAATGCTCCTCAATCCAATCTATAAAAAAAGCGTTTGGGACTCTAACCCAGAGAGTATTTTGAGTAAGCGTTTCACCCTCTGTTGGCTCAAGCCATGTTTCGTAATTCTGGGAAGGAATCTTGGGCTTTATTTGGCCAAGCACTTCTTCCCACAAATTCTTCGCACCATTTAACATCTTAACTAATTGTTTTTCAATCTCTTATGATTAAAGCCCTCTGAATTATCAACAGAGTTGTCCACATCCCTTGACATCCCCAATCCCTTGCCTGGCAGGACGGCAGGGGCTTGCCCCGTCACGTCTGTCAACTTATTAACATTCATTTTTCTTGCCTCTTTTGAGACTAACAAGGTAAGTTTAGAAGTGTCAAGAGAAAAAATTTTTATTTGACAAAAAAAATTCTTGGGTTATATTCCTTCTGTAGACCACGAGATTTGCACGAGAGTAGCACAAAATTGATTTCCTCCCGTGGTAATCTGTTTTGTCTCCCGCATAGTCGGGGCGGGCGTGTAATATCTATGTGCGGATATTTAAACTGAACTATTACAATGAAAGTTTCCATTCTTGGCGCCGGGAACTGGGGAACTACTTTAGCTATTATGCTAAGTAATAAAATCCCCGTGACCTTATGGACTATAGAAAAAATAGAGGGCAGGGAAAACAAGAAATATCTCCCGAGCTATAAAATCCCCCCAAATGTCAACATTACAACGGACCTTAAAGAAACCATAGCTGGTTCAAAACTCCTTGTTTTTGCCTTACCCTCTCAAGCTATGCGAGAAGTGACTCAAGAAGTGTCCCCCGAATCCCATACCATACTTTTATCTGTGGCTAAGGGCATTGAAACACCAACGCTTGAAAGGATGTCGGAGATTTTGGAACTTGAAACAGGGGTCTCTCCTGATAAAATTTGCGTCCTCTCCGGACCGAATATTGCAAGAGAGGTTGTGCGAGGAATTCCTGCTTCCTGCGTGTGTGCTTCTGCCAATGAGGACTCTGCAAAGGTTGTCCAGAAATTATTTAGCTCTCCTGCTTTTAGGGTTTACACGAGCACAGATGTTCTTGGAGTTGAGCTTGGCGGGGCGTTAAAAAATGTTATCGCTCTTGCTGCTGGAATTTGCGACGGACTGGGGCTTGGAGTAAATACAAAAGGAGCTTTACTCACCAGAGGAATAAGGGAAATCACACGGCTTGGAGCCCAGATGGGTGCAGACCCTCTGACATTTGCAGGACTCTCTGGAATAGGAGACCTCATTACTACATCGTTTAGCAAGGACTCAAGAAACCGACAGGTAGGAGAGCAAATAGGACAAGGAAAAACGCTTCGCGAGATTCTCAACGGAATGGTTGAGGTAGCAGAAGGGGTTTCTACTACACAAGCCGCAGTTAAATTATCTGAGAAACACAAAGTCCCTATGCCGATAACCCGTGAGGTATATGCGATTCTTTTTAATGGCAAACCCCCTCGTGATGGGATCCGAGATTTAATGACCCGCGACCCCAAACCCGAAAAACTCTAACTCCCTAACTCCTCAACTCCTTAAACTCCCAAACTGTGTGAATCTGTGTGCTAATCTTTTCCGTGTCCTCTGTAGCAGTTTCTTCTTGACAAAATCAAAGTTTTGAAGTATATATAATAAAAGGCAACGCCGATATGCAAAAACTATTATTTCTTGTAGGATTAGTTGTTTTTCCCATTACTGCGGTTACCGAGAACCTTTTAATTAACCCCGGCTTTGACGAAGCTCCCTGGGATACAAGCTGGACAATTGATACATCTTCAAGTAGTACTGAGGGCGCTGGTGCAAGCGTTGATGCCTCGCCGGACACGTGCTGTCATTCATTTCCTCGTAGCTGTAAATTATTTGCCACTGCAGGAGCAGGGTATCATTTTGATTATCCAAGGTCAGCTTCTGCAGGAGCTCGTGTATTTCAGGAAATAACGCCTGTAATAAATTGTACCTGCATGGTTTATTTTAAAAATGGTGGGGATCGGTATGGTCAGGCCTCATTTCGGGCAAGTTGGTCTGTAGATATTTTTGTGAAGATAAATAATGAGTGGGTAAGTCAATGGTCTACTTCCGGAAATAATCTAATTTGGACAAAATGGGGGAAAATATTTGGGGCTTCCGATAGAGTGAGTGGCATCAAATTTTGTGCCTCAACCCGGGCAGGTAGCGGTGATATTAGTGATGCAGGTGCATATGTGTGGTTTTGGATTGATGATGCTTATATATCAGGAACGGAGGTAGGGATGGAAGAGGAAGAAAGGAACAAACCATTTAAATTTGAGGTATCTCCTAATCCATTTAGGAATAGCGTATTCATTCGTTACTCTTTAGGAAGTGGCGAACGGGAATCACCTCAAATAACAATTTATGATCTCTCGGGTAAAGTTATTAAAGAAACCCTTAATTTGAACGACGAGGCTAATCAAGTTATTTGGGATGGAAAGGACAAGAGCGGGAAATCGGTGGCTACAGGAGTATATTTTGTGAGATTTAAAATAAGTGGAAGGAAGTTTTTACGTAAAATTATAAAACTTTAAAGGATGAGGATGAAGAAAAGTCTAAAAGCAACTTTAAGTATTTTGTCTGTTTTTTTTGCTTTAGAGCTAAAAGCAAAACTTGTAGTTATGTATACTATACAGATAGGTCCAAGAATTGGAAACGCCAGTTCTCCAAAGGGTATTGCCGTAGACACGGTCCTTAACCGCATTTATGTGGCAAACTATATCAGCAAGAATATTTCTGTGATTGATAGAGCAAGTAATGAGATTGTAGCATTAATCCCGTTAGGGGTATATCCTAATTATCTCTGTGTAAATCCGAATACACATTTTGTTTACGTAACGACTGGCTCCGAATACGGCACCAAAGATGACGAGGTCCTTATTATTGATGGAATAAGCAATTTGGTTATAGATACAATTGTAGTGGGTAATGGGCCTAAGGGAATTATATTTGACGCAACTACTAATCGTATTTATGTAGCTGTTTATAGCGGAAGGATTGCTGTAATTGATGCAACCACTAACAGTCTGATAGACACGATAATAGTTAAGGGCGCAGTTTGTGGTATTGCCAGAAATCCCAATACTAACCAAATCTATGTAGCACACAGGAATAATCCTGATGGTAAAATCTCTGTGATTGACGAGACGACTAATTTGGTTGTAGATTCAATACCAGTTGGATGCAATCCTTATGGTATTTCTGTGAATCCAAATACCAACCGTATTTATGTGTCACATTACCATGGTTGGGGAGGTTATCATAATATTTCTGTAATTGATGGAGCAACCAATTCTATTGTTGATACATTGGAAGTGGGTTTTTATCTACAGAATATTTCCGTGAATCCCACTACTAATCGCATCTATGTGGCGAGTGGTGGAGATGGTAAAGTTTATGTCATTGATGGAGCAACGAATGGTATTGTGGATGCAATGCCGATTGGTGGTAAACCCTGGGATGTTTTGATTAATCAAAAGACTAATCACATTTATGTGACAAACTACGGGACTAATGATATTTATATTATTGATGGAGCAACTAACTCAGTAGAAACTGTTGTGCCTCTTGGGATTCTTCATCCTACTGCCATTTCTATTAATCTAAACACTTTTAATGTTTATGCGGCAGTTGAAGAGAACAAGATTTTTGTAATTGGTGAAATAGCCCGTTCAGTTAAGGATACAATAATTCTTAACTATAACCCTCACAATGTCTGCGTTGACTCAGACGCTAATAGAATTTATGTTACACATGGGCGGGGTGGTAGAATGTCAGTAATAGATGGTTTAACTAATTATGTTACAGATATAATAAAAATGGACGGAAAGACCGAGGATGTTTCTGTAAATCCAAATACTAACCGTATTTATGTAACAAAGGGATATCCTATTTCCGGATTGTTGGTCCTTGACCGGAGCAATTATTCAATTATAGATACAATAGCATTAGCTTGTGACCCTCAAAGAGTCTTTGTTAATCCCAATATTAATTATATCTATGTAATAAACAGCGATGGCAACAGTATTTATGCAATCGACGGAGAGACTGATTCAATAATATCTGTATTAGCAGTTAATTCCAGTCCTTATGATATTTGTGTTAATCCTGTCACCGATAAGCTCTATGTAACTCATAACATAAAGGATGGTATTGTTTCTGTAATTGACGGAGAACTTAATTTTATAACAGCTGAGGTGCCAGTCGGAAAGTACCCTCACCGCGTTACCGTCAATCCAAAGACTAATCGCATTTATGTAGCGAACAAGGGTAGTAATGATATTTCTGTTATCAATGGCAAGGACGACAGAGTAATACAAGTAGTAACAGTTGGGAATACCCCTTATGGGATTGCTGTAGATTCAACTCCTAACAGAGTTTATGTTACCTGTTATGAGGATGGGGTGGTGTGGGTGCTTCAAGATGACACTCCTGGAGTGGAAGAAAGCACAAAACACAAAGTGCAAAATGCAAAATTAGAAGTTTACCCTAATCCGTTTATTCAGAAAACCTGCATACAGTATTCCATACCCAATAGACAGCATATCTCTTTAAAGATTTATGATATTGCGGGAAGATGTGTAAAAACTTTAGTTAATGGAAAGAAAGAGCCGGGATGTTACAAGATAGACTGGGATACGAAAGAATTAGGGACAGGCATCTATTTTGCAACCCTCACAACAGCCGCTCATAAGCTAACAAAGAAAGTAATCCGCATAATACCCTGAGCTTGTGACCCCCTCGCTCCAACCTTTTATCTCCGCAAAACTCCTAACCCCTTGAACCCCTGAACCTTTAAACCCTTAATCTCCAATCTTTGTGCCTTTGTGGTTAATCTTTTCTGCAATCTGTGATTATCTTTTTAATCTGTGTGAATCTGTGTGCTAATCTTTTTCGTGTCCATATGGATCCTTCGGATAATTCGTGGTTAAAATGGAGTTAGCAATACCCTACCCTCTCTATTTTAAACTCAAGTGCCTTATCCTCAGAGATTCCAAGCAAGGATTCGATAACCCACCAGGGCTTTACTTTCCCAATTTGCATATGTAGGAGCAAACTCCTGTTTGCGAATGCCGTTTCTTCCTCTATATCAATCACCGCAGGGCGAATATTTATCTCTCGCACCAACACTTCTTTCTTTGACATAAATTCTTGTATTCTTTTCAAGACATCCGACACACTTATATCGGCTACCCTGTATTTACATTTCTTGAGCTCCTCAAACAAAGAAGGAGTGCTTTTTAATATTGAAGTTACTTGTAATGCCTTAAGTCCCTTGGGGAGAGTCTGGTTGAGCAAGAGCTTAATGTCCTCGCGGGGAGGTGATTCAAGCCAGATGTCAAAATATTCCTCCTTACTCGTTATCCCAAACGGAAGTGGTGGAGAAAATGAAATGCTGGGTCGCCTGGTGAATCCTTGAGAATATACAATTGGAATATCTGCTCTCCTGAATGCCCGAGTGATTGCCTTTACAAGGTCAAGGTGTCCCAAGAATCTCAAGGGCTCTGCCTTCTCAAACCTTACTCTAAATCTTAACTTAACATAAGTTGATGTTTTGCGTTTTGGAGGTCTTCCATAGCTTATATCCCGTGGGGACAAGGTCAAAACGCTCTCATCCCTACGCATAGGCACGGGATTAGGAGACTTGCAAGCTCCACACTCATAACACCCTGCAATTCGGCAATCTAAAGTTGGTTCCTGCTTCTGCCCTTCCTCCTTTAGCCAGTCTTTTTTAACTCCCACATCTATCAAATCCCACGAGAGAGGAGACTTTATCTCTCGCCTGCCTAAATAAGCGGAAGGATTTATATCAAGCTTCTGAAACGCTTTCTCCCAATGGCTAAAGTTAAACTGGTCGCCCCATCCATCGAACTTTGCTCCATTTTCCCACGCCACTTCTATTGCCTCTGCTATTTTCTCGTCTCCTCTTGCGAATATTCCTTCAAGCGTAGCCATCAAGGGATTTCTATGTTTTACTCTCATATTCCCGTGTCGTAGCTTGTTCTTGATATATTGTATTTTGTGTTCCACCTCCTCATCTCGTTCTTGGGCTTCCCATTGAAACGGCGTATGGGGTCTTGGGACAAAAGGAGAAAGAGCTACATTTATCCGCTTTCCTTTCATCACCTTTGATATACGGTGGGTAAGGTTCACTATTCCATCTATGTCTTGCTGTGTTTCTCCCGGCAGTCCAATTATGTAGTATAATTTGATATGAGTAAAGCCATTGCGAGCCGCAATCTCGCAGGAATTTAAAATCTTGTCGTCAGATATTGGCTTATTTATTTTTCCTCTCAACCTTTCGGTCCCAGTTTCAGGGGCAATAGTTATTCCACCTTTTCCTATCAATTTTGCAAGCTCAGCCGTTAGTGCATCTCCACGAAGTGAGGGAAGTGAAACTCCTATTCCCTGTCTGCGAATTCCCTGAATTATTGGAATCAGTTCAGAATGGTCGCTTGCAGAAAGAGAAAGAAGCGAGGCAGTGCTATAGCCCGTCTCCTTGATTCCCGCCTTAACAATCTCTATCACCTGCTTTGCTTGCCTTTCTTTGTAAGGTCTTGAAATCATACCAGCTTGACAGAATCTGCATCCACGAGTGCACCCTCTTGCAATTTCAACTACGAGAGAATCACGCGTAATTTCTACAAAAGGGAGAATTGCCCCCCCGATGACGAAGTCATCCAGTAGCTCCTCATAAAAGCCACGAGTTGCCTTTTTGCTAATCCCGGGAACAAAGATTCCTCGTATCCGGGATGCTTCTTTAAGTAGCTCCTGCCGAGTTAGTTTTTTGCTTTTCCGCTCTCGCACAAGGTCTATAAATTTTGGCAGCGAATGTTCGGCTTCTCCTATAAAGAGGCAATCAAAGAACCTTGCTATTGGTGCTGGATTTGAGGTGCAACTCCCACCAGCAATAATAAGAGGGTCAGTCTCGCCTCGCTCTTCTCTATGAATAGGGACTTGCGAGAGCTTTAGTATATTTAAGGCATTAGTAAATGTAAGTTCATATTGCAAAGAAAAGCCAATGCAATCAAATTTCTTTAATGGGTTGCCGGATTCCATAGAAAAAAGAGGAGTATCTGTCTTCAGCAGTGCTTCTTCAAGGTCAAGAGCTGGGGCAAAGACTCGCTCACAAAGCGTATCTCCTCTTGAATTTAAGAGCGAGTAGATTATTCTCACCCCAAGACAACTCATCCCAAGTTCATACAAGTCCGGATAGGAAAGAGCAAATTTAACAGGAGTTTTGGTCCAATCTTTATGCACTGCCCCAATCTCGTTTCCTATATACCTTAAGGGTTTTCTAATATGCGGAAAAATATGCTCCATTGCTTTAACCACAAAGGGCACAAAGATTAATTTGCCACGAAAACACTAAGACGCTAAATTCCACCAAAGTTATATAATATAATTCTTTTGTGTAGTTTTGTGATTTGGTGATTTCGTGGCATTTTATTTAATCATTTCTTTGTGGTTCACTGTTCTTCTTCTCATTTATCTCAAGAACAAAAGACTGCCAACTGTTATGCCAACTGCATCCCAGACAAGGTCTTTGTAAGAGAAGATGCTTTTTTTATAGAATTTATCGTATAGTTCTTTTGAAATTCCTGCTACTGCTGTAAGGGAGATAGAGAAATATCTTGCCTCTGGATTTGGGTTATTAAATTGGCAATGATAAATATGGTATGAAAGTCCTGTAAGCCCAAGCGAATAAGAGAAGTGATGAAACTTATCACGACTAATCCATCTATCTGCTGTAGGGGCAGACCTATGTGTCTGCCCGCTATATTTCTTCCCCACGCTGGACTCATCGGGTTGAAGAGAATGATTCAGCCTACCTTGTATAAAAGAATCCGATGGTTCAGCGAGCAAGACAAAGAATATAAAAATTCCCATCTATCAAATTGCAATAGTTTAGTTTTTCTAAAACTAAAACATCAGCACGCAGGTATTCACATCTGTCCCGACTTGACGGGAGATAAAACAGATTGCCACAGAAAATTTATTTTATCTAAATCCGTGTTCATCTTTTCAATCTGTGTGAATCTGTGTGCTATTTTTTAGAAATATCTATCTTTTACATCAGATTATAGGGAATAAAGCTAAAATGTCAAGCACTTTACCTTTTGACTTGACTTTTTGTGCTTTGCAGGATAAATATATATTAAGCTAAGAAAAGGAGGACATTATGAGAATCTTTTTACTTGTTTTTAGTAGCACTTTCCTGTGTGGTAGATTGCTATGCGATGTGCCAGGTATTCCTGTGCCAGAAGCTGAAATATATCCATCACTTCGTATGGAATGTTTGGGAAGAGAACTCACGGGTATAATTTCGGATAATCTTACTGATATGTTGTGGAACCCGGCACGATTACCAGAAAAGAATGGAATTGCTGGGGAATTCCCTAACAGGTTAGTATGTGTGATTCCAGGTCCTCTTGGACTTAGATTAGGGGTCTGCGGTAAAATCAAAACCTGTGGCAATGAATCTTTTAGAGAACGCACGAGTTCTGTATATGATGATGAATATTATTCTTTGGACAAGGAAGAATGGCAACAAGAACAATGGAGGGGAGCATTGCTTATTTCCAAGAAACTTTCAGATAAGACAACTTTTGGTATCAAATACAAGTATGACAACTCTCCATACAGTATGAAAGATATATCTGTCAGAAATTCATTAGATTCTACGAGCAACCACTATGATTATTATAGAGATATAGATATTCGCGAGCATAATTATGAGTACAAGAACTCAACTTTGGCTCACTCAATTACTCTGGGATGGTTTCGGAACTTGGGGAAAAGTAGTAGCATAGAGTTAATTAGTGATTTTCAACTCAATGATGAGAGCACAAATTTGTATTCTGAACAAGAAGATTTCGATTCTACCGTAAGGATTAGCCAATATAGCCCAACGAGTGGACATGTGAGTATGTCAGCAAGAACCAACAATAGTTTTACAAAAGAGGAAGCAATAGTATCTCCCTTTAGTATTGGAGTTGGTGGCAAATATTCAAATAAGTTATCTGATATGCTAACTTTTCATATAGCTGGAATGACTTATGCAGGAAAAGGAAAAGCTAAATCAAGTGCATTGGATAGCTCTTTTTACTTTTACCGCTACGACAGATATGATTACGATGGTTCCGATACTACTAATTATAGTAGCGATACAACTATTTCCTCTGACTTTTCACACGACTCTCTTGAAGGAGAAGCGACCGTAGTGACAGGTTTTTTAAAAGCAGGAGGGGAAATTAATGTTACATCTGACCTTGTTGCAGGATTTGGTGTCTGTGTGTCCTACGAGTATCTCAACTTACCTATGCAAGGAACTTTATGCGGAGAAGAATTAGAGGAAAGTTATTCTTCTAAAACAATCTATATAAAAGTCCCGTTTGGGATGGAATACACCATTGGAAAGGGCTTATCTTTCAGACTTGGATTGCTGGCAACAGAGACCTATAGCTCCTCAATCCTTGAAGAAAAAGGGCAAAAAACAGAGACAAGTTCTCTTTGCGGTCCATCATTTACAAAAACTGCTGGGTTTGGATGGAAGCTCTTCAAAAACCTTAACATTGATGTTGCCGCCACACCACTGATGAATGTTTATTCTTGGAGAATACAGGTGTCCTACGTTCTGTAATATTGCCCTTTAAACCCTTAAACCTTTAAACACAATCTATTTCTCCGTGCCTTCTGTGGTTAAAAAGGTTCTGGCTCTCGGATAAAAAATGTTGACGAAATGCTTTTATAGAAGTAGATTTTAAAAGATGACCGAATTTACAAGGATAGCAAGACCCAAAGAGAAGATACGACTTGATAAATATCTATACAAAGCAGGGATTGGTGTATCAAGGACTCAGATTCAGAGACTAATTCTGGAAGGGAAGGTCCTTGTAAATGACCATCCAGTAAAGGTTCATACAAATCTGAATCCCGGGGATAAAGTTGTTGTAAATTACGAAAAGCCCACCAGATTTAAAGTTATCCCAGAAGCAATTCCTCTTGATATCGCGTATGAGGACGCAGATGTAATCGTAGTAAATAAACCACCCGGTATGGTAACTCATCCGGCGCCTGGGCATCCTACCGGAACACTTGTAAATGCTCTTCTCCATCACTGTGACCTTAGCTTTCAAACTGAACGGACAAGACCCGGAGTCCTGCATCGTCTGGACCAGCATACTAGTGGACTGTTGGTATTTGCAAAATCAGATATTGCCTTAACTCTCCTTGCCCGTGATGTTGAGCTACATAAATTTAAACGCAAATATATTGCATTTGTGTGGGGAAAAATGGGACTTCCAGAAGGAACAATAGATGCGCCTATTGGAAGACATACGATTGAGAGAAAGCAAATGGCGGTAACTCCTCTTCGCTCAAGAAGTGCCGTTACTTATTTTAAGACTATCAAGGAATTTAAGTATATAACCCATCTTGCGGTAAAGCTTGAGACAGGAAGAACTCATCAGATAAGGGTTCACCTTTCTCATTTGAATCACCCTGTTGTGGGAGACTTAACATATGATGGGAGAGCTCGCCCACCAGAAGTTCCTTTGGAGGAGTTCAATAAAACTATGCAGATAATGACTCGCCAGGCATTACATGCAGAGTCTCTCGCATTCATACATCCAATAAGCAAAAAAGAGATAAGTCTTCAAGCTCCTCTGCCTCCTGATATGCAGGAATTGCTGGATTACTTATCAAAATGAGCCACAGAATGACACAGATAGGTGGATGGGGAAAGCCCGAGCTTTCTATTAAAAAAGCAAGCCCTAAAGATATAGTGCCACGAATCCTTGTAATTTCTCAATTTCAAATCCCCGGCAGATATTTGGTAAATATGCTCAAGAGAGTGGGGGTAGAGGCAGAACTTTTACTTGCTCAAAGAGTTGGACTAAATCCGAAAAAGATAGTTGAATTCACGAAAAAGCTCCAAAGGTTTGAGATTGTTCACTTTATTTCTGGATATCAAAGAATAAAACTTCTCATCTGGACTCGCCTGTGGGGGAAGAAAGTTGTTAATCACTGGATTGGAACAGATGTGCTGAGCGTGACAAAAAATGCTCGTTCAAAGCTACTTACCCGAATTACTGACTTGTTAATTCATATCCAGTTTGCAAACTCTCCTCATTTAGTCAGAGAACTCAAAGAAGCAAGGATTCTTGCAAATTACTTGCCAACCATTCCACCAATTCATAGCCAATTGTCAGTTGCAGGTAGACAAGGAGTTCTTGTGTATATACCTTGGGATAGAGTAGATTTCCATCGTGGTGCTGAGGTTCTTGAGTTCGCCAGGGTATTCCAAGATGTAGAATTTCATGTCGTAGGAACACGCCATAGCGGGTTCCTACCCACTTATGTAAATATTCATTATCATGGATGGGTCAGCAATATGGACAAGGTATGGGAAGAGGTGTCAGTGCTTTTGAGATTTCCTCGGCATGATGGGCTCAGTTCTATGGTTTTGGAAGCACTCGCACGCGGGAAATGGGTTGTCTGGAACTATTTTATGCCTCATTGTTCTCAGATCAAACGTATAGAAGATATACATCAGGAACTTAAGCTTGCGCTCGCTAAAATGGAGCCGAATCTGAAAGGAAGAGATTTTGTCTTATCTGAATTCAGGCATGATAAAATTGGCAAAAAATACATAAAGGTTTATGAAAGTATATGTAGGGGTAATTGATTCGCTCGCTTCCAATCATGAACCCTGCGAGACCTTCAGTCCCTTACGAGGTGAATTGCCAATCAAAGAGAACTCAAAAACACTTTTTGCTTGACTTTCCTACCCCATTGCTTAACTTACAGAAGAAACAGATGAAAGATTTTGTATTTCATAATCCTACAAAGATTGTCTTTGGCAAAGGCAAAGTGCTTGAGATTGGCAAGGAAATTAAATCTGCCGGATACAATAAAGTGCTACTTGCCTATGGGCAGGGCAGCATAAAAAACACAGGCACATACGATAAAGTAGTAACTTCTCTACACAAGGAGAATATTCAATATGTAGAATTAAGCGGGATAAGACCAAATCCTGTTTTCTCAAAGGTGCTTGAGGGGATTGAAATATGCAAAAAAGAGGGCGTAGGGGCTATCCTTGCAGTTGGTGGTGGCAGTGTAGTAGATAGCGTAAAAGCGATTGCTGGAGGCGTATTTTTTGATGGTGATTTCTGGCAAGTCTTTCAACGCAAGGCACGAGTGGAGAAAGCATTGCCTATATTTATTGTGCTAACTCTATCTGCAACTGGCTCCGAAATGAATCCCTCAACGGTTGTAACAAACGAAGACACAAGAGAGAAGTTTTATTTTACATCTACTGCGGTTTATCCCAGAGCATCTATACTTGACCCTGTATTGCAATTTACGCTCCCAAGTTATCAGACTTCAGCGGGTGCTTCTGATATTATTGCCCATATTTTTGAGTTGTATTTCTGTGGCGAGGAGGAAACGGAATTGCAAGATGAGTTTTCTGAAGGGATTTTAAGAACAGTGATTTCCTTTACTCCGACACTGATTAAAAACCCAGATGATTATCACGCACGAGCCCAAGTTATATTGTCTGCATTGTTTGCACTCAATGGAGTGAACGGAATAGGCAGGGGACCGGGAGATTGGTCAAGCCATATGTTAGAACATTCTTTAAGTGGTATTCATCCAGAGATTGCACATGGTGCAGGACTTGCAATAATTTTCCCTGCTTGGCTTAAATATATGATGCCGTACATAGAACACAAGATAACCAGATTTTCTCAAAAAATATGGGGCATAGACAATCCAGATGCAGGAATACAGAAATTAAAAGAGTGGTTCAACTCTATAGGATTAGAAAGCTCGTTTAAAGACTTTGGCATAAAAGAAGAGGAAATACCCGTTCTCGCAGAAATGTCAATGCGTATGTCTCCTTTGGGCAGTTTAAAGACACTTGACGCCGAGGATGCAGAAACTATATTCTCTTATTGCTTTTAATGGCTAAAAGCTGATATCTCCCCATTATTTTATTTAAGATTATTCATTTACTGGCAACCTTGCACGGAGATGCTCCACCACATCTCCCACTGTCCTGAGTCTTTCCACGGTATCAAGGACATCGATGCCGAACTCGTCTTCAATATTCATAATGAGTCCAGTAATATCGGATGAGTCCACTCCCAAATCATCGGTAAAAGATGCTTCCGGTGTAATCCGTTCTTCAGGTATATTTGTGTATTTGATAACAATTCTCTTCACTCTCTCATACATTGTCAATTTCATCACTTTACTTGATGCTTAAAGTTTTACTCTCTATATATTTCACAGCATCCTCTACAGTTTGAAGTTTTTCGGTATCTGAGTCTGGAATCTGAATATTAAACTCTACTTCAAGTGCTTGAAGTAGTACAACATAATCAAGACTATCTGCTCCCAAATTATCCGTAAAAGAAGTTTCTGGGAAAATTTCTGCCTCTTTTATGCCCAGCACTTCTACAATAACCTTTTTTACTCTTTCAAGTGCTGACATAGTGTGTCTCCTCCAAGGCATTCGAGTTCAATAGTCTTTTTATCTCGCTCATTATTTGTTTAGTTACAATCTTCAATATTTCTTTGTTGTAAGATTTATCATAGTATTCGTCAAAATAGAGCGGTTTGCCAAATCTGATGATTACTTTATGTGGTCGGGGAAATTTTTGTCCCTTTGACATAACATTGAAAGTGCCTATCATTGCTACCGGAACAACAGGTGTTTTTGCTTGCAAGGCAACAAATGCTGTTCCTAATTTTGGCTCCTGCAAAAAACTATCTTTACTTACTGTTCCTTCAGGATACATATCAATTATATGTCCCTCTTTGAGAACACTAACAGCAGTTCGTATAGCTTCTCTATCAACTCTTCCCCTTTTTACAGGAAAAGCGTTCAATTTTCTAAAAATAAATTCTGTGAAACGTTTTCTGAATAGTTCTTCTTTACCCATTGTATGAAGTTGCCTTCTAATTGCAGTTCCCAGGATAAATGAATCCGAGTCACTGGGATGGTTCGGTGCCAGAATTACACCACCCTGTTTCGGAATATTCTCAAGCCCAACAGTTCCTAATCTAATATAGACTGCTAAGATAACTCTTAGGATTGAATGTATGATTGAGTAAAGCATTTTCGCCTCAGGCAAAGGTATTTGATTTTATATGGATTCTCCTTTCTCTAAATGGTATTTATTACTTGCCCGTTTTAAAACCCGACAGAAAGAGAAAATACCCACAACTTTACCTGCTATAAAGAGTTCCCAATGATATGGATAAAATAACTTCTGGCTTCTCGGAAGGTATAGGATAAATGACACAAAAATAATCAGAGTTGCGATAAAACCCAATATCCAGTCTGATTTCAAGAATTTTAACTCATAACCCTTCTCCATCTTCAAGACCGATATTATTGCAATTATCACCATTGTGAGAGCAACAAGCACAGGTGCTAAAACAGGAGCAATCCAGGGAACGGGTATAAGAAATAGAATATCCCATGCCAGTAATGATTCTGGCCAATTCAATGTTTGCTTCAGAAAGATGTAATAAAAGATGTCCCATACACCAAAGCAAAAAATGAAATAAGAAAACCGCTCTATAAAATTTCTTCCAGCAATTACCCCTATGGCAACTAACATTATTATGGTTGAAAACTCTCTACCCAGTTCTACGGCAAAAATATCTCGGGGTATTGCTTTAAGCTGAAGCGAAAAACCTTCAGGATAGTAAAGTTCTCTGAGATAGACGACCACTGCCGCTTCCACAAATGCCATTGCCACACCAAAGAAAAAGAGAATAAATAACTTTCTTGAAGCTCTCATTTCTTATCTTCCACTTTGCAAATACTCTTTTTCCCAGATATCCTTTGTTAATTCTCCTATCTTTTCTCCGTATGCTGTGAGTTTCTTGCGATATTCCTCATCATTCAAGGCATCTCGGGCACTCTTATCGATAGGATAAGGTTTGTAACATTCTAAAAGTTTATGATATGTTCCATAATGGTCTCTAATAGCACAGGGTCTTAAGAGATTTTCTTTTTTATCCTTCGGTTGCCCATAACCATATTCATTTTGCCACTTTCGTATTGCCTTGAAGAACTCAGAATTCAGAACGGTATTCAGATTGCCACCATTCTTATAAACCTTATTGATATTGTGAACAGCGTAAGGTTGGAAAACACAAGGAGTACAATCTCCATTCCAATTTATGTAAAAATATCCTCCTGTCCTACCTGCTGATATGCATCCATTTGAGACGACCCCATCATTCCAGAAGTCCGCAATAAGAATCTTTTGTTTTCTCACCATTTCCCTATTCTTCTCCCACATAAGAAGTCTTTGTTCCGGAGTTGGCATAAGCTCAATTGTATAACTTCTGCCTATTGGCATATAATGAAATATCCAGCCATAAGTCGCTTTAGGTTCTTTTTCAAAATAGAAATCATAAAACTCATCGCTTGTTATTATATCTACATTTTGTTTTGTTGCGGTGATAGATAACCCAAAAGGAACTCCAGCATCTTTCAAGTTTTGCATTGCCTTCCGAATACGCTTATAAACGCCTTTTCCTCTTCGTGCATCTGTCTCCTTTTCAAATCCTTCAACAGAAATAGCAGGAGTAACATTACCTACTTCCGCAAGTCTCCTTGCAACCTTCTCATCAATAAGAGTCCCATTTGTATACATCAAAAAGAATGTATCTTTGTGTTTTTCTGCTATCTCAAAGATTCCTTTATAAAGAAGTGGCTCTCCACCCGATATGACCGCAAAATGAGAACCCCAGAGTTCTCTTGTCTCTTGTATAATTCGGTCAAACACATCAAAAGTAAGTTTATCAGCACTTTGGACTCCAGCATTGGCATAACAGCCCTTACACCTCAGATTACAGGCATTACTTGGACTTATGGTAAGAAATAACGGAGGTATAAATCCAAATTCACTCTCAAATTTTTCCTTCGTCTTAATATCTCCACCCGTAAGTATATCCTTTGCTAAAATATTTATAATGGCATTCCTACATCCGGAAGAAATATTACAAGACATAGACCTATCCGCCGAGTGAAGCAAAGCATCTCCCATACAGAACACATCTTGTATCTGCTTGGGAGGATAAGTATCCGCTCTTTTCAAGGTAATCGATTTATACATCTCACTCTCAATCTTTTTGAGTGCAAGCTTTCTAATTGTACTGCTCCGAACCGCGGTACTCGCAACTCCCTTAAGTGCTTTTGCACCCAAATCCTTCACCTCAACCATAACACACCTCCTTATAGATTATTAGACCATATTGGTTTTTGGGTCTAATTTTGACAAAAAATTTATCTCTTTTTTACCCCGTTAAATAGAGTCTCTAATAAGATATTAACGTTTCTTTTGATATCTGCCGTTTTGGTTTCTATTGTCAAAGGATACTCTAATCCTTTTAAGGCGGTAACAATTGCAAAGGAAGTCAATCGTGGGTTTTTGATAGCAAAAATACCCTTTTCCACTCCTTCTTTTAGAAAGGTTTTTATAGTTTCAATTTCTTCTTCAAAGTCTTTCTTCCTTACTTTCTCAATAAACGGGTAATGCTCTAAATATTCATCTTTAAGTACACTGTAAAAATTAGCCAACTGCTTGAGACACTGCATCCTTGTTAGTATAAATACCCGCAGTTTTTCCACAGGAGAAGTTACTTTGTCTACAGCTTTCTTGATTTTCATAGCTAAGAATTTGCTCTCCCTTTCTATCACTGCCTTAAAAATATCCTCTTTGGTTTCAAAGTAATAGTAGATTGTGCTTTTCCCCATGTGGATAGCTCTGGCAATATCGTCAACGGTAGTCTTCTTGAAACCGAATCGTGCAAAAAGATCTCGCGCAGTCTCAATAATACCCTCTTTTCTATCTTCTTTCATCCTTTCCTTGCTATTAGACATATAGACTAAAATAGTTTAATAGTCTAATAATAAAATACTGCCAAATTTAAATCTGTCAAGGAAAAAATTTAAAAAACCGAAAAGTATTTAAGTAAGCTCTTGTTACTACTGTAAAATGGGCAAGATTTTTTTATCTGGGTAAGTTGCTCGGACAACGGACTTGATTCCGCCACGGGGGTTAAATTCACCTGTTATTTCTGCTTTAATGGGCTTGGATGCTTTAATTATATCTTTCAAGATTTGATTCACTGAGTTCTCGTAAAAGATGCCGAGATTCCGATAAGCTCCTATATATAGCTTAAGGGACTTAAGCTCTATGCATAATTTGTCTGGAATGTATTTTATGGTTATGGTTCCAAAGTCCGGGAGACCTGTTTTTGGGCACAGTGAAGTGAACTCAGGAATGATATGTGTAATTTCATAATCTCTGAATTGACTGGGGAAGCATTCAATCTTTGGGAGTTTAGCCTTTAGTCCAGCAGAAGTATATTCTTTCATCTCTCTATAGCTTCAAAAAAAGTGCTTCCCT
The DNA here is from genome assembly GCA_023129235.1 of Caldifarciminota bacterium. GTDB lineage: Bacteria > Hydrothermota > UBA3073 > JACQXS01 > JACQXS01 > JAGMCN01. The sequence continues at coordinate 6,397 of JAGMCN010000013.1, read as the reverse complement.
CTGGGCTGAGATTAATTCGTTTATTCCTTTGTCTGCGAGTTTTAGCATTGCGTCAAGTTCCTCGCGAGTAAAAGCGTTTCCTTCTCCAGTTCCTTGAATTTCAACAAACTTGCCAGACTCTGTCATAGAGACATTCATATCTACATCTGCACGCGAGTCTTCCTCGTAAGCAAGGTCAAGAATTGGAGTTCCATTAACTATGCCGCAACTCACAGCAGCCACTGCTTCCCGGATTGGCGAATGGTCAATTAACCCTTGAGACAACATATATTGGCAGGCATCGTAAAGAGCCACATATCCGCCAGTTATTGCGGCAGTTCGTGTCCCTCCGTCTGCTTGAATAACATCACAATCTATTGCAATCGTGAACCCCGGCATAAAATCAAGGTCTGTTACATTCCGAAGAACCCTGCCAATAATTCTCTGAATCTCATAAATCCTGCCGGATGTGCGGTTCCTCTGAATTCTCTCTTTTGTGCTTCGTGGAAGCATTCCATATTCCGCAGTTACCCACCCGCACCGCTTGTCTCTCAGAAAAAAAGGGACCCTTTCTTCAACAGTAGCCGAGCATATAACTTGAGTCCTGCCAAGCTCAATAAGACAGCTTCCTTCGGGATGCCGAAGATAATCCTTCTCTATTTTTACTGGTCTCAGCTCATCTGATGCTCGCTTATCTTTTCTCTCCATTAGTTTTTATATTAAAGATTAACAACCAATCCCAAAGAATATGTCAACATAGAATCTCCTTTGTGAAATTCATATGTTTGAGAACCCACCGTAAAGCTGCTTTCCGATGTATGAATTCCTATTCCAATTTCTGCTCCTAATCCAAATTTTTTTGATTCACCAAAGAATGACCTTGCTCCGAACTCAATTGCAGGTAAAAAACCAAGGACAGGCATATACTTTCCTTCCAAATTAAAGTAATAATCGTCTTTCTCTGTGGTGTAGAGATGAAGATTAACCCCTCCGCCTGCCCCTATAAATCCTACTCCTAACTCAATGCCTAAACGGTTGTTAAGACAAAGTTCTGCCTCTCCGCCAATCAAGGAGTTTGCTACCATAAACCCACCAGTAATAACTATTTGATTCGGCCCCACAATGGGATTATCTGTGACGCTACTCTGCGCATAAGTCAAAGAAGAAGTAAGAGTAACATATAATAGCATAGCACTAAACTTCTTCATTTTTCCCTCCTTTCTCTCCATTACTTGATTTTATCTATCCCGCCCATATACGGGATGAGGACATCTGGCAACTTGATGCTCCCGTCCTTTTCTTGATATTGCTCTATCAAGGCAATAAATGTACGTGGGGTTGCTACTCCTGAACCATTTAAAATATGAACAAATTCTTTTGAGGATTTGCCTTTTTCTTTAAATCTAATCCCTGCTCGCCGTGCTTGAAAACTCTCGCAATTACTTACAGAAGACACTTCAAGCCACTCCTGACTTGCAGAAGCCCAGACTTCTATGTCGTATGTCTTGGCTGATGCAAAACTCAAGTCCTTCACGGGAAGAAGCAGCACACGATACCTGAGCCCAAGCAGCTTCAGAACCTCCTCTGCATCCTTCAGCATTGACTCAAGTTCCTCGTAAGAATTCTTGGGCGATGTGAATTTTATAAGTTCCACCTTATTGAATTGATGAACTCTCCTCAATCCCCGTGTCTCCTTGCCATAGGAACCTGCTTCTCTTCTAAAGCTGGCGGCATATCCAACATACTTAATCGGTAGCTTTTCTGCTTTCAAAGTCTCGTCTTGGTGCAAATTTACAAGTGGAACTTCTGCGGTTGGGTTTAGAAAAAGCTCCTCTCGGGGGATAAAATACATATCGTCTTCAAGCTTTGGCAGTTGAGCTGTCCCGAACATCGATTTCCGATTCGCAAGAAATGGCGGAAATACTTCTGTATATCCCTGTTTTGTATGCAAATCAATCATAAAGTTAATAAATGCCCTCTCAAGTCTTGCACCAAGTCCCAGGTAGCAAGGAAAGTTCGTGCCGGCTATTTTGCTACCACGAGCAAAATCAAGTATCCCAAGTGAATCACAAAGCTTCTCTGCCGCGAGAGGTTTGAAGTCAAACTCTTTCGGCTCTCCATACTCCTGCGCCACAGTTTCCTTGTCGCGAGGAATATCTGGGTGTGCTAAATTCGGTATGCCTGCCATTATCTCCTGAATGCCTGAGTTAATATCTTGCAGCTCGTTATCCAGCTTTTTCTCCTTCTCTGACAAGGATTTTGAATCGCCAATCAACCGAGAGGCATCCTTATCATCTCTTTTGAGCTGAGCTACATCTTGAGAGAGTTTTTTCTTCTCTCTCCTTATATCATCTATTTCTCCTATGAGTTTTCTTCTTTTCTCATCAAGTTTAATAAATTTATTGATGTCAACACTTTCGCCCTTTTCTTTGATGCCACGATTAATGAGCTCTATATTCTCTCTTATAAATTTTATATCAAACATATCAGTTGAATCCGTTTAATCCGATTGCCAGTGTTTGCGTGTTGGCATAGATTTTAAGATGCTTCAAAATAAAGTCAAGAAAAAACCGCAACCACAGATTTTACAGATATAATATTTTTAAACCACAAAGCGCACAAAGATAAAAAGCTTTTCTTTCCCCGCAGATAACGCAGATGGACGCGGACGTAGATTACAGATTAAGGATTTAATGCTATCCTGAGCGGGGTTAGTGGATTTTGTATCGGTAGTCTTTTATGTCTGCAGATGTTTTTAGGTTCGCAAGCCACTCTTCGTAAATCATTTCCTTTTCCTCTTTTATCCAGTCGGGATACACTTCAGGGATAGCTTTTTCAATTTCTTCTTGAACTGGTTTTTCGTGCTTTAAGCAGTGAACGAGATAAATGCCATCTTCGGTTGACACAATTCCAGTCTCGTTCTCGGGAAGATTTGAAGCTTTGAGGAAAATCTCCTGTCCACGGGATTCTGCGAACAAGGGCGATTCATAAATCGCCCCTACCGAAAATTCCCGGGTTTCAACAGGAAATCCGTTAGCTTGTAAGACTTCCCTAAAAGGTTGAAGCGAGGGCTTCAACCTACCCGTTATTTTGTCAAGTAGTTTTTGGGCAAGTTCTTGTGCCTTGGAGCGATAATATTTATCTCGCACTTTATCGGATAGGGTAGAGAATTCCGGAACAGGAGATTCTTGTATTCCAAGAGTATGAAGGACATAAAAGCAATTATGTCCTTCAATGGGACCTATAATTTTATCTTTTTCAGCAAGGTTAATGTAAGAGAGGTCAGCAGGGATAGGCAGTTCGGAAATCGTACCTTTATGGACTTCTAAATCATAAGATTTTGCGGTGGAGAGGAAATCAGATTTAGCGGCAGATATAAAATCGGATGCTTTATCTTCTGTGAGAACGAAGCTTTCATCAGACGGTCGGATAGGTAAAATCAATTCTTTCTCTTCCTTTATTATATGGTATCCATCGTCTTTTTTCGTGAATCGTGAACCCTGTATCGTGAATCGTGAATGAGTTTGTATGATTTGACAGCCGTATTCTATTGCCAAGCTATCAAGGGAAGCACCTTCCTGAGCAAAATCTGCAATCTCCTGAGCAATTTCTTTTGTGTAATCTTCATCTTCTGCGGATATTGGGACTTGAAAGACAACATAATTTATAATTGGCTCCTCTTGAAGCATAAATTCATCCTGATGAGTATTGTAATATTCCAGTAACTCGGGATTGGAGATTGGGGATTGGGGATTGGGGATTAATGCGTATTCCAGTGTAAGTTTCAAGTGGGAATGAGCATAAGCTTCAATAAGGTCAATGGTTGTAGGTCTTGCCGCTGATGTTATAGTTTGATATAGGATTTCTCTTGGCACCTGACTTCTTATCAGAAGTTCATAAGACTGGAGCCATCTAATGTTCGATGGGTCAGATATAATAGCGAGGTATTTATTATAATCAAACTCACCATTTGTGAGGAGAAGAGTATCCTGTAATAATTCAGGTGGTGGATTATTTTTAATGATTTCAACAACTTCTTCATCTGTAAGTTCAATTCCTCTCTTTTTCATTTCCTGAGTTACTAAAACTTCTTCTACGAGCGTGCTGAAAGCAAGGTTCTTGCATTTCCAGGCTGGGATTCCCTGTTTCTTGTAGTGTTCAAGAAGATTTGAGTAGTCCCGATAAGAAAGAGGTATTTTCTCTTTGCGGGTCCAGCTCTTAATTTTCTGCCAAGCAGAAGTAGGTTTTATGTAAATTTCACCAACTTTTCCTTGTTCTGTTGGAGTAGGTTTTCGTCCTCCGTCCCCCACCATCATAGCAGTCATTCCAGCTACAAATACAACGATAGCAAACCAAAGAAATACTCTCATCTTTTTTCTCAATTTACGCATTACCATCATAATATCCTCCTGATTAAACTACAAATTTTAACCACAAAGACACAGAGGCACGAAGAACACAAAGAACGAAAAATAATTTTTAGAAACTTTGTGACCTTTGAGTCTTTGAGCCTTTGTGGTTATTTCTAAATCCATTTTAGAATTTTTCACTTTCTTTTTATTTCCTTGAGGATGAGCCAGAGGATTCCAATAGTTATGCTTGCATCTGCAATATTAAAGACATACCATCTGGTGTTATTTACCCCAATATCAATCCAGTCTATAACCGCACCGATTCTTATACGGTCTATAAAATTTCCAATTGCTCCTCCTAATATCAGAGAAAGCGGAAGCAGTTTAGATTTATATAATATTATAAAGATTGCACAAATCGCAAGGCCGGTAATTGGGAGAATAGGGATTTTATAACGGAGCCCAAAAATTCCATAAGGATTTTGAGTGGTAGTAATTCTCAGAAAATCTCCAATAACTGACACATTTGCGTTGGTTTTCCAAACCCAGAATTTCGTTAATTGGTCTGCAACAAGGACAATTAGACTTATCCAGAAGATTCTGGTTCGCAGAATGCCGTGCAAAAGCGTTAAGAATTTTTTCCACATTTAATACAAAGTTCTGCATAAGGGATTGCCTCAAGCCTTTTCGGCGATATTTTGGAGTTACACTTTTCGCAAATCCCATAGGAGTCAGAATATATTTTTTTAATAGCACGGTTGACTTGAGCAAGTTCTTCAACCATTGAAGTGATTAAACAAGAGCGAGATTCCCTATCTTCTGCATCTCCGCTAATATCAGCCACATGCGTTGGATGAGAAGAGAGGTCGGAGGAAGAGTCTTGTTGCGAGACATTAAATTTCACTTCAAGCTCACCCAATTCATCTTCAAGTTCCTTTTTTTTTGCAAGCAGGAGTTTCTTAAAATATTCAAGTTTTTTAGCATTCATAATTATCCTCCTTTAATACATTTATACACTTGGGACAAAGTGTTGGGTGTTCTGAAGATAGTCCGATATCTTTAGACCATATCCAGCATCGCTCACATCGTTCACCTTCTGCTTTATCAATAAATGCATCTACTTTCTTGAGGTGTGACATCTCCGGGACTTTATCAATATTTACCTGCGAGACAATGAAAATATTCGGTAAGTTCGGCAGTTTCTGCTGAAGAAAGTCCCTCGTGCTTTTATCCTTAGTCCATAACGTTACTTTTGCCTTAAGTGTATTTCCGATGAGTTTTTTGTTCCTTGCAGATTCAAGTGCAAGAAGAATATCATCCCGTATAGCTTCTATCAGCTCATAGTCTTTGGCAAGTTTTTCGTCTATCCATTCAAGATTGGCTTCAGGGAGTAACTCAAGATGCACACTCTTTGAGTTATGAGTTATGAGTTGCGAGTTGAGAGTTATATGTTGCCAAACTTCCTCTGCGGTAAAAGGAATTATAGGTGCTACAAGTTTCACAAGAGCCAATAGAATTTCATATAATGTTGTTTGGGCGCTTCTTCGCTCCAAAGAATTCTTGCCATAAGTATAAAGTCGGTCCTTCAATATATCAAGATAAAATTTTGATAAATCAAGCGTGCAGTAGTTGTAGATACTATGATAAACTTTATAGAATTCAAAGTTTTCATAAGCAAGGTTGACCTTTTTTGTAAGTAATGCAAGTCTGTGTAACATTAACCTGTCAAGCTCAAGCAATTCATCGTAAGGGAGTTTTGTTTCAAAATCATAAAGGTTGCCGAGCAAGAACTTAAATGTATTGCGAATTCTTCGGTAAGCTGTGACAGCTGATTCAAGTCCATCGGGGTCAAATGGCACATCGCAGGTATAATCAAGTGCCGAGAAATAAAGTCTCAAAATATCTGCCCCTTGTTTCTCAATTATGCCCATCGGAGATATGACATTCCCAAGCGATTTGGACATTTTCTTCATTTCCTTATCAAGAATAAGCCCATGAGTAAGAACAGACTTAAAGCAAGATTTCTCCTCATTAGTCATTGAAAGCAAAAATGAGTGCTGGAACCA